>SFOH01000028.1 GCA_004552485.1 Bacteroidales bacterium | reverse complement strand
CCGTCGGTATGTGCCACCAGCACCTGGCCGAAGTTGGCGGAGTTGGGGTCACGGTTCACGGTGACCGACGTGGCCGTGCCATCGGTGGCGTCGCTCTTGGCTTCTGCAATTGACCAATAAGACATGGCCTTCCCGGGGGCGTTGCTTATCCGTTCACCAGCGCCTGAACGACTACTTTCTGCGCAGGGTAAGTTAGCTTATAAGACACCGTGGGCGCTGTCTTAGTGGCGCTGTTAACTTGGATGTCATACGCGTATGACACCAAACCCTGCTCAGCCGAAGCCGAAAGTGTGCCGGCGCCCGCAACAAGCAGTGCGAGCAATGTGCGCGTAAATTTCGATTTCATAAGATCGGGATTAAATAGTTATTGTTTAGATTTGATTTTGTTTGTTTTACAAGTTTGGGGTTGATTGAAACATCAAGGGATTTTTCTCAGAATGCTGATACGTTTTTTAGGAGAGCGGATGTTTTAGATTTTTTAAAGAGAGTAAGAATTATTTTTTCTGAGGAGAGTAAAAAAGGTGAATTTTATAGAGAGACGTCGTGAACAAGGCAGCATCAAGTGAACGGAAGCCATGCCGTGACGGGGTTTATGTTCGCGGGGAGCATGGGAGCAACAAGCGTAAGCAGCAAGGATAACGCGATGATTTATAACAAATTATGCATGCAGACACACTACCTGCATACATCAAAGGGAATGCCACCGGGCATGGAGCGCAGTTTTCAATGAGCAAAGTTACAAAAAAAACTCACCACAAACAAATTATGCTTTCTCGCCCGTCCCCAAAACCGCCCTCCACGCCCGTTCCGCCGCCCGGCTCGCCCTCCTCCGCGCCCCCGCTTTTGCACTTTACCGGATTATTTCGTACCTTTGTAGCTAAACTTTTCGGCCTCCCCGCCGTCTACCCTTATATATACACATTATTATATATAGCAGCGGAGCACCGTGTCGGCAGCCTGCGGCTGCCGAAAAAAAACTCAATCACAAAAAAAACAATATAACCGACCAATGAGAAAAAGCATTATTATGATGGCTGTTGCAGCCGCCATGGGCGCCGGTACCGCCCCGGCACAGGATGCCAACCCCTTCCTGGCTCCCTACACCGCCAAGTACGAGATCCCGCCCTTCGAGCAAATCAAGCCCGCCCACTATCTGCCCGCACTCAAGGCAGCTATCGCCGAGCACAACCGCGAGATTGACGCCATCGTCAAGAATCCCGAAGCGCCCACCTTCGAGAACACCGTCCTCGCCCTCGACCGCGCCGGCCGCACATACGACCGCGTCGCCAACGTCTACATGGCTCTCTCAGAGAGCAATATGACCCCCGACCTCGAGGCCGTCGGCAAAGACTTCGAGCCGATGATGACCGCCCATGCCGACGAGGTGGCCATGAATCCCGGCCTGTTCAAGCGCATCAAGGTCCTCTACGACAACCGCGACAAGCTCGGCCTCGCCAAAGATCAGAAGCGCTATGTCGAGAAGCTCTACAAGAACTTCGCCCGCAACGGCGCCCTCCTCAACGCCCGCGACCAGGAGACGCTCAAAAAGCTGAACGCCGAGCTCGCCGACCTCTACATACAGTTCAACCGCAACCTGCTGGCCGCCACCAACGCCTGGCAGCTCGTGGTCGATGACGCCGCCGACCTGGCCGGCCTCCCCGCCGCCAATGTCGCCGTGGCCGCCGACGAGGCAAAGGCACGCGGCCTCGAGGGCAAGTATGTCCTCACCCTCCACAACCCCTCGCGCCTGCCCGTGCTCCAGTATGCCGACAACCGCGCCCTCCGCGAGAAGGTCTACACGGCCTACACCTCGCTGGCATCCTCGGGCGAATACAACAACCTCCCCGTCATCGACAAAATCCTGAAAGTGCGCGCCAAAAAGGCCAAACTCCTCGGCTTTGACAACTTCGGCGAATACGCCACCTCCGCCGTCATGGCCGGCAGCGTCAAGGCCGCCGAAGACCTGCTCATGCAGATCTGGGAACCCGCCAAACGCCGCGTCGCCGAAGAGGTCAGCGAGATGCAGGCCATCGCCGACGCCGAAGGCAAAGGCGTGAAGATTCAGCCCTGGGACTACTACTATTACAACGAGAAAGTGCGTCAGCAGAAGTACGCCCTCGACGAGAGCGAGCTGCGCAACTACTTCGCCCTCGACAACGTTGTCAAAGGCATCTTCTACCTGGCCGAGCGCAACTACGGCGTGAAGTTCACCGAGATGCCCGACGCCCCCAAATACTTCGACGAGGTAAAGGTCTACGATGTCACCGACGCCAAGACCGGCGAGCACGTGGCCGTGTTCATGACCGACTACTTCCCCCGCGCCAGCAAGCGCCAGGGCGCATGGATGAGCGAGTTCAAGGGCTCGTGGGAGAATCCTGACGGCACCTCCTCGCGTCCCATCATCTACAACGTCGGCAACTTCACCAAACCCAGCGGCGACACTCCCGCCCTGCTCACCATCGACGAGGTTGAGACCGCCTTCCACGAGTTCGGCCACGGCCTCCACGGCATGCTCACCCGCGCACGCTACAAGGGTCAGAGCGGCACCAACACCGACCGCGACTTCGTGGAACTCCCCTCCCAAATCAACGAGAAATGGGCCTGGACACCCGACCTGCTCAAGGTCTACGCCCGCCACTACAAGACCGGCGAGGTGATTCCCGACTCGCTCGTGCAGAAGATTATCGCCGCCGGCAAGCACAACCAGGGCTTCCGCGCCACCGAGCTCGTGGGCGCCGCCCTGCTCGACCTGCAGTACGGCAAACTCAACCCCACTGACTCCGACACCGTCGACCCCGCCGCCTTCGAGGCCAAGGTCACCGAGCAGTTAGGCATGCCCGAGACCATCACCTACCGCTACCGTTCGCCCTATTTCAAGCACATCTTCGGCAGCAACGAGTATGCCTGCGGCTACTACACCTACCTCTGGGCCGAGGTCCTCGACTGCGACGGATGGGAGCACTTCAAGGAGACGAACTTCGCCCCGGAGACCGCCAAGTCCTTCAAGGAGAACATCCTGGAGAAAGGCGACTCGGAAGACCCCATGGAGCTGTTCGTGCGCTTCCGCGGCCACAAACCCTCCGTCCAGGGCCTCCTCAACCACCGCGGCCTCAAATAACCGCCGCCTATCCCCATCCCTAACCCCCTGACAGACAGGCACCCCGGCATTTCTGCCGGGGTGCCTGTCTGCTTCTTATTCCAAATTTTGCTGTGGGGGGATTACTCAATGACGAAGCGGGCCGTGAGGGGATAGTGGTCGGAGTTGCGGATGTTGCCGCGCGTGAGCGACACGGGCTCCAGGGCGCCGCGATAGAGGATGTGGTCGATGGTGAAAAACTTGCGGGCGGTGTTGTAGGTGGGCATATATCCGTGGCCCACACGAGTGTTGACGGAGCGCAGGCCGGCGCGCGCGAGCAACCGCAGCGTGTAGCAGCCGGGCACATCGTTGAAGTCGCCGCAGATGATGAGACGTCCCTCGGGGGCATACTCACGTATGGCCTCAAGCAGCACCTTCGCACGGTCGGCACGCAGCGCCGACGCGGCCAGCACACGGTCCAGCTCGGTCACCTGCTCGCCGATTCTGTCCGACGGGATGTAGTGAATCGACTGAAGGTGAACGCTCATGATGACGACGGGCTCGCCGTGGATGTCGGCGCGGACGACGACGATGTCAGTGCCGCCCATAACCGGCTCCTTGATGTCGGCAAGCAGGGTGAGGGGATAGCGCGAGAGTATGGTCATGAACGTCTGCTTAGGCATCAGAGTGTAGGGGTAGCGGGCGCTGATGCTGTCGATCTGCGCCTTGGTAACGCACGTCTTCTTCAGGGCGCAGAAATATTCGGCCTCCTGCATGCACACGATGTCGGGGTCGGCCGCCATAACCTCTTCGAGCGTGGGGTTGATGTCGCGGGTGTAGTCGGCGTTGACGTTCACGAAGTTCATGACATTGTAGGTCATGAGCGTGAACGAGCGCTCCTGTCCTACGGGCGTGAGCCGGCGCGGACCGCCGTTGAGGGGGAACACCTCCATAATCGTGGGCAGGCACAGCATCATCAGCAACGTAGCGCCCACGGCCCACATCCTCAGCCACACGAGGTCGAGCACCAGCACCACCACCATGACCAGGGTCGTCACCGGCAGGGCCAGCACGAAAGCCTCCGGGACGGTGCTGACGTGCGGGTCGTAATAGCCGCCGAAGGCCCCCGCCAGCAGGCTCAGGCCTGTGATGACGTTGGCAACGGCAAGGAGTATGCGCAGGAGCTTTTTCATGTCTGAGTTATATAATGAACGTGCGCGCGATGGCTAAGGCTTGCGCCGGGTGATGCGCGAAGAGAGCGAAAACAGGCGCTTTTTCTCGGCCGGGGAGAGGGCGCCGTATCCACCCGTGCGCACCTTGTCGAGGATAGCGTCGAGAGCGGCCTCATCGTCGGCGGTGAACTCGGCCTTGAAGGGCGGTTCTTTGGCAGCGGCGGCGCGGCGCAGGGGGCGGATGGCTCGGCGGCGTTGCCAAAGGCCGAGAAGGACGCCGGCAATGGCTCCGGAGCAGTGGACGGCCAGCGTCGGGATGCCTTGCGTGGTGCCGTCGGTGAGCAGGCAAAGAATGATGACCACCAGGGCCAGCCAGCGCACCTGCGGCGCGCCGAACAGCACGAGCGGTATGCGCGTGCGCCCGAGCGTGATGCCTCCGTAGGCGACCACGGCGAGCACGGCGGCGCTGGAGCCCAGGAGGATGCCCTGAGCGTGGAAGAACGCGCCGCAAATCACCCACACCGCAGCGCCGACAAGGCCGCCGACAACGTAGGCAACGACAATCTGCCGCCCCGGCGTCATCAGCCGCGTCATCATCAGCCCGAACAGCCACAGCCACATCATGTTGAAGACGAGGTGGAAGAAGTCCCACTGCGTGAACATGTAAGTGACTGCCGTCCAGGCGTGTGTGAGCGCCGCCACGGGTCGTGCGGGGAGAGCCGTGGCCGCCGCCAGCGCCGTGTCCGCCACGCCGCACCATGCCAGCACGTGCAGCGCCACGAACACCGCGAGGTTCAGCATCATCAGCTGCCACACGCGGTCGGTGCGCAGGGCGCGGAGCCACGCGTCAGAGGTCGTGGAAGTCATCGTGTATACCGCTGGTAATCACATTCTTGCGGCGCCAGTGCAGAAGCATCAGCAGGCCGAATATCATTCCGCCGAGATGGGCGAAGTGGGCCACCGACGAGTCGATGTTACCCAGGCCGGCGAGGAGTTCGATGACGCCGTAGCCGATCACCACCCACTTGGCCTTGATGGGCATCGGCACGAACATAATGTACATTGGCAGATTCGGGTAGAGCACGCCGAAGGCCAGGAGCACGCCGTAGATGGCGCCGCTGGCGCCGACGGTGGGCGTCTGCAGCAGCAGTATGTAGCTGGCGGCCTCGGGGGTGTTCAGCAGCATGCCCATCTCGGGAGAGCCGAACACCGACTCGCCGTGGACGAGCGCCGACGCGTTGTCCTGCAGGAACGTCAGCTGCTGGGGCGTGAACAGCGAGGCATAATGCGAGGCCATCAGCGTGAACACGCCTTCCTGGATGAGCGCGGCGCCGATGCCGCACGAGATATAATAGAACAGGAAGCGCTGACTGCCCAGCGACCGCTCGATGATGCCGCCGAACATGAGCAGGGCGAACATGTTGAAGAACAGGTGGCCGAAGTTGGCGTGCACGAACAGGTAGCTCACCAGCTGCCAGGGCTGGAAATCGGAGCTCTGCCAGTAGTAGAGGGCGGCATAGCGGTCGATCTGTGCTGCCAGCGGCGGAATGAACTCCATGAGCGCCCATATCAGGATGTTGATGATGAGCAGGTTCTTCGTCACCGGCGGCATGTTCCGGAAAAGGCTTTTGTACATAATGCGTTGTATGAGAAAATAGTGTTTGTGTAGTTTCTGAATGTCGGGTCCGGGGCGTCGGCACGCCCCTCCGGGCACCGCTTCACGTGGTCCGCACAGCCGGCGCCTAACACTATGCAAAGATAGCGAAAAAGCCCCGTTCGGAGGGCATATCAGGCGTAAAAACGTGTTAAAAAGGCGCCAAAAAGGTGATTTTTAGCCTTTTTGCCACAATTTTTTCTCCTTTTTCTTTGTGGTATGAAATGTTTTTTGTATGTTTGCAAAAATATTTCTTCCGTTTCATTCTGACTATTAACTTATTAACAAATTCCTAATCATATTTCTCCTATGAATAAGACAGAACTTATCAATGCCGTAGCCGAAAAGGCCGGTCTCTCCAAAGTTGACGCCAAAAAGGCCGTAGAAGCCGCCGTTGCCGCCGTTACCGAGGCTCTTGCCAAGGGTGACAAAGTGTCTGTAATCGGCTTCGGCACCTTCGCCGTTGTTGAGAAAGGCGAGCGCCAGGGCATCAACCCCCGCACCAAAGAAACCATCACCATCGCCGCCCGCAAGAGCGTTAAGTTCAAACAGGGCGCCGAGCTTGCCGACGCCGTGAAGTAAATCGCGCCTCGCGCAAGAAAAAGCGTTTCCCCCGCACAACGGGCCGTGACACCGAGTGTCATGGCCCGTTTTTTCGTGCCCTTCCCTACCTTTTTCAGCCTCCGGAACTGCCAAAAAGCGTCCGATTCGGAAATATTGTTAAAAGATATTTGCATGAGTCGCGGGAATTTATTACTTTTGTGAAAAATTGGCATAATGGCATCTGACCTCCGCGACACGCTGAACCGTCTCAGCGAGAAAAGCCGTTTCCTGACACAGCGCTACCGCCGCGTCAGCGAGGAACGTAAACAGGCCCTTGACCAGGTTGAGGACCTGCGCCGCACTCTGCGACAGCGTGACAAAGAGCTCCAGACACTGCGCATGCAGGTGGAATACCTCACCGTCGTCTCAACAATCGCTCCAAGCCGCGAGTCGTTGGACGAGACGCGCGCCAGGATTGCCGGTTTGATGCGGGAGATAGACCGCTGTATCGCTGACCTCAAGGAGTGAGAGCCCTCCCGGACCCCACCCTCCGCGAGTAAAACATTGCCTGACAGACGCTTTAGATGACCAGACAACAGAAGATAACAATAAAGATAGCCGACGTGGCGCCCATCAGCATGACCGTCCCCGACGATGCTGAGGAGGTGGTGCGCACGGCCGAATATAACGTGAACCGTCTGTGGATAGCTTGGCGTAACCGCTTCAGCGACAAGACTTCGAAGGAAGTTCTTGCCATGGTAGCCTACCAGTTCGCCAAGCTCTACTACGAGACCCTCCGCCAGGGCGAGGAGCAGCAGTCGCTCCTCGAGAACTTCGAGGCGGAGCTTGACCGGCTCCTCGAGATAGAATAACCGTCAGGCAACCGACCGCCCCCGGCGCCCCACCGCGGCGCCCCGGCTTCCCCACCGTGCCGTGAGCCTGCGGCTCACGGTCCCGAAAGCCCCGGCCCTCCCGGCCTATCGGTCAATGTTTTACAGCAGGCAGCACAGCCGCCCTCCCCGCATCGCCCGCATCCCCGGGCCCGGCGGAGGCCGCCCGTGCCGCCTGTTGCCGTTTTTTCCCCGGGCCTCCGGCCGCCCCGCCGGCGCCTGAAATGGCCGCCGCGCCGAATCTCCGGCGCCCGCCGGCCTTTCGTCCTCCCACCGTGCCGCAAGCCTGCGGCTTGCGGTCCCCTCGTGTTAGTCTCTTAATTATCACCCCCTTAACCCTCAACCCCATAAAACAACAAACTTAAACAAAATACCATAAAATTATTTAGTAACTCATTCACCAACAATAAACTATGGAAATTTTCATTTATATACTCATCACCGCTGTGGTCGTAGGCGGCATCGCCGTGGCCGCTACCATGGCCGTGCAGCGACGAAGCGCCTCCTCACGCGCACGCACCATCGTGGCCGACGCCGAGCGCGAGGCCGAAGACCTCAAGAAAGGCAAAGTCCTCGAAGCCCGCGAAGAAGCCATGAAAATCACCGCCGAAGCCGAGAAAACGGCCGGCCAGCGCATGAGCCGCGTCCAGAACGCCGAGGCCAAGCAGAAACAGCGCGAGATGCAGCTCAACCAGCAGCAGAGCGAGAACCAGCGCGGCCGCAACGAGCTCGAGGCCCAGCGCACCAAACTCAACGAGCAGATTGCCGCCCTCGAAATACGCCAGAACGACGTCGCCGCCATGGAAGCCAAGGCCCGCGACACCCTCGAGCACATCTCCGGCCTCTCCAGCGAAGAAGCCAAAGAGAAACTGATCGAGAGCCTGCGCGACGAGGCCAAAACCGCCGCCGCAGCATACATCAACGACATCATGGACGACGCCCGCCTCACCGCCAACAAAGAGGCCAAGCGCATCATCATCCAGACCATCCAGCGCACCGCCACGGAGACCGCCATCGAGAACTCCGTGACCGTCTTCCACATTGATTCTGACGAGATTAAGGGCCGCATCATCGGCCGCGAGGGCCGCAACATCCGCGCCCTGGAGGCCGCCACCGGCATCGAAATCATCGTCGACGACACCCCCGAGGCCATCGTCCTCTCCGGCTTCGACCCCGTGCGCCGCGAAGTGGCACGCCTTGCCCTCCACCAGCTCGTCGCCGACGGCCGCATCCACCCCGCCCGCATCGAGGAAGTGGTCACCAAAGTGCGCAAGCAGATCGAGGAAGAAATCATCGAGACCGGCAAGCGCACCGCCATCGACCTGGGCATCCACGGCCTCCATCCCGACCTCATCCGCATGGTCGGCAAGATGAAATACCGCTCGTCCTACGGCCAGAACCTGCTCCAGCACTCGCGCGAGACGGCCAACCTCTGCGCCATCATGGCCGCCGAGCTCGGCCTCAACCCCAAGAAGGCACGCCGCGCCGGCCTGCTCCACGACATCGGCAAAGTGCCCGACGAAGAGCCCGAGCTGCCCCACGCACTCCTGGGCATGAAACTCGCCGAGAAATACAAGGAAAAACCCGAAATCTGCAACGCCATCGGCGCCCACCACGACGAGGTTGAGCAGACCTCGCTCCTGGCCCCCATCGTGCAGGTCTGCGACGCCATCTCCGGCGCACGTCCCGGCGCACGCCGCGAAATCGTCGAGGCATACATCAAACGCCTCAAAGACCTCGAGCAGCTGGCCCTCAGCTATCCCGGCGTCATCAAAACCTACGCCATCCAGGCCGGCCGCGAGCTGCGCGTGATTGTCGGCGCCGACAAGATCGACGACGTCGAAACCGAAAAGCTCTCCGCCGAAATCGCCAAGCGCATCCAGGACGAGATGACCTATCCCGGACAGGTCAAGATCACCGTCATCCGTGAGACCCGTTCCGTGGCCTTCGCAAAATAAGTCATCCTCCCTTTTTAGCGTAAGTCACTGACTATGAGCGAAGAAAAAGACAAACCCACCACCGCGTCCGGCGCCGCCTCCGACTCCGACAAGGCTGCCGAGGCACGCCGCTCGTCGCTGGCCGCACGCGCCAACGCCGAGGGCCCGCGAGGCAAGCTCCACTGCTTCAACTGGCTCTCGGACGTTCCCGGCGGATATGCCGATGACGACATGGTGGAGGTGCAGTTCAAGAACACCCGCAAGGGCTTCTACCGAAACACCACCGGCATCCCCCTCGAGATAGGCGACATGGTGGCGGTCGAGGCATCGCCCGGCCATGACATCGGCCAGGTCACCCTCGTCGGAGCCCTCGTGCGCCTGCAGATGCGCAAGGCCAACATCAAGCCCGGCACCGAGCCCAAGCGCGTTTTCCGCAAGGCTCGCCCCGCCGACCTTGAGAAGTATGCCGAGGCCCGCGCCCGCGAGAACGACACGATGATTCGCGCCCGAAAGATTGCCGAAGACCTCCACCTGTCTATGAAAATAGGCGACGTGGAATACCAGGGCGACGGCAACAAGGCCATCTTCTACTACATCGCCGACGAGCGCGTCGACTTCCGCCAGCTCATCAAGGTGCTGAGCGAGGCCTTCCGCGTGCGCATCGAGATGAAGCAGATCGGCGCGCGCCAGGAGGCAGGTCGCATCGGCGGCATCGGCCCCTGCGGTCGCCCGCTGTGCTGCGCCTCGTGGAAGACCAACTTCGTGAGCGTGGCCACCTCCGCCGCCCGCTTTCAGGACATCTCTCTCAACCCCCAGAAGCTGGCCGGACAGTGCGCCAAGCTCAAATGTTGCCTCAACTACGAGGTCGACGCCTACGCCGAAGTGGTCAAGACGCTGCCACCGAAGAACGTCCGCCTCGAGACCGCCGACGCCACATACTACCACTTCAAGACCGACATCTTCAAGCGCGAGATGACCTACTCCTCCGGCAAAAACGTGGCCGCCAACCTGGTCACCCTCGACCCGGAGCGCGTCTTCGAAATCATCGAGATGAACAAGCGCGGCGAGAAGCCCCAGACGCTCCAGCGCGACGGCGGCGAGAAGCCCGACCCCAAGGACGCCTACACCGACCTCCTCGACCAGGATGAGCTGACGCGCTTCGACGGCAAACGCCGCCGCCGCAAGAAGAAAGGCTCGCCCGCCAAGGCCGAGAAGCCGCAGGCCGAGAAACCCGCCCGCGACTCCGCCGACGCCAAGCCCGCCGAGGACAAGCCGGCCGACGCCAAGCCCCGCAACAAAAAACGCCGCAATGCTCCGAAGGGCGGCAACGCACCGAAGGCCGACGGCGCCAACAAAGGAGGTGGCAAGAATGAAGGCTAAGACACTGACTCTCACGCTGTTGTCGGCGATGTTCGCCATCGCAGCGCTGCTCGCCACGGTTTCGTGCTCCAAGCCCGACGCCGTGGACGGCGAGTGGCGCGACATCGACGGCGACGGCTGGCGCTACAACCGCATCCTGCGCTTCAACGCCGCCGGCGACACACTGCCCATGAACGTGCTCGTGCTCACCGTGCGCCACACCTCGGCCTACCCCTTCGCCAACCTCTGGCTCGAGATGAAGTACGAGGCCGCCGACACCGTCCACGCCGACACGCTTAACGTGGTCCTCGCCGACCGCTTCGGCCACTGGCGCGGCAGCGGCAGCGGACTCACCTACCAGTACTCCGACACCATCATCCCGCGCCGTGCCCCGCGCCCCGGCTCGCCGATTCTCCTGCGCCACATCATGCGCCTCGACACCGTCCCCGAGCTCCAGCAGGTGGGCATATCCTACCTCTGACGCCCGGCCGCCAAGGCCGAATTCAAGTGGCTCTGTCACAAACGTTTAACCCCAAACATACCCTTTCTGTGGATGCTCTGATTTTTGACATGGACGGCACCCTGTGGGATGCCGTGGACTCTTACTCCGAGGTCTGGAACGAGACCTTCCGCGAGCTCGGCCTCAAGGCTGAGCCCGTCACCCGCGACCGCCTCATGCGCACCATGGGCCTCCCCCTCGACAAAATCCTCGCCATCATCGCCCCCGACCTCGCCGACAAAGACCGATTCCTCAAAGTCCTTGACAAGAACGAGGACGCCATGATGCCGCGCCTCGGCGGACGCCTCTTCCCCGGCGTGCGCGAAACCCTCGCGGCGCTCGCCAAGAAAATGCCGCTGTTCATGGTCAGCAACTGCGGCGCCCATGGTCTCGACAACTTCCTGGACTACACCGGTTTGCGCCCCTACTTCCGCGACGTCCTCGCCCACGGCATGAACGGCCTCAGCAAGGGCGACAACATACGCCTCATTGCCGAGCGCCACAATCTCCAAGCCCCGGCCTACGTGGGCGACACCGAGAGCGACGCCATCGCCTGCCGCCACGCGCGCGTACCCTTTATATGGGCTGCTTACGGCTTCGGCAAAGTTACCGACGCCGACGCCGTCATCCACAAATTCTCCGACCTGCTCGACCTCGTCTCCAACAATAGCGCCCCGCACGTTGTTATTCAATAGAATAACCCCAACAACACGACAATGAAACAGATTCCTCTTCAACTACTTGACAGCAAGGCGCTTGACTTCCGCCTCAGCCGCATATACCGCTTCATGGACAACCTTGGCGCCTCGACCCTCGTGGTCAGCGACAACGCCAACAAGTTCTACCTCACCGGCCGCATCTTCGACGGATGGGTCATCATCGACGCCTCGCGCCGCGACATCCGCTACTTCGTGCGCCGCCAGCCCGAGCTCTCCGGCGCCGGCGTCCACACGGTGCGCAAGCCCGAGGAGATACCCGCCGTCCTTGCCCGCGAAGGCCTCAACATCACCCCCGCCGTCGCCCTCGAGTTGCGCGAGACCTCCTATGCCAACGTCGTGCGCATGGCCCGCGCCCTCGGCGTCAAGCCCGAAGAAATCCTCGACGGCGACGCCGTCCTCATGGGCGCCCGCGCCGTCAAAGCCCCCGACGAAGTGCAGAAAATCCGCGAGTGCGCCACCACCCACGACCGCGTCTACTCGCGCATCCCCCACCTCTACCGCGAGGGCATGGACGACGTCGAGCTCCAGGTCGAAATCGAGCGCGTCTCGCGCCTCGAAGGCGCCATCGGCATCATGCGCGTCTCCGGCGACGACATGGAGCTGAACATGGGCAGCGTCCTCGTCGGCGCCAACGCCGACACCCCCTCGCCCTACGACTTCGCCCTCGGCGGCGCCGGCTCGTCGCCCGCCCTCCCCGTCGGCGCCGACGGCACAATCATACAGCGCGGTCTCACCGTCATGGTCGACACCAACGGCGACTTCAACGGCTACATGTCCGACATGACCCGCACCTTCATCGTCGACGACGAGGTCTGCGATGAAGCCCGCCGCGCCCATCAGCTCTCCATCGACATCTGCCGACGCCTCGAGCATGACGCGCGCCCCGGCACACCCTGCTCCGAGCTCTACGAGACGGCCATCGCCATGGCGCGCGAAGCCGGTCTCGAAGGCAAATTCATGGGCCACCGTCACCAGGCCGGATTCATCGGCCATGGCGTCGGAATCACCATCAACGAGCTCCCCGTTCTCTCCCCGCGCTCCAAGGACATCCTCGAGGAGAACAACATCATCGCCATCGAGCCCAAATTCGTCATCGACAAAGTCGGCGCCGTGGGCGTCGAGAACACCTACCGCGTGGGCGCCGACGGCCTCGAGCGCCTCACCGTCTGCCGCGAGGAGCTCGTCTCACTCGAAGACTGAGCCACCCTCGCCTCACCCCATAAACCACTCATACACAGAATCATGACATCATTACCCGAACTCCTCAGCGACCCCGTCTTCCGCAAGGTGGGCGCCGTGGCCGACACCATGGGCCGCGAGGCATACGTGGTGGGCGGCTATGTCCGCGACCTGCTCCTGGGACGCCCCTCCAAGGACATCGACTTCGTCACCGTCGGCTCCGGCATCGAGCTGGCCCGCGCCGTGGCGCGCGCTCTCGGCCGCGGAACCCACGTCAACGTCTTCCACTCCTACGGCACCGCCCAGGTCAAACGCCGCGGCATGGAACTGGAGTTCGTAGGCGCGCGCCGCGAGAGCTACAACCGCGACTCGCGCAACCCCATCGTCGAGGACGGAACGCTCCACGACGACATCGCACGCCGCGACTTCACCATCAACGCCATGGCACTGTGCGTCAACGACGCCCGCTTCGGCGAGCTCGTCGACAACTACAACGGCGTTCAGGACCTGGCCGCACGCATCATCCGCACACCTCTCGACCCGGACATCACCTTTTCCGACGACCCGCTCCGCATGATGCGCGCCGTGCGCTTCGCCACGCAGCTCCAGTTCACCATCCACCCCGAGACCCTCGACGCCATCAAGCGTAATGCTCGGCGTCTCAAGATAATAGTCCAGGACCGCATCACCTCCGAGCTCCAGAAAATCATGGCCTCGCCGCGCCCCTCGATAGGCTGGAAACTCCTCCACGAAACCGGCCTGCTCCCGCTCATTCTCCCCGAACTCGAGGCCATGAGCGGCATCGAAGTCATGCACGGCCGCGGCCACAAAGACAATTTCCTCCACACGATGGAGGTGCTCGACAACGTCGCCGCCGCCACCGACGACATCTGGACGCGCTGGGCCGCCCTGCTCCACGACATCGCCAAGCCCGTCACCAAACACTGGGACGACGCCCAGGGCTGGACCTTCCAGAATCATAACTACGTGGGGTCCAAGATGGTACCGCGCATTTTCAGCCGCCTCCACCTGCCCGGCACCTCCGAGATGCGCCGCGTCCAGAAGCTCGTGGAGCTGCACATGCGCCCCGCCGCCCTGGTCGAGGACGAGGTCACAGACTCAGCCGTGCGCCGACTCATCAACTATGCCGAGGAAGAGCTCGAGCCCCTCATGATTCTCGCCCGCGCCGACCTCACCACCAAGAACCCCGAGAAAAAGCGCCACTTCCTCGAGTGCTACGACATCGTCGAGTCGAAGTTCGCCGACATCGTGGCCAAAGACGCCGACCGCGCCTTCCGCCCGGCCATCAACGGCAACGACATCATGGAGCTGCTGTCCCTGCCCCAGGGCCGCGAAGTGGGCTACTACCTCCAGAACCTCACCCGCGCCAGCAAGGACTGCGAAATCGGCCCCACCCGCGAGGACGCAATCGCCTACGTCCTGCATCTGCGCGACACGGCTCCCTACCCCGGCCCCGACGCCCCTGCGAAAGGCGCGAAAGCCCCGAAAGCCGACTGACCGGCCCCTTCTTTTTCCCCGTTTGGCCGCATTTTTGGCCTTTTTCGGAAAAACATTGCGCACATACGGCGGATTTTTGTTATATTTGGCATCAGAAAACAAAAGTCCCGTGCCATGAAAATAACACTTCCGCCACGGCAAGGCACCGAGCCGCTCTCCCTCCCGGACGGAACCCCGGCCGCCGCCCCCGACGTGCTCGACACCCCCGCACGCCGCGCCGTCATCATCGGTGCCAACGGCGCCGGCAAAACACGCTTTGCCCGTCACCTCGCCCGCTCGTTAGGCGATAAAGCGTTCACACTCAGCATCGTCGACGCCCTCTTCTGCCGCGACAACGGCTCGGACGTCGACCGCATCTTCCAGGCATCGGCCCTCCCCGCCTACGACAAAGAGCGCCCTCAGTCCGACCTCGAGCGACTGCAGGCGATGATTATGTCGGACGAGCTGCTGAACCTCCTCAACTACAAATTCGCCGATTCGAAAGAGCTCGAGCCCACGCGCCTCGACCGCCTTATGACCCTGTGGCAGACCGTCTTTCCCCACAACCGCGTCCTCGTCGACAAAGGGCGCCTTGCATTCTCGACGGACTCCGCCCCGGACACTTTCCCCGCGCCACGACTCTCGCGCGGCGAGAAAGCCGTCCTCTACTACGGCGCCGCCATGCTCTACGCCCCGCCCGGAGCCATCATCTTCGCCGACAGCCCCGAGATGTTCCTGCACCCCACCACCATCCAGACGCTGTGGAACGCCCTCGAGGCCATGCGCCCCGACTGCTCCATTCTCTACATCACCCACGACCTGGAGTTCGCCGCCTCACGCTCCGGCGCCCCAATCATCTGGGTGCGCGCCTGCGACACGGCCGCCTCCACCTGGGATTACGACGTCCTCCCTCCGCAGTCCGGAGCCCTCGACGACCGCCTCTACATGGCCATCCTCGGCGAGCGTCGCCCCGTCCTCTTCATCGAAGGCAACCAGCACTCAATCGACTCGCGCCTCTATCCCCTCATCTTCCCCGACCGCAGCGTCAAGCCCCTCGGCTCGTGCAACAAGGTCATCGAAAGCACTCGCACCTTCAACGACCTGCGCGGTCTCCACCACCTCTCGGCCATGGGCATCGTCGACCGCGATCGCCGCGACGACGGCGAGGTCGCGTATCTGCGCAGCAAAAACATCATGGTGCCGGAAGTGGCCGAAATCGAGAATATGCTCCTCCTGGAAGACGTCGTGCGCGCCGTGGCACGTGCCGGCGGCCGCGACCCCGACCGCGTCTTCGCCTCCGTGAAAAAGTCAGTGCTCACGATGTTCCGCCACGACATGCGCTCGCAGGCCATGCTCCACACGCGCCATCGCGTCAAACGCACCATGGAATACCGCATCGACGCCCGCTTCCCCAACATCGACGCCCTCGAGCAGCACGTTGTCGACCTCATGCGCGAGATAAATCCCCGCAAGCTCTACAACGACTTCTGCAGCCGGTTTGCCCGCATGGCCCACGACGGCGACTATGCCGGCGTGCTGCGCGTCTACAATCAGAAGAGCATGCTCCCGGGCTGCAACGTCGCCGGCCTCTGCGGCCTCGCCGACAAAGACCGGTACGTCTCGCGCGTCATAGCACTGCTGCGCACACCCTCTCGCGCCGCCGACTCAATCCGCAGCGCCATCCGCAACGCCCTTGGAGCGCCAGCCGAGTGAGTCAGCGCAGTATGGCGGCGGCGACCGTCATGGCGATTTTGTAGGGTGTGCCCTGCGCCGTTGTGCGCGGCGGCCGGTTGAGATGGTAGTAGAAAACGCGGTTGACGTCCCACGAACGGAACACGTGCATACGCGTCTGCCCGGCCTCCTGGCTTATGGGCAGCGTCACGCTGCGGCGGTGCAGGGCATTGCCGCTCATGTCGCGGTATTCGATGTCAAGCACCACGGCCGAGAGCACCGGTGCGTCGTCGCTGAGGCGAATAAGCACCGTCTCCTTCGTCGACCGCAGCGGTTTCTCATAGCCCGTAACGGTCACTATAGCCTGCGCCTGCTCGCCGCGCAGAGTGTCCGCCACGGCCGTGTCAGCGGCGGCCACCGGGCTCGTCACCGCAGGCTGAGGTTGCAGGTCGGGACGAGTCGTATACTGGGCCGCACAGAACAATGCGGCAGTCATGGTCAGAAGTACGAAAAGGGCAAGGCGCTTCATAGGATTATGGGGCTGAGGAGGTTGTCGGGGTCAGGCGGATAGATGCGATAGGCAGCGAGTTTTCGCGTATTTTCAAGGCTATGGACGCTGACGTTTACGAAGAATCGCCAGAGCACCCACAGGCGCAGTTTCGTGAGGCGCGCGGTGGGCTCCAGAGTCAAATTACCGGGGTGTTCTTCGTCGACGGTCGCCGTGAACGAGCGCACCGAGCAGGGGCGTCCGTCGCGGTCGGTGTCCGTGGCCACGTGCCAGCGGCTCGTGAGGGCCGACTCGGTGTTGACCGTGCCGATGACGGTGCCGGGCGCGAGGCGTGTGTCGGGGCTGTCGAGGACGATGACGCGGAAGTCGCCGGCATCGCCGCGCGTGACAGCCATCACGGCGCCGTCGCCGGCAAAACGCCACACACCCTCCTGAGGTGTCAGCCCGGGTCGGTCAAGTTCGCGGCGCAGGCTGTCCGGAATGTCGACGCGGGCTGCGGCGAAGAGCGTGCCTAAAAGCACGGCCGTCAAGGTTATTATGTGGCGTAGTTTAGTCATTAGCAAGTAGTTTCCTCCTCCGTCAGATTGAGGAGAAGGCGTAGGTGATGCCGAACGACAGAATCTCCTTCACCTGGAGCTTGTGCCAGTCGGGGTCGTCGCTGCGCGGCGTCGTCGAGTCGTAGCGCAGGTGCCAGTAGATTTGCGTGCTCAGGAATTTGCTCACGTTCATCTGCAGCGTGTTCTCCCAGTCGCACTGGATGTAAGAGTAGTCGGAGAAGACGAAGACGCGGCTCTTGAAGTTGATGTTCGAGCGCAGCTGCCAGTTGATTTTTGCCTCGGCTGTCGAACCGAACTTCATCGAATATTTGCGGTCGGCGTTGATGTTGTAGTCCTCGTGGCGAAGCACCGAGTCGGGCTTGACGCAGATGCGCATATTGTATGAAATAGGCGAGATGGACGTGTCGAACGAGAACGTCTTGCGCTTGTTGGCGTAGGAATACGTCATACCGAGACCGGCGTTGAAGTCGGCCGGCGAGAGGAATGCCGAGCTGAGATTGTGCTTGTTCTTGACGTAGGAGTTGAGCACCTGCGTCTTGAACTGGGCTGTCACGGAGTAGTACCAGCGGTGGGCGGCCTTGTAACCGAAAGTTGAGTTGATCTGGAGCAGATCGTCGGAGATGGAGTAGTCGCGCAGCGAGTCCTCGGGGGCGTTGTTGATGCCGAGCTTATACTGGAACGTGTTCTCAAACAGCAGGTTAGGATGGAACGCGGGGTTGAGCTTGACGTTGTAGTAGATGTTTCCGAGGAAGTTGAGGTTGTTGTTGCCGCCCTGGTACCAGTTCGGCGAGATGTAGGCCTGTGAGAACTGGAGCGAGACGTTGAACGAGCGCAGCCAGTGCTTCTTGCCCACGTTCGTGGAGAAGTCGGTGGGGAGGTCGGGCTCCACCTCCTTGATTTTGATGGTGTAGTTCTTGGGATTCACCTCGCCGTAGTATGCCTTGGGGGCGTGCGGCAGGGTGGCTATGTGCTTGTGCACCAGGTCGGGACGGTTGCGGAAGAGGTTCTGCAGCAGCACATCTTTGCGTGTCTGACGGGCACGCGCCTCCTCGACCCAGCGCATGGCCGGGTCGCCCGAAATCTCGCTCTTGAAGGGGTCGTAGTTGCGGATGTCCTTGTAGCCGGTGTAGACGGCGGGGAGGAAAATCGTGCGGTCGAGCGGGGTGTAAAAGATTGTGGTGTCGGGTTTTAAGGGCTCAAAGAGCTCGGGCTCGTCGGGGAAGGGGAATATGGGAAGCGAGTCAGTCAGAGCTTCGAGGTCGGGGTACAGACCGTCGGCGCGGGCGGCGGAGTCGAGGGCCGCCTCAGCCTTCCGTGCCGCGGTGGCCGCCGTGTCGGACGGCGCCGTCACAGCCTGCGCGCGCAACAGCGGCGCAACAGCCAGCAGAAGCAGTAAACAGATGATGCGCATGGTGAAGAACGGGTTAGCTTGTTGAAAACGTGTTGGTTATGTCAGTGGAGGAGTGGAGGGGTGGAGGGGTGTATGCGTCGCTACGGCTTTCGGGCGGTGTACATGGTGCAGACGCCGAGGGTCTGCGAGTGGAAGGCGGCGTCGGCGAACCCGGCGTCGGTGATGAGGCGGGTCATCTGCGCCCGCGCGGGGACGGCGCGAATCGAGCGCGGCAGGTAAGAGTAGGCCGCCGTGTCCTTTGAGACAAGGCGCCCCACGAGGGGAATGACGCCGCGGGTGTAGGCGGCGTAGAAGGGCTTCACCAACGGCGAAGCGGGCACGGAGAGCTCGAGCACACACAGCAGGCCGCCGGGTCGCAGCACGCGCAGCATCTCGGCATATCCGCGGTCGAGGTGCTCGAAGTTGCGCACGCCGTAGGCCACGGTGATGGCGTCGAACGAGTTGTCGGGGAACGGCAGCGCGAGGGCGTCGGCGCTCCGGAAGGTGATGCGGTCGCCAAGGCCGGCTTTCCCGGCCTTGCGGCGGCCGACCTCGAGCATGCCCTCGCTGAGGTCCACGCCCGTGACGGTGGCCGCGGGGACGGCGCGCGCCAGGAGAATGGCCAGGTCGCCCGTGCCCGTGGCTATGTCGAGGATGGCGCCGGGATGCGTGGCCGCCACGATTTTCACGGCCTTGCGGCGCCACCGGCGGTCGATGCCCAGCGTCATCATGCGGTTCATCACGTCGTAGGCCGGCGCGATGTTGTCGAACATCTCGCGAACCTGCTCATGCTTGTGGCCGCCCGCGCTGTACGGGTTTATTTCCTCAACCTTGCTGTTCATCGGCTCCGGCTTTTTCTTCGGCTTCTTTCTCGAGTTTGTCGTGGCGCTCGTAGGCCTCGACGATGCGCTGAACCAGGTGGTGGCGCACGATGTCCTTCTTGCTGAAGTCCACGCGGCCCACGCCTTCCACGCCTTTCAGCACGTCGAGCGCATGGATTAGGCCCGACTTGGTGGTGCGCGGAAGGTCGATCTGCGTCACGTCGCCCGTGATGATCATCTTGGCGTTCATGCCCAGGCGCGTCAGGAACATCTTGATCTGGTGGGTGGTGGTGTTCTGCGCCTCGTCCAGCACGATGACCGCGTCGTTGAGCGTGCGGCCGCGCATGAATGCCAAGGGCGCAATCTGAATCACCTTCGTGTCCATGTATTCCTTCAGCTTCACGGCCGGAATCATATCCTCCAAGGCGTCGTAGAGCGGCTGGAGGTAGGGGTCGATTTTGTCGCGCATATCGCCGGGCAGGAATCCTAACTTCTCGCCGGCTTCGACGGCCGGGCGGCTCAGGATGATCTTGCGCACCTCGCGGTTCTTGAGGGCGCGCACGGCCAGGGCGATGGCGATGTAAGTCTTACCCGTTCCGGCGGGACCCAGGGCAAACGTCAGGTCGTTGTTGGTGAACGTCTCAACGAGCTTCTCCTGGTTGGGCGTGCGGCCCTGGATGGGCTTGCCGTTGATGCCGTAGATGATGACGCCGTCGCGTTTCAGCTCGGCGGGCGCCTGACCTTTGATGATGTCGAGGATGGCCTCCTCCGTCAGACGGTTGAAGCGCTCGCAGTGTTCGGCCAGCTCCTTGATTTTCTTCTCGAACTCGGCCGTCTCGCACTCTTCGCCGATCACCTTGATGACCGAGCCGCGCGCCGTTATGCGCAGCTTGGGGAAGAGGTTGCGGATCAGGTGCATATTTGAGTTGTTGACGCCGTAGAAAACCACGGGGTCAATGTTGTCGACAATAATTATGCGTTCTATCATGTATTTCGGATATTCTGTTTGAGTTTATTTCGTGACACCCCTTGGGGGCACGAGGATTATGGGACGGCGTGTGTCGGCGCCGCGGCGCGAGATGGTGTCGCCCTGCATTCCGTCGGCGAGCTTGTCGGTGAGCAACCATGCTCCCGGGGGCACGCTGTCGGGCGAGGCGACGCGGCGCAGGCGGTCGCCCATGTAGAAATTGATGGAATAGTAGCGGAGCAGGCGGTGCTGCTCGATGTATGTGACAATCTGAGCGCCGGCGGGGACGCGTTCTTCGATGATGGCGACCGTGTGGATGTCCGAGCGCGGGTTCAGGAACGCCGGAGCATAGGCCGAGTTGAAGGCGAGCAAGAGAAGATAGGTGAACGCCAGGGCGCTGCGCAGACCCGTGCGCGAGATACGGCGCGTGCACAGCCACCACAGGCCCGTGCACAGCGGCAGCACGGCCATCACCCACTGCCACCAGCTCAGCGGAGCCACGGGCAGTTTCGGAATGTCAACGCAGCTGAGCACAATCATGGTCACCGGCGCAACCAGGCATATCACGCTGAGCACCACCGACCACACGCGAATCAGCCGCTTGTTGTCGACCTCGCCTAAGACCCATGCCGCGCCGTAGGCCAGGAAGGGATAGCACGGCAGCAGGTAGACGCCGCGCTTGCTCGACGGGATGCAGTAGAAGACGAGCACGGTGAGCGCCGCCGTCCATGCCATCAGGGGCAGGCCGCGGTCGAGCTTCACGGTCTTCAGCGTCTCGCGCACGCTGCGGTAGCCCAGCGCGATGAGCACGGGGACGGTCCAGGGCAGCATGCCCGCCAGCAGCATCTCCAGGTTGTAATACCAGGGGTTGACGTGGCTCTCATAGCTCATGGTGCCGGTGAGGCGGCCGATGTTCTCCTCCATGGCCAGGCGCAGGAATTCGTCGCCGCCCTGAAGCCATGCGGCATAATACCACAGCGCGGGCAGGATGAACGACGCCAGGCACAGGCCCACGAGCGTCAGCGTCACGCGGAAGAAATTGCGGCCGGCCAGCAGGAAGTATATGCCCATAACCAGACACGGCAGCAGCGCTCCCACCGGCCCCTTGGCCAGCACGGCGCCGCTCATCAGCAGCACCGCCCACAGGTAGCGCCAAGGATGGCCCTTCATCGTGAACATGGCATACATCGCGCCGACCATGCAGCAGGTCAGCACCATGTCGACGCGGCAGCCTGTGCAGCCGCGGAAAAACTCGAAGACGGTCATGCACACCAGGGTCATCACCCAAGCGCGCTTTTCGCCGGCACGCGACGCCACCAGGCGCCATCCCGCCGCAAGCAGGGCGATGCCCGCTAAGGCCGACGGCAGGCGCGACGTGAACTCGTTGACGACACCGCCGTTGAGCAGTGCCGAGAACACGGCGATGAGCCATGCCAGCAGCGGTGGCTTGTAGGGGATGTCGGCACCGTAGCTGACCGGCAGAATCCAGTTGCCCTCCTGCAGCATGCTCACGGCCACGATGGCCTCGCGCGGCTCACCCTTCGTCTGAAAGTAAGCCTCGCCAAGCCAGGGCACGAACAGCAGGGCGCCCAGGATGCACACGATGATTATGCCGGTGTTTCGCTTCACGTCGTTTATCTTTGTCGTTGATTATCAATCAGTTTGCTCAGGCTTTCTCCGAGCGGCGTTTCTTGGGATGGAAGATGGAGTTCCACTTCAGACGAATCACGCCGAAGAGCGCCTCGCCGAAGATGCCGCTGCTCATCTTGGACGTGCCAAGCATGCGGTTGACGAACACGATGGGCACCTCGCAGACCTTGTACTTCATCTGGTGGGCCGTGAACTTCATCTCGATCTGGAAGGCATAGCCCTTGAAGCGCACCGCGTCGAGGTCGAAGTCCTCGAGCACGCGGCGGCTGTAGCAGACGAAGCCGGCAGTGGTGTCGTGCACCGGCATACGCGTCACGAAACGCACATATTTGCTGGCGTAGTACGACATCAGCACGCGGCCCATCGGCCAGTTCACCACGTTCACGCCCGTCAGATATCGCGAGCCGACGGCAACGTCGCCGCGGCCCGAGGCGATGGCCCCGCGCAGCTTCATCAGGTCGTTGGGATTGTGCGAGAAATCGGCGTCCATCTCGCACACATACTGATAGTTGTTCTCGTGGGCCAGCGCCCACTTGAAGCCGGCGATATAGGCCGTGCCCAGTCCTAATTTGCCGGCGCGCTCCACCATGAAGACGCGCCCCGGGTGCTCTGCTATCTTGCCGCGCACGATGTCGGCGGTGCCGTCCGGCGAGTTGTCGTCGATCACCAGCACGTCAAAGTTCTGTTCCGGCAGCGAGAGCACGGCGTCGATGATTGCCGACGCGTTCTCTTTCTCGTTATACATGGGTATGATCACCAGGGTGTCCCGTTTGGGGGTGGCGGCGACTTGGGTCTCAGGCATGGCGTTTATGCGTTTTATATTGAGTGTATATATAATGTGTATAGAGATACGCGAGCGGCGGGACGCCCGGCGGGGCATCCCGCACGCGTGTGGGAGGTGCGAGCACAGCGAGCGCTATGGCTCAGGCTCTGCGAAACGGCGGAAATCAGTCTTTCTTCGACTCGGCTTTGGGCTCGTCTTTCTTGTCGCCCTTCTTGTTCTTGTAAGCCTCGTTCAGACCCTTCACGATCTCGCCGGTGATGTCCAGCGCGGGGTTGAAGTAGAGACCGGCGCTCTTGTCGAGGATGGCGTCGTACTTCTTGTCCTTGTTGTACTCCACCACAAACTCGTCGATGGCGGCTTTCACCTTCTTCTGAATCTCGGCGACGCGGGCATTGTCAGCCTCGGCGCGCTTGGCATACTGCACCTGCGAGCTCTGGTCCAGATTCTGGAGCACGGTCATGTCGGCCTTGTACTGGTCCTCGGAGGCGTAGGCGTTGTTCTGCATCTTCTGCTGTATCTCGTTCTGCTTCTGGACCAGACGCGAGCCCAGCTGAGTCTGATACTGCTGAAGCTGCGCAGCGATCTGCTCGAGAACCTTGCTCTGTTCCTTGGCATACTCGTAGTTGGCCATGATCGTGTCAAAGTCAACATAACGGATGTTCGTGGTGACGGTGAAGCTTTCGCCTTTCTGCTCGCCTTTTACTTCCTTTTTCACGGTGTCAGCGCTCTCCTTCGAGGACTCGCCCGAGCAGGAGGTTGAAGCCGCGCCGCAAGCCAGCAGCAGAGCAACGGCAATTACTAATTGTTTCATTATTAAGACTTATCTTTTTGTTTTAAATGTTTTCGTTCTGCGATGAATTCTCCGACGCGGAAGGCCCGGCCTTTGCGGCGGCCGACGGATAGCGCGGCGCGCTCACGCGGTCCTCGTGGTGGGCACAGCGGATGCCGCGCCGGGCAAGCTCCGGATTGCCGTCGACATGGCTCACCGGAAAACGCCCGCCCTTGACAAAGAACACCTTCACGCCCATCAGAACCACCGCCACCACAAGCAGCAGAACAGCCGGAACTAACAGTGTAAGGAACTCTTTCATGGCCTTTTCTCGCGTTTCAGATTGCAAATATACAAAATGCGTGCTGATTTTTGGGCATATCTCAATTTTATTTTGTAACTTAGTGGCGGAAAAGCGGTTGTTTTTAACAATCTTTTGTGATAAAAATTATTTTTTTACAGTCACACACCCCGAAAACACCCCCGCTTCCACTTATTTTACCCCTCGGAATCATCATCTGTTTAACCCCATAAACAACGAAACTATGACAATCAAAGATTTGAAGCCGGCCAACGTGTTCGGCATCTTTCATGAAATCACACAGGTTCCCCGACCCTCCAAGAAGGAAGGCAAAATCCGCCAGTACCTGCTCGACTTCGCTGCCAAGCATAACCTGGAGGTAAAGACCGACGCAATAGGCAACGTGGCCATATTCAAGCCCGCCACCCCCGGCCACGAAGATGCCCCCGGCATCATCATGCAGGCCCACATGGACATGGTCTGCGAGAGCAACCACAAAGGCTTCGACTTCGAGAACACCCCCATCACCACCATCGTCGACGGCGACTGGCTCCACGCTGACGGCACAACCCTCGGCGCCGACAACGGCATCGGCATCGCCGGCGCCCTCGCCGCACTCACCGACGACTCCCTCGTCCACGGACCCCTCGAAGGCCTCTTCACCGTCGACGAAGAGACCGGCCTCACCGGCGCCAACAACATCGGCGACGGCATGATCAAAGGCAAGATGCTCCTCAACCTCGACTCCGAGGACGACGCACAGATCTTCATCGGATGCGCCGGCGGCGTCGACACAACCTGCACCTTCAACTACGAGCGCTCGATGGCTCCCGCCGACTTCCACTACTTCAAGTTCGACCTCAGCAAAGGCCTCGGCGGACACTCCGGCTCCGACATCAACACCGGCCGCGCCAACGCCGTACAACTCATGGCACGCTTCCTCTGGGGCCTCAGCCAGAAACACGACATCGCCCTCTGCGAGATCGACGGCGGCAACCTCCGCAACGCAATCCCCCGCGCCGCCCACGTCATCTTCGGCGTCCACACCTCGCGCAAAGAAGAAGTCGTAGCACTCTTCAACATGTTCGCCGCCGACGTCGAAGCCGAATACAAAGGCCTCGAGACCACAATGGAGCTCAAACTCGACACAGCCGACAAACCCGACTTCTCCGTCGACGCCGACACCTCGCGCCGCCTCATCGCCGCAATGTACTGCTGCCCCCACGGCGTCATCTCCATGAGCCGCGACATCGAAGGCCTCGTCGAGACCTCCACCAACCTCGCCTCCGTCAAAATGCTCGAAGGCTCCAAGATCCTCGTCACCACCTCGCAGCGCTCCTCCGTCGAGAGCCGCAAGTGGGACATCGCACACCGCGTCGAAGCCCTCTTCAAACTCGCCGGCGCCGAAGTCACACACGGCGACGGATACCCCGGCTGGGCCCCCAACATGGACTCGCGCATCATGAAAATCGCCGCCGACGCCTACGAGGAACTCTACCACATCCGCCCCGCCATCATGGCCATCCACGCCGGCCTCGAGTGCGGCCTCTTCCTCACCAAATACCCCGAACTCGACATGGTCTCCTTCGGTCCCACACTCCAGAACGTCCACTCGCCCAGCGAGCGCATGTTCATCCCCGCCGTTGACCGCTACTGGAACCAGCTCAAACGCATCATCGAAAAGGTCGCCGACCTCAAAGACTGACGCCCGCACCCCACAGAGCCGGAAGCCCAGCCCCCAGGCTGAGCTTCCGGCTCTTTTTCCACGCCCCTCTCCTCCTCTCCTCCTCTCCTCCACTCCTCCTCACATAACTAACCTTGCCCATGAAGAAAAAACCAATCATCGCCACATTATGCCTCCTCCTCTGCGCCGGCGCCCTCGGCCGCAACCGCCGCAGCCCCCGCGTCAGCCGCCCACATGACAAAACCCGCACCGAACAGAGCGTCCGCGCCGCCGTCCACGCCGACCGCTCCACCCACCGCGACACCCTCGCCTACCGCGTCGACGCCCGCGGCGACACAATCCGCTATGCCATCGCCGCCGACTACCGCAACGCCACACTCACCGAAGAAGACTACCGCGAAGTAGCCGCCGACCTCGGCGTCGAAGTCGCCGCCATCAAAGCCGTAGTCGACATCGAAGCCGGCCGCGCCCACCAGGGATTCTGGACCGCCGGCAAACCCATCATCAACTTCGACCTCAGCATGTTCCGCCAGGCCGCCCGCCGCCATGGCGTCAACCTCTCAAAATACTCGCGCAGCCACTCCATCGTCTTCTCGCGCCCCAACTCCGCGCGCTATGGCGGCCAGCAAGCCGCCGTCCAGGCACGCCTCGACGCCGCACGCTCCATCCACGACACCGCCGGCATCGAAGGCACCTTCTGGGGAATGTTCCAAATCGGCGGCTTCAACTGGAAAATCTGCGGCTGCACCAGCGCCGACGACTTCGTGCGCCGCATGAGCCGCTCCGAGCGCGACCAACTCGACCTCTTCGCCGTTTTCATGCGCTCCACCGGCCTGCTCAAACACCTCAAAGCCAAAGACTGGAGCGCCTTTGCCCGCGGCTACAACGGCAATTCCTACGCCGCGCGCGGCTACCACACCCGCCTCGCCGCCGCCTACCGCCGCCACCTCGGCCACTAATCCCCCCCCATTTCGTCAAAAAATCGCCGGGGTTCGCACAAAACGAGCCGCGGTGCTCGCGCGTTGACAAATAAGTTGTTACCTTTGCGACACAACCCCCAATAAAAACCCGTTCTAATTATATCGCAACTCCTATGAAAAAAATTATTGCTGTCCGATAAAAAATTTTGAGTGGGAGAAAAATTAGCGCTGGCACCTATTGCAGGAGTCAGCGCTTTTTGGTTACTTTGGTTTCGCCAAAAA
>SFOH01000074.1 GCA_004552485.1 Bacteroidales bacterium | reverse complement strand
CTATTGTCAGATTTTATCGCTAACTTTGCCATGTTATGTTTCGATTATTAGTGATTTAATCGCAACACAAATATACTAAAAATCTATGACATAACAAAGACTTTTACGCTGAATTTCAGCATGAAAGCCTTATTTTTAGCTTATTTTTTTGCCTGTTTAAACTATAAAAAGAGACTGCCTAAACTTGTTAAACAGTCTCTTTTGTGTGGAGAGGCGGAGGGGCTGTCCGGCAAACCGCGCCGCCGGCGCTTACCCGGACATCTTGCTGCACGGACGCTTGAGGCCGGGCCGTGGGCTGGGGCGCTAAGGTGGTGTCAGGGGCGGAGGAGGGAGGCGAGGTAAGGTGTGGGATGGAGGCGGTAGGCGGCGCGGAGGTAGGGCTCGGCGTCGGCGGCGCGTCCCAGGGCGTGGTAGTAGTTGCCGAGGTCGAGGAGGGTGTCGAGGTTGTCGGGGTCGCTGCGGAGGATGTCGCGCCAGACGTCGGCGGCGGCGTCCATCTTGCCCTGGAGCATGTAGCCGCGCGCCAGGATGCGGCGGAACGGCACGCTCGCGGGCATGCGTTCGAGCATGATGCGGGCATAGCGCACCATCTCGGGGCCGTTGTTGCGGAAGACGTAGTAGCGCAGAAGGTACTGATTCAGTGAGCGTTGCAGGTAGGAGAACTGTTTGCCGGCACCGAGGAGAACGCGCTCGTAGAGGTGGCTGACGCCCAGGCGCGTGCTCACGCGTTGGACGTCGGTGAAGATGGAGTCCATCGACACATTGTGCTCCATGGATGTCTCGAGCAGGCGCGACACGGCGAGGGTGTCGCCGAGCATGGCGTCGGTGACGATGGCGTTGGAGTAGTTGGAGACTTCCTCGGGGCGCTGCTCCAGCATAATCGTGAACATGGCTGAGGCGTTGAGCCATTCGCCGTCGTCCATAAAGCGCAGGGCCTTGCGCAGGGTGCGCGCATAGGCCGAGGAGTCGGGCGTGGTGGCCGACTGCGGGGCGGGCACGGCGGCGGCCGTGAGCGTCAGCAGGGCCAGGAGGGCTGCGAGGATTGTCTTTTTCATCATCTGCGGAGCGGGGTTAGGGATTGACGGGGCGCGGGGGAGCGGGCGCACTCCCCCGGCCGCCGGAGGTGGGGGTTACAGGAATTTCTCGCCGAATTTCACGCGCGCGTCGTTGACCATCTGCTTGATGTCCTGCTCGTGGTCTTTGGGGCAGACGAGGAGCACGTCGCCGGCGTCGGCGATGATGAAGTCTTTGAGCGAGTCGACGACAACGAGTTTGTCGCCGCTGACGGCGAAGATGTTGCCGGTGGAGTTGTAGGCGAGCACCGAGCAGTTCTGGGTGACGTTGGCGTCGCGGTTCTTGGGCGAGTTGTCGTAGAGGGCCGACCATGTGCCGAGGTCGTTCCAGCCGAAGCTGACGGTTTCGACGTAGACGTTGGGGGCTTTTTCCATGACGGCATAGTCGATGGAGATGGCGGGGCAGGCCGAGAATGCGCGCTCGACGCCTTTTTCGCCGAGGAGGTCGGGGGCGGAGAAGACGGAGGCTATCTCGGGGGCGTTCTCCTCGAAGGCGCGGAGGATGCTGCGGACGGTCCAGAGGAAGATGCCGCTGTTCCAGAAAAATTCGCCGGTGGAGAGGAAGAGGCGCGCCATCTCGCGGTTGGGCTTCTCGGTGAAGGTCTTGACCTTGAGGATGTTGCCGCAGACGGGCTCGCCGACCTGGATGTAGCCGTAGCCGGTCTCGGGGCGGGTGGGGCGGATGCCGAGGGTGAGCAGGGCGTCGTTGTGCTCGACAAACTCGAAGCCCTCGAGGATGGCGCTGCCGAACTCGGCCTCGCGGGTGATGAGGTGGTCGGAGGGGACGACGATCATCGAGGCGTCGGGGTTGAGGGCGCGGATGTGGTGCGAGGCCCAGGCGATGCACGGCGCGGTGTTGCGGCGCGCGGGCTCGGCCAGGATGTTCTCGGGGCGCAGCTCGGGCAGCTGCTCGGCGACGAGGGAGACGTAGCTCTTGTTGGTGACGGCTATGATGTTTTCGGCGGGGACGTAGGGGAGGATGCGGTCGTAGGTCATCTGCAGCAGCGAGCGGCCGGTGCCGAAGAAGTCGATGAACTGTTTGGGGCGCTGGGTGCGCGAATAGGGCCAGAAGCGGCTGCCTATGCCGCCGCACATGATCACGCAATATCTGTTGGGGTCTTGAGTGGCTTTGTTCGGTTCCATGGATTTTCTGTGAGGTGTGTGAATCAGAATTTAACGGGGATACAAAGGTAATAAACAATCCTGAGAAAACCGCTCGATTGCGCCGAAAATTTTTACTGAGGCAATGCTGACGAAATTTTGCGGCGGCGTCATTCCGGGTCGGGGCGGCGGTTGCGGGGATGGAACCGGAGAATCTGGGCGCGCAGGCGCGGCAGCGAGGTGTGGAGGTAGATCTGGGTGGTGGCGATGGACTCGTGGCCGAGCATCTGCTGGATGGCGCGCAGGTTGGCGCCGCCCTCGAGCAGGTGGGTGGCGAAGGAGTGGCGCAGGGTGTGGGGGCTGACTTCCTTGACGATGCCGGCGCGGGCGGCCAGGTCGCGGATGATGTAGAAGATCATGACGCGCGTGAGGCGGCCGCCGCGGTTGTTGAGGAAGACGATGTCCTCGTCGCCGCGGCGTGGTGTGCGCTCGCCGCGGTCGGTGGCGACATAGTCCTCGATGAGGCGTGCGGCGACGGGCGACATGGGCACCATGCGCTGCTTGTCGCCTTTGCCGGTGACGAGCATGAACATCTCGCGGGTGTTGACCTGGGGCAGACGCAGCGCACAGAGCTCGGAGACGCGCAGGCCGCATCCGTAGAGCGTTTCGATGATGGCGCGGTTGCGGCGGCCGAGGGGTGTGGATGTGTCGCAGGCTCCGGAGATTGCGTCGACTTCTTCGATGCTGAGTACCTGGGGCAGGTGGGCGCCGGTCTTGGGGCTCTCGATGAGCATCATGGGGTCGGGGTCGACGATGCCTTCGATGCGGAGATAGTGGAAGAACGATTTGAGGCCGGAGACGATGCGTGCCTGCGAGCGGGGTGCGATGCCCAGGTCGTGGAGGTCGCCGACGAAGCATCGCAGGTCGTCGGCGGTGAGGGCGCTGAGGCCGTCGGAGTCGGTGATGGCGAGGGCGTCGACGAGCTTGCGGACGTCGCGGAGGTATGCCTCGGCGGTGTTGGCGGCGGCGCCGCGCTCGAGTCGGAGGTAGCCGCCGTAGCGGCGCAGGAGGGTGTCGGCGCTGACGGCTCCCATCACAGTATCCCTTCCTCCACCTGGGTGGCTATGCGCTCCATCATCGCGTCGTCCTTGTTCTTCTGCGGCTGGTATTTGCCGCGCAGGCTCACGCCGAAGAGCTTGCCGAAGCCCTGCCAGAAGGCGGCGCGGAAGCTGCCTAAGAAGGCCTTGACAATCTGGTAGGAGCTCTGGTCGGTCTCGCGCTGGATGAGCTTGATGAGCACCTTGGCCTGGCGCTTCGAGAAGCGTTTGAGCACGGGCTTGTACTGCTTGAACAGCTCTTTCTCCATGCGTTTGAGATATTCCTCGCGCTCTTTCTGGGTGGGGAAGGTCTCGACGTACTCGTAGGTCTCGATGAGGGTCTCGCGGATCATCTTGGCGTAGGGGAGGGTGATTTTGATGTTGCGGACGAGGCGGTCGTAGGCGGCTTTCTCCTTGTCGTTCTTGAACTTGAGGCGCGGCCAGATGGTGACGGGGCGCAGGAAGTACTGCCGCACCGTGTCGCCGTCGAGGATGACGAGGTTGCGGCCCTCGTAGATGCGCTCGCGCGCCGAGCGCTCCTCGCCCTTGGCCGGTATCCAGTCCTTGTCGTCGTTGCTGTCGGCGCGGGCCGCGGCGGGCCGGGCCGTGACGAGCGTCACGGCCAGCAGCACGAGCAGGCGTAATATTCGGTGTGAGTTTCTCAGTGTCGGAGGAGGGAGTTTTTTTTTGGGGGGGGATTCGTGGCGCCCGGGGGCGCCGATGTTACTTTTCGGGAGGGAGGTCGGCGGGATGCTTCACCGGCGGATAGTCGACGGTGTAGTGCAGGCCGCGGCTCTCTTTGCGCTCTTTGGCCTGGCGCATGATCAGGTAGCCCACGTTGATGATGTTGCGGAGCTCGCAGATCTGGCGCGACGCCTTCGAGCACTTGAAGAGCGCCTCCGTCTCCTGGTAGAGGATGTCGAGGCGGTTCCAGGCGCGGTTGAGACGCAGGTCGGAGCGCACAATGCCAACGTACGAGCCCATGATTTGGTTCACCTCCTTGAGGCTCTGGGTGATGAGCACCATCTCCTCGGGGTGGCTCGTGCCCTCGTCGTTCCAGGCGGGGACGTCGGTGCGCAGCTCGTAGCCGTGGAAGGCCTCCGTGGCGTGAGCGGCGGCGGCGTTGGCGTATACAACAGCCTCGATCAGCGAGTTGGAGGCCAGACGGTTGCCGCCGTGCAGACCCGTGCACGAGCACTCGCCCAGCGCGTAGAGGCGCTTGATCGAGCTCTCGCCGTTGGTGTCCACCTTGATGCCGCCGCAGAGATAGTGGGCGGCCGGGGCAACGGGGATGTAGTCCTTGGTGATGTCTATGCCCAGGCTCTTGCACTTGGCGTAGATGTTGGGGAAGTGGTGGCGCGTCTCCTCGGGGTCCTTGTGGGTGACGTCCAGGTAGACGTGGTCGTCGCCGTGGAGTTTCATCTCCGAGTCGATGGCGCGTGCCACGATGTCGCGGGGCGCCAGCGACAGGCGCGGGTCATACTTGTGCATGAACTCCTCGCCGCGCAGATTGCGCAGCACGGCGCCGTAGCCGCGCATGGCCTCTGTGATGAGGAACGAGGGGCGGTCGCCGGGATGATAGAGGGCCGTGGGGTGGAACTGGATGAACTCCATGTCCTTGACCGTTCCCTTGGCGCGGTAGACCATGGCGATGCCGTCGCCGGTGGCGACAAGCGGGTTGGTGGTGGTGGTGTAGACGGCGCCGACGCCGCCCGTGGCCATGACCGTCACGCGCGCCAGGAAGGTGTCCACCTTCTCCGTGGCCTCGTCCAGGATGTATGCGCCGTAGCAGGTGATGTCCGGAGTGCGGCGCGTCACAATCTTGCCCAGGTGGTGCTGGGTGATGATTTCGATGGCGAAGTGATGCTCGAAGATGTCGATGTTGGCGTTGTGGCGCACGGCCTCCATGAGCCCGCGCTGAATCTCGAAGCCGGTGTTGTCGGCATGGTGGAGGATGCGGAACTCGGAGTGGCCGCCCTCGCGGTGGAGGTCAAAGCGGCCGTCCTCGTTGCGGTCGAACTCCACGCCCCAGCTGAGCAGGTCGCGGATGCCGTCGGGGGCGCCCTTCACCACCTTCTCCACGGCCACCGGGTCTGAGAGCCAGTCGCCGGCCACCATCGTGTCGTGGATGTGCTTGTCGAAGTCGTCCACCTCCAGGTTAGTCACAGAGGCGACGCCGCCCTGGGCCAGGGCCGTGTTAGCCTCGTCGAGAGTGGTCTTGCAGACCAGCGCCACGCGGCCGTGTTTGGCGGCCTTGAGGGCGAAAGACATGCCGGCGATGCCGCTGCCTATCACAAGAAAGTCATATTCACGTGTCATGACAGAATCGTCTAATGAATTTTTCCGCCGCAAAGATACGCAATCTCCTCCTTATCCCCAAATTTATTTAATTCTCAACAGCGCCGTATGTGTCTTATTTGATTTGTGGCGGCGGGGACGCCACCACCCCATACCACCACGCCCAAACTACCACCCGGATGCTCAGCGGCCATCACGTACACTCTTACACTCATCAACTCACACCTCACTCCACCTCGTTGCCGTTGTGGTCAATGTAGAACACGCGGCCATTGAGTTCCACCTGGGCCAGGCCTTCGCTGAAATCCCAGGCCCTATCATATCTTGCGGGGATGACAATGGTGCCGCTCTTGTCAATAAAGCCGTATTTGCCATTGATTTCCACCAGGGCCAGGCCTTCGCTGAAAGACCAGGCCCTATCATATCTTGCGGGGATGACAAGGGTGCCGCTCTTGTCAATAAAACCCCATTTGTCATTGATTACCACCTCGGCCAGGCCTTCGCTGAAAAACCAGGCATAATCATATCTTGCGGGGATGACCATGTTGCCGCTCTTGTCAATAAAGCCCCATTTGCCATTGGTTTTCACCAAGGCCAGGCCTTCGCTGAAATCGTAGGCCATATCATATCTTGCGGGGCTGACAAGGGTGCCGCTCTTGTCAATAAAGCCCCTTTTGCCATTGATTTCCACCTCGGCCAGGCCTTCGCTGAAAGGCCAGGCAACATCATATCTTGCGGGGATGACAAGGGTGCCGCTCTTGTCAATAAAGCCCCATTTGCCATTGATTACCACCCCGGCCAGGCCTTCGCTGAAATCCGAGGCATAATCATATCTTGCGGGGATGACCATGTTGCCGCTCTTGTCAATAAAGCCGTATTTGCCATTGATTTCCACCGAGGCCAGGCCTTCGCTGAAATCCGAGGCATCATCATATCTTGCGGGGATGACAAGGGTGCCGCTCTTGTCAATAAAGCCCTTTTTGCCATTGATTTCCACCCAGGCCAGGCCTTCGCTGAAAGACCCGGCCCTATAATATCTTGCGGGGATGACAATGGTGCCGTTGTGCTTGAAGCCAATGTTTCCGGTTGATGAGTCATGGAACCTCACATATTTATTGGTGAGGGCGATGTCGTCGGCGTAGGGGTCGGAGGGCTTGGCAGTGAGGGAGCCGGTGAGGGTGGCGGGGGTGGATTCGGTGACGTTGGCGGTGAGGGGATTTCTACTTTGTGGGCGCCGATGAGCAGGTCATCGAGCAGCAGGGGCGTGGTGCCGGCAGCGCGGCCGTCGACGGTGACGGCGGCGTCAATGGGGGTGTAGTCGATGCTCAGGGAGCCGGTGATGGGCTCCAGGGCCGGGATGGCGAGGGTGCGGCTCTCGCTTTCGGCGAGGGTAATGGTCCGGCTGTTAGTGCGGTGCGAGGCCAGGCGGCCTTCCACCTCGTAGGTGTCAGCGAAGAGCTCGCCGCTCCAGCGGTCGGTGCCCTTGCGCTCGTCGTTGATGTATATTTCCGTACCGGGGGTGGCGGCGGTGACGGTGAGGGTGGGCATCACTGAGCGCAGCGCTATGTTGCGCGTCACCTTCTCGCTGCCGATGGTAACGGTCTCTTCCACAGAGGCATAGCCCGGGGCTGTGACGGATAAGGAGTGGGTGCCGGCGG
>SFOH01000027.1 GCA_004552485.1 Bacteroidales bacterium | reverse complement strand
AAGGCAAGCCCCTACGGAACCTACACCAACGCCACCGGCTGGACAGCCGAAAACGCCATCATCCTCGGCGGTGACGATGACCCCGCAAAGGCATCCAACCCCTACTTCGGATTCATCGGCAAAGCCGGCACACTCGCTCCCACCCTCAACGGTAAAGCCGGTGCCCTCGGCCGCCTCGTGTCGCCCGTCATCTCCGGCGGCATCAAGACCCTCACCTTCAGCTACGGCTTCGCCTTTACTGAGGCCAAGTGCCAGTTCACCGTCAACATCAAGGACGCCTCCGGCAACGTTGTCAAGACCGACACCGTCACCGTTGACCCCGTCACCAAACTCCAGGCCTTCACCTACAGCCTCGACGTGAACTACACCGGTGACTTCACCATCGAGATCGTCAACGACGGCATCACCGGTGCCGCCGCCAACAAAGACCGCGTCTCCATCTGGAACCTCACCTGGAACTAACCGACATCCCCCCATCAGCTGAGCCGGGCCTACCCGGCCCGCTCAGCTGATTCATCCCTCCCCAACACCACAAAGCCGCGTGCCCTCCGGGCGCGCGGCTTTGTGGTTCTCTCCGGTGTCAAATCCCGGAGTGGTATGTTATAAGACCAATTGGACCAATTAGACCAATTAGACTAATAAGGCTTAGGGGAGACGGCAGAGCCGTCCATTAGGGTAGCCAGGGTGTGCAGACGCTGGCGTTCCCGGTCGCTTATACGGTGACCGAAGTCGGGGCGAGATTTCGGCGACTTGGAAATCAGAAAAACAAACTCGAACGCCTTAGAATCAGCAGCCGAGCCGTGTTTTTATGGCATTCTCAACTTTTATCGGACAGCAATATAAGACTAATTAGTCCAATTAGACCAATTGGTCCAATTAGGCTAATAAGGCTTAGGGGGGTGGATTACCAGGCGGTGGGGCGGATTTGGGCGGCGATGCTCATCTCGAGCCAGGCACCGGCCAGAGGCGGCATCGCTGTCAGCGTGGGGTGGCGGCCGGGGTCAGCGGCGGAGGCGCTGGGGCTCGGAGCGGAGGGCGTAGGTGTTGCGGAGGGTCTCGAAGGACTCGGGCGAGTGGCGCAGGGCGGTGTCGTCGGCGTAGGGGTCGTAGGACCACAGCAGCTGCGGCAGGTTAACGTGCTGGAGCACGGGCGTGGGGCGCTCGCCGGTGAAGGGGATGGGCGGCAGCGAGAAGGTCTCGGTGACGGCGTCGAGGACGGCGCGGGTGGCGCGCATCTTGCCCTGGCGGCTGTATCCGGCGATGTGCGGCGTGGCGATGGAGGTGATGTCCAGCAGCTCGCGCGAGATGTTGGGTTCGCCCTCCCAGGTGTCGATGACGGCCTGGTAGATGCGGCCTTCTTTGATGGCTTCGATGATGGCCTCGGTGTCGGCGACGGGGCCGCGTGCGGCGTTGATGATGATGGGTGCGCGTCGGCAGGCGTGGAAGAACTCACGTCCGGCCATGTGGTATGTGGCGTCAGGGCCTTCTTTGGTCAGTGGGGTGTGAAAGGTGATGACGTCGCAGTTCTCGGCGAGCTCGGTGAGTGTGTGCCACTGGTCGCCGCCCTCGGCGCGCTGGCGTGGCGGGTCGCAGAGCATGAGTTCGATGCCCAGCGAGGCGGCCCACTGCTGCACGATGCGGCCGACGTGGCCGACGCCGACGATGCCCATGCGGTACTGGTGGATGCGGCGGTTGGCGAGGTTGGCCAGGGCGCTGAGCACGTACTGGGCCACGGCCGGGGCGTTGCAGCCCGGGGCGTTGGCCACGCGGATGCCGTTGGCCTCGCACCAGGCCAGGTCTATGTGGTCGGTGCCGATGGTGGCGGTGGCGACGAGGCGCACGGGGGTGTCGGCGAGAAGAGCGGCGTCACAGCGTGTGCGTGTGCGCACAAGGAGAGCGTCGGCCCGCATGGCCGCATCGTGGTCGATGGCGTCGGAGGCCAGGTATTCCACGGTGCCGTAAGGCTCAAGCGTTCCGCGCATGTAAGGTATGTTCTCTTCAACTATAAAATGCAGCTTTTTACGTTTTAATGCATTAGAGTCCATATCAACAGGGCTGTGTATAAACTAAATATGGTTATGATGGGTATGTAAGAGCGTTGTGAGGGAGTAGCCGCGAAGAAGCGGCCTATGTAGAAACCGGCGCACATGTATGCCACGGGGGCGTATGCGGCCATGTTCGTGAAGTCGAAGCAGAGCGCCAGCAGAGTGACGAGGGAGAGCACTGAGAGCGTGCCGTTGTAGGCGCGCATGTGGGCGTTGTAGGCGATCATGCGCGGGAAGTTGAGGCACCATCCCACCACGAGCATGGCGGCGCTCACCACGACGGCGACAATCAGCGGGAAGTTCGCGGCCAGCGAGAACGAGGCGACGGCGCCGGCGATGTCCGGGAAGCGGAGCTCGGAGAAACCGACGATGCCGCAACCGAGGAGGACGAACCAGGGCGTTATGAGGCCCATGACGGTGGCCAGCAGGGTCTTGAGGTTGAAGATGCGCATCTGGGCGGTGCCCACGATGAAGACGGGGATGTAGACCACGTAGCAGTACTGCGTCATCGTGGCCAGCGAGAGCATGAAGAAGATGAGGAAGATGCGCTCGCGGCAGTATCCGCTCTGATAGGTGGAATAGAGCAGGAAGAGGCAGGCGAGGAGCACGAGGGCGAGCATTGTGCCGGTGTTGAGACCCTCGGCGAGCATGGGCGTCGCCAGCGACATGAGCAGGAAGAGCGAGGCGTCGAGCAGCGTGGACGTGCGCAGCAGGTTGTAGGTGCGGTTCAGCGCCACCATCAGCGTGGCCACGGCCAGCGTCAGCAGCGTGTTCACCCACATGCTCGCCCGGGCGTTCTCGATCCAGAGGTTGGCGCTGGGGAAGGCGATGCCGCGGTCGACGGTGCCTGCCGCCGGCGCCACGTGGCCGAACGACAACGCGGCTACCATCACCAGGGCGGCTGCCATGATGAAGAGCACCCATCGTGAGTGCATGAACCGTGTTATCTGTACGGGCGTCATTGTCAGTGCATTTCTTTTCTTTGGTCGTCAGGCAGGCGTGTCGGGCCTTTGTTTATGCGGGCAAAGGGGCGTTCCGACGGGGAGGGATTTCCCGCGAAAGAAACGACAGCCTGCGGTTTTTACTCCTCAAATTAATCCCTAAAATGAGTTGCAAGAATGAAGAGCGTATGCAAAGGTAATAAATCCTAACAAAAAAAACAACACCTTTATGTTAAAAGATTGGGCCGCCGTGTTCCGGCTGTGTTCAGCGGCCGATGTCGGTGCGGTTGTGTGCGCCGGCGAAGGCGACGGCTTCGGCGGCGCGTGCGGCGCGTGCGGCGGCAGTGGCGATGTCCGGAGCCACGGCCACGGCAGTGGCGACGCGTCCGGCGGCGGTGAGCAGCGCTCCGTCCTGGCCGGTGACGGCTCCTCCGAGGAGAACGTAAGCGTCTTGGGGCAACGCGCCCACGACGACGGGCAGACCGTTGCGGACGGGGCCGGGATAGCCCTCTGCGGCGCGTATAACGGCCACTGCGGCATCGTTGGACGGCGGCAGGTAGGCTGACTCCATCCGGCCGCAGGCGGCGTCGTAGAAGGCTCTGAGGACATCTCCGCCGGTGCGCGGCAGCACGACGGCCGTCTCCGGGTCGCCCAGGCGCACGTTGTACTCCAGTACATAGGGCTCGCCGCCGACGCTGATGAGGCCCAGGTAGAGGATGCCGCGGTAGGCGACGCCCTCGGCGCGCAGGCCGGCGAGAGTGGGGAGCGTGATGCGCTGCTCGACCTTCTCCAGGAATTCCGCGGTCAGGCCGGGAACAGGCGAGACGGCGCCCATGCCGCCCGTGTTGGGGCCGCGGTCGCCGTCGCAGGCGCGCTTGTAGTCGCGGGCGGCGGGGAGAACGAGATGGTTCGCGCCGTCGGTGACGACGAAGACCGAGCACTCGCGGCCGCGCAGAAAGTCCTCGATGACCACCGTCCGCGAGGCGTCTCCGAACTGTCCGCCGAGCATCCGCCGCAGTGTCTGTTCGGCCTCCTTGCGGTCGCGGACGATGATGGAGCCTTTGCCGCCGCAGAGGCCGTCGGCTTTGAGCACTATGGGCCACTCGCAGCGGGCGAAGAGGTCCTTGGCCTCAGCGATGTTGTCGGCTTTGACCACCGTTGCGGGCGCCGTGGGGATGCCGTGGCGGCGCATGAAGGCTTTGGCGAAGGCTTTCGAACTCTCGAGGCGGGCGCCGTCGGCGCCGGGACCTAAGACGGCGGTGTCGGGGCAGAGGCGGCGCACCGTGTCGGCGACGCCGGCGGCGAGGGGTGCTTCCGGGCCTATCATCAGAAAGTCGACGGCAAGGAGTCGGCAGACGACGGCGACGGCCTCGCCGTCGTTGATGTCGAGGGAGATGTTCCCTGCAAACAGGGCCGTGGAGGCGTTTCCGGGGGCGGCATACTGAGCGCCGCACGAGTCGCAGGCGGCGAAACGGCGCACCAGGGCAGCCTCGCGGCCTCCGCCGCCAAGCGTCAGAACGGTGAGCTTATCTTTCTGAGGAACAGACATTTCGGTTATATCTCCGGGGTGGGGGAGTCGGTGTATTCACCCATGAGGATGAAGTCGTTCATGAGCGGGCGTGCGGCGTCGAGGGCCTGGTGGTAGCGCTCGGCCGAGTCGAAGGTGAAGTCGGCGTAGAAGCGGTATTCCCACTCGCGGCCGATGATGGGCGTCGACTGAATCTTGCTGAGGTTGATGTCGTAGAAAGAGAGGATGGCGAGTACGCGCGAGAGTGCGCCCTGGCGGTGGGGAAGGGTGAACATGACGGACGCTTTGTTGGGCATGCCGTTGAGGAGGCGCAGCTTTTCGGCCATGCCGGGGAGGGCGACGACGAGGAAGCGGGTGTAGTTGTGCTTGTTGGTCTCGATGCCGTTGGCGAGAATGTTCAGGCCGTAGAGCTCGGCGCAGTAGTCGCCGCAGACGGCGGCGTGGGCGGTAAGGCCGCGGCGGGCGATGTCGCGGGCGGCGCCGGCCGTGTCGAAGTATTCGACGCGTTTGAGGCGGGGATGGCGGCGCAGCCACTCCTCGCACTGGCGCAGGGCCATGTGGTGGGAGTTGACCTCGGTGATGTCGTCGAGGCTCTGGCCGGGGAGTGCGCAGAGCACGTGGGAGATGCGCTTCTTGTGCTCGCCGATGACGCGCAGGCCGGAGTTGCGCAGCAGCTCGTAGTTGTCGAGGAGGCTGCCGGCGATGGTGTTCTCGATGGCCACGATGCCCAGGTCGGCGGCGCCGCTGCGCACGCCGGCGAAGAGGTCGGTGAACGTCTCGTTCTCGACCACCTGCATCTCCGTGGCCGACGGGCTCAGAAACTCGTGGGCGGCGGCGTCGTGGAAACATCCGGCCACGCCCTGTATGGCAACACTCAGGCTCATAGCGCGTTACGGTTTAGCTGTACATCGACTCGATTTCCGAAGCATAGCGGCGGTTGATGACCGGGCGGCGCAGCTTGAGGGTGTTGGTGAGCTCGCCGCTCTCGACGGTGAACTCGTGGGGCAGGAGGATGAAGCGCTTCACCTTCTCGTAGGAGGCCAGGTTCTGCTGAATCTTGTCGATGTGTTCCTGGATGAGGCGGCGGATGTCGATGTTGCGGATGAGGTCGGCGTTGGTGACGAAGGCGATTTTCTTCTGACGGGCATACTCGCGCAGGGCCTTGAAGGCGGGGATGATGATGGCGGTGACATACTTGCGGCAGTCGCCGATGATGGCCACCTGCTCGATGTATTTGTCCTGGGCCAGCTGCGTCTCCAGCATCTGCGGGGCGATGTACTTGCCGTTCGAGGTCTTGAACAGGTCCTTGAGGCGCTCGGTGAGTGTGAGGTCGCCGGCGGCGTCGAGGGCTCCGGCATCGCCGGTGCGGAACCATCCGTCTTCGGTGAAGGCCTCGCGCGTCTCTTTCTCGTTGTGGAAATAGCCCTTCATGACGGTGGGGCCCTTCACGAGAATCTCGTTGTCCTTGCCGGTGCGCACCTCCACGCCGGGGATGGGCGTGCCGACGGTGCCGATCTCGTAGTCGACGGTGGGGAAGCAGGTGACGGTGGCCGTGGTCTCGGACAGGCCGTAGCCCACCATCATGGGCACGCCGATGGCGCGGAAAAACTCCACGATCTTGGGCGAGACTGGGGCGCCGGCCGTGGGGAAGAGGTTGCCGTTCTCGATGCCGGCGGCACGGAGTATGGGCTTGAACACCAGGCTGTTGTAGAAGTTATAGCGCTTCTCGAGGAGTGCGGGAACGCGGCGGCCGGTGCGCACGTATTTGAGATTTCGCATCGAGCCGGCCTTGAGTGCGCGGCGTATCATCAGGCGCTTGACGGGGCCTACGCTCTCCATCTTCACCATCACGGCCGTGTAGACCTTCTCCCAGAAGCGGGGGACGGAGCACATGCACGTGGGACGCACGCGGCGAATCACCTTGGTGATGGCCTTGGGGTCGGCGTTGACGCTGACCATCATGCCGTAGTCAAGACAGAGGTAGGTCCAGGCTTTTTCGAAGATGTGAGAGAGGGGGAGGAAGCACAGCGAGGTGTCGCGGTCGGAGAGCATCTCGAGGCGCTCGTGGTGGATGCGCAGTGCGGCCTCGAAGTTTCCGTGGGTGAGCATCGCGCCCTTGGGGGCTCCGGTCGTGCCGGAGGTGTAGATGAGCGTGGCGAGGGTGTCGGGGTTGACGTCGCGGGTGCGCTCGGCGACCACGGCGGCCGTCTCCGGGGCGACGCGTCGGCCGCGGGCGAGGAATTCGTCGAAGGTGACGGAAGTGACCTGCGGGGCTCCGGCGATGGCGGCGGTGGCGTCGTCGTCGGCTTCGACGGCGATGACCAGGCGCAGCTCGGGGCAGTCGGCGGCGACGGCGCGCACCATCGACAGCTTCTGGGCGTCGCCGACGAGGATGGCGTGGGCGCCGCTGTCGCGGAGGATGAAGCGCACCTCGTCGGGCGAGGAGGTCGCGTAGATAGACGTGGTCACGATGCCGTTGGCGTATGCGCCGAAGTCGGCGACGAGCATGGCCACGGAGTTGGCGGTGAGCATTGCCAGGCGGTCGCCGGGCTGAAGGCCGGCGTCGCAGAGGGCGTTGGCCATGGCGCGCGAGGCGTCGTTGAATTCGGTCCATGTGGTGAGCACGGGCTCGGATGTCTCGTCCGGATAATAGGCCAGTGCCGTGCGCGCGGCAGGGTAGCGTGCGGCGCCGTTGGAGGGTATGTCAGTGAGTACTGAAGGCATGATGGGGAGGGGTGTTTGTGGAAAGATGCACCAACACCGGCAGGGGCCCTGCGGGGGCGGTGCCGGTGTGGTGTAAGGGGCTCATTTCTCGCGCATAAACACGTTTACGGGCGTGCCGCAGAAGTCCCACTTCTCTCGGATTTTGTTCTCGAGATAGCGTCGGTAGGGTTCCTTGACCCATTGCGGCAGGTTGCAGAAGAAGATGAACGTGGGCACCTGGGCGCCCTTGAGCATGGTCACGTACTTGATTTTCACGTACTTGCCCTTGTTTGCGGGTGGCGGATAGGCGCTGATGACCTCCTGCATGTAGGTGTTGAGCTGGGAGGTGGGCACCACGCGGCGGCGGTTCTGATAGACGTCGATGGCCGTCTCCAGAATCTTGAAGATGCGCTGCTTGGTGAGGGCCGACGAGAAGATGATGGGGAAGTCGGTGAAGGGTGCGAAGCGGTTGCGGATGGCCTCTTCGTAGTGTTTCATGGCCGCGGTGCTCTTGTCCTCGACCAGGTCCCACTTGTTCACCACCACCACCAGGCCCTTGCGGTTGCGCTGGATGAGCGAGAAGATGTTCACGTCCTGGGCCTCGATGCCGCGCGTGCCGTCGATCATGAGGATGCAGACGTCGCTGGCTTCGATGGCGCGAATCGAGCGGATAACCGAGTAATACTCAATGTCTTCGTTGACTTTGTTCTTCTTGCGGATGCCGGCGGTGTCGACCAGGTAGAAGTCGAAGCCGAACTTGTTGTAGCGGGTGTAGATCGAGTCGCGGGTGGTGCCGGCGATGTCGGTGACGATGTGGCGGTCTTCGCCGATGAAGGCGTTGATGAGCGACGACTTGCCGGCGTTGGGGCGGCCGACGATGGCGAACTTGGGGATGTCGTCGAGCTGCTCTTCTTCGGCCTCGTCTTTCTCGGGGAGCTCGCGGACCACCTCGTCGAGGAGGTCGCCGGTGCCGTAGCCGTTGATGCCGGAGACGGGGTAGGGGTCGCCGAGGCCGAGCTTGTAGAACTCCGGGGTGTTGTAGAGCCACTCGTTCGAGTCGACCTTGTTGGCCACCAGGATGACGGGCTTGCGGGACTTGCGCAGAATCTCGGCGACATGGTCGTCGAGGTCGGTGACGCCGTTCATGGAGTCGACCACAAAGAGGATTTCGTCGGCCTGTTCGATGGCGAGCTCAACCTGTTTGTTGATTTCCGACTCGAAGATGTCGTCGGAGTTGACGACCCATCCGCCGGTGTCGACGATTGAGAACTCCTTGCCGTTCCAGTCGACCTTGCCGTACTGGCGGTCGCGGGTGGTGCCGGCAGTCTCGTCCACAATGGCGGTGCGGCTCTGTGTGAGGCGGTTGAAGAGGGTTGACTTGCCCACGTTGGGGCGGCCTACTATTGCAACTAACTGGCTCATATTTCGGAATTAATCAATGAGGGGGATGAATAAAAAAACGGGGGTGAGAGAGCGGAGGGCCGGAGCGGATGACCGTGCCGGGAGCCCGCGGCTCCCGGGTCCGGCTCACTCGATGTAGCCGAAGGCGCGGAGCTTGTTCTCGCGGTTGCGCCAGTTGTCCTCGACCTTGACGAAGAGCTCGAGGTAGACGCTCTTGCCGAAGAAGGTCTCGATGTCCTTGCGCGCTTCCATGCCCACGCGTTTCAGCATCTTGCCGCCGTGGCCGATGAGAATGCCTTTCTGCGAGTCGCGCTCGACGTAGATGACGGCCATGATGTGGATCGAGTGCTCTTTCTCCTCGAATTTCTCGACGATGACCTCTGTGGCGTAGGGGATTTCCTTATCGTAGTTGAGGAGGATTTTCTCGCGGATGATTTCGGTGACGAAGAATCGTGCGGGGCGGTCGGTGAGGGCGTCCTTGCCGAAGTAGGGGGCGTGCTCGGGCAGGAGCTCGACGATGCGCGCCATGAGGTTGGTGACGTTGAAGTGCTCTTTGGCGGAGGTGGGGAAAATCTCGGCATTCGGCAGGCGCGAGCGCCATTTCTCGACGATTTCCTCGAGCTGAGCCTGGTCTTTAACGAGGTCAATCTTGTTGATGACCAGGAGCACGGGGATTTTCTCTTTTGCAACCTTTGCCAGGAATTCGGCATTCTTCTCGGGGTCTTCGACGACGTCGGTGACGTAGAGGAGGATGTCGGCGTCGGTGAGAGCGCCTTCGCTCTGCTGGAGCATGCTCTCCTGGAGTTTGTACTTGGGGGAGAGGACACCGGGGGTGTCGGAGAAGACAATCTGGTAGTCGTCGGTGTTGACGATGCCCATGATGCGGTGGCGCGTGGTCTGTGCCTTGCTGGTGATGATGCTGACGCGTTCGCCCACGAGGTCGTTCATGAGCGTCGACTTGCCCACGTTGGGGTTGCCTACGATGTTGACAAAACCGGCTTTGTGCTGTTTATTCATGCTTTCTGTGTTTTGGATGTCAGTTATGTTTCTTATGTTTCTTATGTTTTAGGGGGGGAGGGGCGTTCAGTCTCTTCCCCCTTAAAACAACAACAATAGCACCGAAAAAGATGCTATTGTCGTAAGAAAGTTTAACATCCGGCCATCATCACATGTCCCACACCAGGTACATAGCGCCCCAGGTGAAGCCTGCTCCGAAAGCGGTGAGAATGATTTTGTCGCCCTTTTTGAGACGGTCTTTGTACTCGTCCAGGCAGATGGGAATCGAGGCGGCGGAGGTGTTGCCGGTGTGCTGGATGTTGACCAGCACCTTGTCCATGGGCACTCCGGCCTTGTCGGCGACGGCCTCGATGATGCGGAGGTTTGCCTGGTGGGGCACCACATAGGCGATGTCGTCCACGGTGAGGTGGTTGCGGCGCATGACGTCGACGGTGGAGGTGAACATGTCAGTGACGGCGTGCTTGTAGACGTGGCGGCCGTCCTGGAAGAGGAGGTGTTTCTTCTGGTCGAGAGCTTCCTGGCAGAATGGGTAGGCGCTGCCTCCGGCGGGCATCACCAGATATTCCAGGCCCATGCCGTCGACGTGGAGGACGGCGTCGATGATGCCCATGCCGGGCTCGTCGGTGGGCTGGATGAGAACGGCCGCGGCGCCGTCGCCGAAGAGCGGGCAGGTCGAGCGGTCCTCATAGTTGACCATCGATGACATTTTCTCTGTGCAGACGACGATTACGTTCTTGTACATGCCGGAGCGGACGTAGGCGGCGGCATCGTTGCAGCCCACGAGGAAACCTGCGCAGGCGGCCTGGATGTCATAGGCGTAGCAGTGTTTGAGGCCAACGCCGTAGGTGATGACGGAGGCAGTTGAGGGGAAACGGTAGTCCGGGTTTGAGGTCGGGCAGATGACAAGGTCGATGTCATCGGGGTTCACGCCGGTGCTTTCGAGGAGACGCTGCACGGCGATAATGCCCATGTAGGACGAGCCCACGGGCTTTTTGAGGATGCGGCGTTCCTTGATTCCGACGCGTGTGGTGATCCACTCATCATTGGTGTCAACCATCTTGGACAGCATGTCATTGTCCAGGATGTCATCCGGGAGGTAGGAGGCGATGCCTGCAATACGGGCGTTTGTCATTTGTCAGTCAGGGATATACTGGTGTTGCTGCGGGAGCTGCCGCAGTGTTGCGGCTATGGCTCCTCGGTGGGCGTCGGCACGGCCGGTTATGCCATGCGACGGCCCGCAGGAATGAGGTTGTAAAAAGGAGAAAGAGGGGTCAGGGCGCGGGGCGTCGGCTCAGAGAGCGGCGTCCTTGACGATAGCCTGACGGCCGCGGTAGTAACCGCACTCGCCGCATACGGTGTGGTAGATGTGCCAGGCGCCGCAGTTGGGGCAGAGTGCCAGCGTGGGTTCTACGGCCTTGTCGTGGGTACGACGCTTGGCCGTACGAGTCTTGGATTGTTTGCGTTTAGGATGTGCCATTGTTCTTTTTTATTGTTTTTTGTTTTTTTGTTGTTCAAAAAAGAGTATGTGTGATAATCGCGGCGGGGTGGTGATGCCGTGATAGGTCATCGTTGTCTGTTGCGGCTCAGTCTTGTTCCGAGTCGTCGGATGCGAGGGCGCGGAGAGCGTCCCAGCGGGGGTCTGCCGGAGCGTCGGCGGGGGCGTCGTTGTCGGCGTCGGCTTCGATGGAGTCCATCTCGTCGACGAGGCGGTTTTCGAGCTCGGCCTCTTCGGCGTCGGAGGCCACGTGGGCGCTGTGGCGTCGGAGAGCGGCGGTCATCTGACGGTTGCATTTGCCGAGCGGGTGCACATGCTTGATGGGGATGGCCAGTGAGGCCGTGTCGTAGAGCATGTATGCGATGTTGAGCGAGGCGCTGCTCTGGGGAATCTCCAGCATGTCGTCGGCGCTGTCGCGGTAGGCGTCGCCGTATTTGACCATGATGTGGTAGACGGTGTCTACCGGGAGGTCCATCTCGTCCAGACAGCGGTCGCAGAGCACGGTGAGCGTACCGGTGAGGTGCATGGTGAGGTCGTAGACGTCGCCGTGATGGTCAACGGTGAGGTCCACGTTCACATCGGCATCGCGCACATCGGCGCTCTCCATGTTCTCAAAGAACTGTTTGCCAAGGTGGTATGTGAAAGAGTGCACACCATGAGGCAGGCTCTTGAGGGGGAGCTGAAATTCGGAGAATTTACCCATAATAAACGTTGTCTCAACAGGATAACGCCACCGGCGGGGAATCCCCCGCCCACGGCGTGCTGGTGGAAAAACTTTGCAAAGTTATGATTTTTCCGCGTAACTGCCAAGTTTTCACTGAATTTTTTTGGCCGGGAGCGTCGGTGTTGGGGATTAGAAGCGTTGGAGTTAGCGTTGCTTAGCAAAGATTAACAAAACTTAACGCCGAAAACAGCCTCCGTGGCTCTCAAAAAGCGCCTCCGGAAGCCGCTCGCGGCGGGGCTGTCGCCCGGCGGGAGGCTTCCGGAGGTATGTGATGGTCCGCGCGGCGGGCTCGGGCGGCGCGCGGTGGCCGGACCTGTGCGGCGGAGCGTGGCGGCTTAGTATTTATAGAAGACCGCGTAGTTGTCGATGCAGAAGTAGGGCGGGAACTGGCCCACGCCGGTGCCGAACGGACGCGAGGCCTCCATCTGGAAGTAGCAGCCGCCGCCCATCGGGATGGAGCATGTCACTGAGGTCCAGTCTTTTGTGACCTTGCCGTCTTTCACCAGGTCGATGGTCTGGGTGACGCTCAGAGGACGGCCGGCGTTGTCGACGGCGTGCATGATTACGCGCAGATAGTCGGCATCGGTGAGGGCGAACTCCGGAGCGGAGACGACGTGGTAGACGTAGTTGGTGTTGTTGATGAAGAAGGCCGTCACGCGGCCGGATGCGGCGTTGCCGAGGGCCAGCGAGGGTGTCTCGGGCATGGAGGTGACGGACTCCATGTAGTTCCACTTGGCGAGCAGGAAGTCGGCAGAACCGCCCACGCCGTTACCGGAGGCGCTGCTCCACAGGTGGTTGGCCCAGTCGCCGGCGAAGTCGCCGGTCTCTGTGCCGGCAGCGGGAACGAAGCCGTCCCATTCGAGCTGACCGTCAGCGTTTTGTGTGACTTTGTGGGAGATGTTCAGGCCGGGCGACATGCTCAGGTTCTGTGCGTCGAGGTTGGTGGTATTCTTCCATCGGCCGTTGGCGTCGAAGTCTTCGCCGGAGGTTTCGAAGGTGTAGGTGTAGGACAGCTCCTGGTCGCCGTCCGAGTCGGTGCTGCAGGCGGTGAGCGCCGTTACGGCGGCCAGCAGAGCGAGGTATTTGCTGTATTTCATCGTTTTGTTTGGGGTTTGATTGGTTGATGTCGCAAAGATAATATAAAAGTTTCAACGGTGCAAGAGCGTCAGGGAATGACGCTGACGATTTTGCGCAGGTCGGCGTACATGAGCGTTGCGGCGATGTGTGCTCCGGGGAAGACGTGCTGCAGGTGGTTGGCATAGTCGCGCACCTGCTCGACGTGCTCGGCACGGACGGCGCCGGTGAATTTGAAGTCGACGATTTCGATGTCGTCCTCCGTGTGCCATACGATGAGGTCGGGGCGCAGGACGCCGCGGTCGTCGGTGATGAGGAGGTCGGCGTCGCAGTCGTCGCCGGTGTGCGGCGAGAGAATGGGCACCTCGGTGACGGCGCGCAGCGATTCGATGTACCAGCGTCGGAGGGCCGGGGCGAGGACGGGGTCCGAGAGTAGGGCGCGCAGAGAGTCGGCGGCATCGTCGGTGAGGCCGCGGCGGCGTGCGCGGCGTATGGCAGCCTCCATCTGAGCGGCGAGGTCGGCGCCGGGGCGGGCGTTGAGGCAGCTCATGGCGAAGTGCATGGCCGTGCCGCGGACGGCAGCTTCGGACATGGGGCGGTCGTCGAGGCCGTTGACGTCGGCGTCGGCCTCGGAGTCGACGCGGGTGAAGACGCGCACCGATTCGGGGTCGGTGACCGGGTAGCCGGTCAGATGGAAAACAGCCTGCTGCTCAAGCTGTTGGCGCCGGCGCTCCTCGTCGCTGACGGGCAGCGGCACGGTGGGCGCGCCGGCCACGAACGACTTGTCATCCTTGTTGAAGCCGGGCATCTGCCCGAGAATCTTCACCAGCTCCTCGCCGAAGTTCTTGTCCGGCTCATAGTAGACGCACAGCTCACGCTCGGCGCGGGTGTAGGCCACGTAGACGCGGTTGAGGCCGTCGGTGACGCGTGCCAGCGCGGCCTGTTCGGCCTCGTGGCGGAAGGCCGAGCGGGGCAGCTGAGCCTCGGCGGTGAGATTGACCAGCACATAGTCCGGCGCTTTCTTAAGGTTCAGATTCTCAGTGCTTTTCCACACTTTCTCGGCCTCGCGGCGGTTGCCCTCGAGGGGGTAGTCGCCGTTGTAGATGTGGACGCAGGGGTACTGCAGACCCTTGGCCTTGTGGATGGTGGAGAAGCGCACGGCGTCGGTGTCTTCGGGCGTGGAGATGCTGAGGCGTGAGGCCACGGAGGGCCACCAGCGCAGGAAATCGACGAGGTTGTTGCCCAGGGTCGTCGAGAACTGGAGGACGGCGTCGTGGAAGGCGGCGAGGTAGGCCATGCTCGAGGCGCGCTGCTCCTCGTTGAGGCGGTGCATGATGACCAGCTCGACCAGCGAGGTGAGCGTCGACGGCCGCTCGTCGACGAGGTCGGCGATGGGTCCGGGGACGGTCGGCTCTTCCGGCTCGGGGGAAGCGCCGCTTCGCGCCTGCGCGCGCAGGCGCGTGTATTCATCTAATATTTGGTTGATGGCGTCGACGGCGGCGCGGTCGGGAGTGCTGCCGGCGGTGACCAGCTCGGCGTAGACGTTCTGGAAGCGCGAGGTGAAGGTGGTGCGGTCCACCTTTTTCAGCTCGATGGGCGTTGCGCCGCGCACGCGGGCCAGGAGGCGCAGGGTGGAGAGAACGGTCTGCACGGCGATGTTGCGCGAGACGAGCAGGCCCTCGGATGTCGCCACGGGAATCTTCTCGGCCAACAGCTTCTCGGCCACGCGCTTGAGGCCTTTCTTGGTGGCGGAGAGGACGGCGATGTCGCGCCAGCGGTATCCGGCGTCGTGCTGGCGCTTGATTTGCTCGACGATGCTCTGAATCTGAGCCTCGTCGCGCTCCACGGCGCTGAGGGGCTCGCCGTCGGCGGAGGCGCCTTCTTCAGTGGCGGGATTCTCGCGCGTGGCGGGGGTGGGGAAGAAACGCACGTAGCCCGGCTCGCCGCGGTGTTTTGGGGCGATGGCCTGGCGCACATTGCCGTAGGAGGCGATGCCCAGGTCTCCGGCGAGTGCGGCGAAGATGTCGTTGTTGAAGGTGACGACCATCTCCGAGCTGCGCCAGTTGGTGTTCTCGCCCGGGGCGTCGCCGCGGAGGCGCACCTTGTCGGGGAACTGCGCCGGGACGGTTTCGGACAGCAGCGTGGAGTCGGAGTTGCGGAAGCGGTAGATCGACTGCTTCTCGTCGCCGATGATGAGGCTGTCGTTGCCCTCGGCCAGGCCGTTCTCGACGAGCGGATAGAGGTTGCGCCACTGCATCTGCGAGGTGTCCTGGAACTCGTCGATGAGGAAATGCTTGAGGCGTGTGCCCAGCTTTTCGTAGACGAAAGGCACGTTGCCTCGGTCCATGACCGTCTCCAGCAGGCGGTTGGTGTCGGAGAGGACGATGATGTTGTTGCCGGTCTCTACCTCCTCTATGTTGCTGATCAGCAGCTTCATGAAGCGGTAGGTGGGTATTCCGCGTCGGATGAGGCCGAGGTCGTGGAACTCCGAGCTGAGGTCGATGATGGCGTGGACGGCCTCCATGGCGCGGGCAAATTCGGCGTCGGAGAGGCCGGGGAGGGCGCGGCGCGCGAAGGTGGCCGGGCTGAACAGACTCTCCTTGGGGAAGTCGGCCTCCAGGATGTTCTTGTTGAGCGTGCCGCCCAGCGAGGAGGGCGCGGCGGGTTCGCCGGCGAGGGCTTTCTCGATGGTGCCTTTCAGGGCGCGGTTAGAGTTCTTGACCGGGTCGGCGCCGTGGCTGTCGAAGATGTCGGCATAGACGCCGGCGGCCGCGGCTATTTCCTCGCGGATGGCGGCCTGACGCGCTTTGACCGAGCGGTCGAACTCCTCGACGGCGTCCTCCTTCTCGAGCCACTTCATCATCGGGCGCGCAATCTGCTGGAATTTCTCGTTGAAGATGGTGCCGGCGTCGCGGACGAGCTGGCGGAAGACGTTGCCCTTGCGGTTCATCACGTTGAACGACTTGCCGTCGCGGAGCTTGTCCATCATGTGGTTGAGGATGACGCGCGCGGCGGGGCTTTTCAGCTCGGGGTCGGCGTAGCCGTCCACCTTGTCGAGCATGTGCGATGCGGCCTGGGCGAGGACGGCGCCGGGATCGAGCACGAGCTCATAGTCGCCGGGATAGTCGAGCTCGTAGGCCATGGCGCGGAGCACGGTCTGGAAGAATGAGTCGATGGTGGAGACGTTGAAATCGGCATAGCCCAAAAGCAGGTCGGAGAGGGCGCGCGAGGCGGCCTCGGCGAGCTGCTCGGGGGTGCAGCCGAACTCCGTGGTGAAGTCCTTGAGATAGTCTGAGCGGCTGACGTCGTTGGCCAGAACGGAGAGCTCGCGGATGATGCGCGTCTTCATCTCCTCGGTGGCCTTGTTGGTGAAGGTGATGGCGAGGATGTTGCGCTGGCGGTTGCGGCCGCGGGCGAGGCGGTATTTTCCCGAACCCGTCTTAATGCCCAGCAGATCACGCAGATAGAGCTTCGTCAGCGTGTAGGTTTTTCCGGAGCCGGCAGATGCCTTGTAAACGGTCAGCATTGGGCGGATTTATTTCAGAAGGGCGGGGAGGGCGGCGCGTCGGTCGCCCTGGAGCAGGATTTCGCAGCCGCGGACCGAGCCGCCGGTGCCTAAGGCGTTGCGCAGGCGTTTGGCCAGGGCGGCCACCTGTTCGTCAGTCATGGCCGCGGGACACTCGATGATGGTCACTTCCTTGCCGCCGCGGCCCTTGCGCTCATAGAAGATTTTGAAGTCGGCGGCGCGAAACTCGCGGGCCTTCTCCGGGGCGGCCGCGGGGGCGTCCTCGCCGGCGGGCAGAGAATCGCGCAGACTCTCTAAGGCTGCAAAGGGATTGGCGTCATTCATGGTCGTGGACGTGGAGGCTGAGCGAGTCGGCCGGGTCAATGTCGTGGTCGGTGGGGATGGAGTCGGAGTTGGCGTTGCCGATGAGCTGGAGGGGAGTGTGGAGGGCGGCGGTGGCGTCGACGTCGAGGCCGTTCACGAGCACGGCCACCGAGTCGGGATTCAGCGCCAGGGCGTGGTTGAGGGCGTTGACGGCGGAGGCCATAACAGCCTCGTTGTCAGGGATGTTGTCGGCCACTTCGGCGTAGACGCAGGCCAGGCGGAAGTACTGGCCGACGTTGTACGAGGCGGTGTCGGCCGACGAAGTCATGTCGTTGGCAATCTCGAGGGCGCGCTGGAAGTCGCCGCGGGCCACGGTTGCCTCGGCCTCGGTGAGGTCGGCGTCGGTGGCGGCGGGGTCAGCGGCGCCCGAGCATGCGGCCAGCGTCATTGCCAGCACGGCGGCGGAGAGTATCTTGAAAGCTATCTTCATGGTATGCAGTGTTTTATTGTTCGTCTTGGCGGGGTATGATGAATATTGAGAAGTTGACGGAGCCGTAGGCGCGGTGCTCGTTGAAATGGGGCAGCGCGGAGAAGTCATAGCGGGCGGAGTGCTCCATGACGAAGATTGTGCCGGGCTTGACGAGCTTCGAGTCGAGCACCTTCGCGGGAATCTCGCCGAAGCCCTGCATGTCGTAGGGGGGGTCGGCGAAGATGATGTCGTAGGGCGTCGAGGCCGAGGCGATGAAGCGGAGCACGTCGCCGCGGATGAGGCGTAAGTTGCTGTCGCCAAGCTTCTGAGCCACGGAGCGTATGAAGTTGTACTGCGTTGAAGCCTTCTCGACGGCGGTGACCGAGGCGCAGCCGCGGCTGAGGAATTCGAAGGAGACGGCGCCGGTGCCGGCGAAGAGGTCGAGAGCCGTCTTGCCCTCGAAGTCGACGAGGTTCTCGAGAACGTTGAAGATGTTCTCGCGGGCGAAGTCGGTGGTGGGCCGCGCCGTTATGTTTGTGGGGACGTCAAAGCGCCGGCGTCCGTATTTTCCGCGTATAATTCTCATGGTCAGTCAATTAGAGGGAGAGCGATAAGTTCAAAGGGGGCGCGCAGTGCGTCGCGGCCGAGTTTGAAGATGTCGGAGGGAAAAATCAGGGGCATGACATAGCTCAGCGAGCGCCGCAGCAACGGCAGCACTGAGTCGCGCAGGTCCGAGTCGCCGGAGACGATGACGCGGTCCGTGGCGTTGTCGAAGCCGAGATGGTGAGCGGCGGTGAGGGTGTAGAAGACGGCGTCCTCGGCGGCGTTGACGCGGAAGGTGTTGGCCATGAGCAGGCCCTCGCGGCCGAAGGCGATGAGGGTGGCGCGGCGGCCGTCCATGTGGAGGTGGAGCTTGCCGTTGTTGCCCAGGCGCGTCTTGATGGCGAAGAAGCGCACGAGCGGGGCCATGACGTGGGAGATGCGCACGCCGGCGCCGAAGGTGCGGCGCAGGAAGGCCGTCAGGGCCGGGTCGGCAGAGAAGGCGATGGCGGCGTCGTCAGTGGCGCGCGAGACGATGACGTCCTGCTCGTCGTCGGGATAGAGCGAGCCGAAAATCTCCTCCACTTTGCCTGTGTCGGCGGCTGTCTCGTTGGGGATGGCCATGAATCGGGGCGTGTCGATGAGCACGTCGACGGCGGCGAAGTCGCTGAGCAGCAGACGGTTGTCATAGACCACCTCTTCGAGCGAGCGCACGGAGATGGCGCCGTCGGAGTCGGCGGAGTCGGGCATGGGCAGGCGCCGCCATATCAGGGCGTTGTCGTTGACGCGCGAGACGATGACCACGTCGAGGGCCTCGGGGCTCACGCGCAGGGCCATACGGCATGTCTGCGGGTTGGGCACCAGGTTGGGCTCGAGGGGCGCGGAGGCGGGTATATTGGGGTCCGGGCTCATTTATACAAGGCGGGTGAATGAGGCCGGCAGGGGACACTCGAAGTTCATGTCGGCGCGGGTTATGGGATGGATGAAACGGAGCGTGCGGGCGTGGAGGGCGACGCGGTGCATGGGCGAAGTGCGGGCGCCGTATTTGCGGTCGCCGGCGATGGGATGGCCCATGTCGGCCATGTGCACGCGAATCTGGTTCTTGCGGCCCGTGTCGAGGCTCACGTCCAGCAGGGCATAGCCGTTGCGGGCCTTCATCAGCCGCCAGCGTGTGACGGCGAGCTTGCCCTCCTCGGGATTGTCGGTGGAGTAGACCAGCATCTGCGAGTTCTCGGCCAGATAGGAGCGCTGCGTGCCCTTCTCCTGCTCGGGAACGCCCTCGACGACAGCGGCATAGCGGCGGTCGAGCACCATATTGTTCCAGTTGTGCTGCATCGCCTCCTTGGCTTCGGCGCTTTTGGCGAAGAGCATGAGGCCGGAGGTGGAGCGGTCGAGACGGTGGACGATGAAGAGCTTGTTGCGCGGGTCCTTGCGCTTGAGATAGTCGCGCAGGAGCGAGTAGGCCGTGCCGTTGTGGACGCGGTCGGTGGAGACGCTCAGCAGGCCGTAGCCCTTGTTGACCACCAGGATGTCGTCGTCCTCATAGACAATCTTCAGGCGCGGGTTGGAGAAGGTCTGCCACTGGCGCGAGATGTTCACGCGGATGTCCGAGGCGGCGGTGACGGGCCGGTCGAACTGTGTGACGACGGTGCCGTCGACCATCACCTGGCCGTGCTTGAGGAAGTCTTTGACGGTGAGGCGCTTGCGTTGGGGCATGGCGGCGAAGAGAGCGTCGAGGAGGCGCACCGGTTCGGGACCGGCGGCGACGGCGACGCGCTCGATGACGTCCGGGCGGAAGGGAGCGCCCTCGGCGCCCGGCTTATGGGCCAGCTGTTTGCGGGGTTTTGCCATTGCGGTGGTGCGTTATTTTGTTTTGCGGGCGGCGGAGGCGGCGCGGCGCGTGGTGCGGCGCGGCTTGCTGTCCTGGGCGGCGATGATTTCGCGGCACTGCTCGAGGGTCAGCGCCGACGGCTCGGCCACGGTCTTGGGAATCTTATAGTTGGAGCCGCCGGCGCTGATGTACACGCCGTAGCGGCCGTTGAGGATGCGCACGTCGGCGTCCTCGGCGAATTCTTTCACAATCTTGTTGCGCTCCTCGGTGCGCTTGGCCTCGATGAGGGCGATGGCGTCGTCGAGGGTGACGGCAGTGGCGTCCATGTCCTTGGGGATGGAGATGAACTTGCCGCTGTGCTTGATGTAGGGACCGAAGCGGCCCGAGCCGACGCTGACTGCCTCGCCCTCGTACTCGCCCAGGCTGCGGCTGGTCTTGAAGAGCTTGAGCGCCTCCTCAAGGGTGATGGTCTCGACGCTCTGACCCTTCTGCAGCGAGGCGAAACGCGGCTTCTCGTCGCCGTCGTTGCCGCCCACCTGCACCAGCGGGCCGAAGCGGCCGATTTTCACGGTCACGGGCTGACCCGTGGCGGGGTCGTTGCCTAAGAGTCGCTCGCCGACCTTGTGCTCGAGGCGCATGTTCAGTGCTTTTTCCACGTCGGGATGGAAGCCGGTGTAGAAGCCGCCGATTTCGTCCTGCCAGCGCAGCTCGCCCTCGGCGATTTCGTCGAACTTGCCCTCGACGCGCGCCGTGAAGTTGTAGTCGAGGATGCGGGGGAAGTATTCGGTGAGGAAGCGGTTGACGATGATGCCGATGTCGGTGGGGATGAGCTTGCCCTTCTCGGCACCGAAGGTCTCGCGGCGCGACGAGCGGGTGATTTCCTCGCCGGTGAGGGTGAGGGTTGAGACGGTGCGCTCCTCGCCCTCGCGCTCGCCTTTCTCGACGTATTCGCGCTGCTGGATGGTTGAGATGGTGGGGGCGTAGGTCGACGGGCGGCCGATGCCCAGCTCCTCAAGCTTCTTGACCAGCGAGGCCTCGGTGTAGCGCGCGGGCTGCTGGGTGAAGCGCTCGTGGGCGGTGATTTCGCGGGCGGCGAGGCTCTCGCCGGCGCTCATCTTGGGCAGCATGTCGGAGGTCTCCGACTCGTTGACGTTTTCGTCGTCGTGGCCCTCGATGTAAATCTTCAGGAAGCCGTCGAACTTGATGACTTCGCCGGAGGCGGTGAAGTGCTCGGGACGTGTGCTGATGCCGATGTCGACGGTGGTCTTCTCGATTTCGGCGTCGGCCATCTGCGAGGCGATGGTGCGCTTCCAGATGAGGTTGTAGAGCTTCTTCTCCTGGGGCGTTCCCTCGATGGCGTGCTGCTCGATGTATGTGGGACGGATGGCCTCGTGGGCCTCCTGGGCGCCCTTGCTGGAGGTGTGGTAGTGGCGCACTTTCAGGTAGGGGGCGCCGATGTTGTTCTCGATTTCCTTGGAGATGGCGTCGATGGCGAGGCTGCTGAGGTTGAGCGAGTCGGTACGCATGTAGGTGATGTGACCGGCCTCATAGAGGCGCTGGGCCACCATCATGGTCTGCGAGACGGTGAAACCGAGCTTGCGCGAGGCCTCCTGCTGGAGCGTGGAGGTGGTGAAGGGCGGCGCCGGACTCTTGCGCAAGGGCTTGACCTGGACGTCGCCGACGGTGAAGGCGGCGCCGCGGCAGTCCTCGAGGAACTTCTGCGCGGCGTCCATGTCGGGGAGACGGCGGCTCAGCTCGGCGCGCACGGCGTGGCCGGCGGCGGTGTCGAAGCGCCCGGTGACGCGCATATAGGGCTCGGCCTTGAAGTTTTTGATCTCCTCCTCGCGGTCGACGATGAGGCGCACGGCCACGGACTGGACGCGGCCGGCCGAGAGCTGCGGCTTGATCTTCTTCCACAGCACGGGGCTCAGCTCGAAGCCCACGATGCGGTCGAGGACGCGGCGGGCCTGCTGGGCGTCGACGAGGTTGAGGTCGATGTCGCGCGGATTTTCGATGGCATGGAGGATGGCGTTCTTGGTGATTTCGTGGAAGACGATGCGGCGCGTGTTCTCGGGTTTGAGCCCCAGCACCTCGTACAGGTGCCACGCAATGGCCTCTCCCTCACGGTCTTCATCGGACGCCAGCCACACGGTCTCGGCTTTTTTGGCGGCCTTCTTCAGGTCGGCAACGATGCCTTTTTTGTCCTCGGGGATTTCGTATATGGGTTTGTATCCGTTGTCGACTTCAACGGAGAAATTTTTCTTGCAGAGGTCACGGATATGGCCGTAGCTGGACATGACCTTGTAGTCACTGCCCAGGAATTTTTCGATGGTTTTGGCCTTTGCCGGCGACTCAACAATCACAAGATTTTTCTGCATGCTGTTCTATTGTGTTTTGTAGTTTTCATGAAAGGGGCGGCGGGGCGCGGAGGGCCCGCAGTTCAAAATACGGGCACAAAAGTAATGAAAAAGTTTGAAAAACACGGCACATTATAAGGAAAAAATAATTCAACGCGCGCGGGCGTGCGCGAGGCTTGGCCCGCGGTCCGGCGCCCACCGGGAGCCGCAGGCTCCCGGCACGGTCCTCCGGGTTGGCCGCCTGCCCGGCTCGCCCGCGCCTGCGCTCTCTGCCTGCCCTTGGCGCCCCGTAGCCGGGCCGCCGGGCGCGTTAAAAAACGTTGGCGAAAACAAAACTGTGTTAAACAATATTAACAAACCTCTTTTTTCTCCAAAAAATGTGGTAAGTTTGTAGCTTAGACGCGGAAGGGCCCGGCGTTTGGGAACAGCGCCCAACGCCCTTCTCAAATCAATACCATTATAAATCAACTGAATACCAATCTTTTCATCACCTTTTTGCCTATAAGCTGACAAACTCTCTCCTCCCGATGACCGCGGCGAAAGCTGCGCTCTGCGCTTGCGTCCAAGCCGGCTGCCCTTTCCGGACCCCGGCCTCCAACTCCCATCACGCGTGCGCGCATCCGCACTCCTTAAAAATCAAATTTAATAAACAAATACAAAAAAACAGTTCATGACAATCAATCAATTAATCAGAGTAAATTAACCAAACCTTGAATAACAACAAATGAAATCGTTATGAAGAAACATCTATTCCTTCTGTTGTTTTCCCTCGTGGCCTTGCTGGCGCAGGCCCGCGTGGTCACCGGTACAGTGCTCGACTCATTCGGAGACCCCTGTATGGGCGTTTCCGTACAAGTCAAGGGCGTTGCCGGAGGCGTTGCCACTGACCTCGACGGAAAATATTCAATCAACGTGCCCTCTGACAAGAGCGTTCTGGTCTTCTCGTACGTGGGCTCAAAGACACAGACCATCACGGTGGGCTCGAAAACCGTCATCGACGTGCAGCTCACCGACGACACCGAGACTCTGGGCGAGGTGGTGGTAACCGCCATGGGTCAGAGCCAGGAAAAGTCAAAGCTGAACTTCTCGGTCAGCGAGCTGAAGGCCGACGAAGTGACAGCCGGCCAAAGCGCCAACTTCGTCAACTCCCTCCAGGGCAAGGTGGCCGGCCTTCAGGTGTCCACCGCCGGTGGTTCGCCTAACTCCGCATCGCAGATTGTGGTGCGCGCCATCTCATCCATCAACAACGCCCAGAGCAACGAGCCTCTTTTCGTTATCGACGGCATGGCCGTGCGCGGCGGTGCCAGCGCGATTGGCGATATCAACTCCTCCGATATCGAGTCGATGTCAGTGCTGAAAGGTGCTGCCGCATCCGCTCTTTACGGTCAGGAGGGTGCCAACGGCGTCATCATCATCACTACCAAGTCCGGTAAGGAGGGCAAGGTGAACGTAACCGTCAACGGCGGCTGGGAAATCAGCAACGTTCTCCGCAAACCCAAACTCCAGGACATCTACGTGGGCGGTGCCAACGGCTTCTACGTCAGCAACACTGCCGGCGGCTGGGGTCCCCGCATGGGCACCGAGGATGTCTACTATGACAACGTGGACAACTTCCTGGGCACAGGTTTCATGCAGAAGTATGACATCTCACTGTCCGGCGGCAACGAGAAATACTCGGCCTACGCTTCAGCCAACTATATGGACAACCAGGGTGTTGTTCCCAAGGACTACAAGAAACGCATGGGCGTCTTCGTGAAGGGCGAATTCAACCCCTCGAAGGCTGTGAAAATCATGCTCTCCTCCAACTTCATCGACTCCAAGAGCCGCGCATTCGGCAACTCCATGAGCACCGTCTACGGCTGGGCCATCAACAAGGACATGTCCGACTACGAGGATCCCAACACCGGCCTTCCCAACTGGAGCAACCGCTATGACAACTGGGACGAGCTCACCAACCAGCAGCGTGTGGACGCCACCGTCTCTCCCTACTACGGACGCTACAAGGACCGCTCCGAGTCCGAGAGCTCACGTGTAATCATCAACGGCTCCATCCAGTGGGAGCCCGTCAAGAACCTCACCCTCACCGGCAAGGTCAACTACGATAAGGGCTGGAGCTCCTACGAGAGCGCCATTATGCCCCGCTTCTCCGCCGCCGGCAAAGAGTTCATCTTCGAACCCGTCCTCGACGAGAATGGCAATGAGACAATGCAGTTCCCCAGCGGTATTCAGGAAGACTACGACCGCCGCATGGGTGAGTATGTCTACACTCCCTCACGTTCCGAACAGTTCCGTGCACAGGCCCTGGCCAACTACCACTGGAACATCAACTCGGACTTCAACCTCAACTTCTTCCTCGGCGCCGAGTACTCACAGCTCAAGAGCACTTCTGCCGGTCTGGGCGGTTACAAGTTCGTGCTGGACGGTGACTTCATCTCCATGAACAACCTCACCCCCGAATATCTGCAGTACGGCTCAGGCGAGGCTCAGGTCTACCTGAACCACAACAAACGCAACAAGTACGGCTACTTCGGCGAAATCCGCTTCGACTACCGCAGCGTAATCCAGGTCTCAGTGACCGGACGTATGGACGGCTCCTCGACGCTGAAGCAGTCCGACAAGACTTCCTACTTCTACCCCTCGTTCACCGGCGGTATCATCTTCTCCGAGCTCTTCAAGATTCAGAGCCCCGTATTCTCTTACGGTAAGATCCGCGGTAACTGGGCAAAGGTCGGTAAGGACGCTCCCACCAACCTCTTCTCCGACAACTACAAGACTTGGACAAACTTCCCCGACGGCGGTTTCGGCGTGAACCCCACCATCTCACGCGCTGTCTACCTGGAGCCCGAGATGACAAAGTCATGGGAAATCGGTGCTGACCTGCGCTTCTTCCGCAACCGCACCCGTCTGGACATTGCCTATTACAACACCACCGTCGACAACCAGATTGTGAGCGTGCGCGTGTCACCCTCATCCGGTACCATTCTCCAGACCCGCAACGAGGGTTCTATCGAGAACAAAGGTATGGAAATTTCACTGGCTCAGGACATTCTCCAGAGCAAGGACTTCAACTGGACAGCCAACCTCAACTTCTCCTACAACCGCGGCAAGGTGCTGAGCCTTCCCGAAAACGTCAGCGAGATTCAGGGCGGCCAGTACGGCGACATCTTCGCCTCCGCCTACCAGGGCGGCTCGACCACGGCCCTCTCCGGTATCGACTACCTGCGCAACGAGAACGGCGACGTCCTCATCGACGCCTCCGGCTATCCCCGCATCAACCCCGCCAAAGGTAAACTCATCGGTAACCGTGAGCCCAAATGCCTCATCGGCTTCGGCTCCACCTTCTCATGGAAGGACCTCTCGCTCTCATTCCTCCTCGACGGACGTATCGGCGGCGACGTGGCCAACATCACCGGCCGCGGCCTCTTCTCCAACGGCCAGGCCAAGGGCCTCGTTCCCTACCGCAACCACAAGGTTGTCTTCAAGGGCGTGGTCGAGAACGGCGACGGCACCTACTCACAGAACACCACTCCCGTCATCCTGGACCAGACAACATTCAACAACTACATCTACAACGTCTCTTCCAACTTCATTGAAAACGGCTCATACCTGCGTCTGAGCTACGTCACCCTGGCTTACGACTTCACGCGCCTGATGAACAAGCTGGGCTCATCCAACCCCATCAAGGGCCTGAAGTGCTCGCTCACCGGTCGCAACCTCTTCCTGGCCACCAAGTACAGCGGCGCCGATCCTCAGGTGATGCCCACCGCTGCCAACGGTACCGGTGCCATGGGCATCGACAACTACTCGGTGCCCTCTATGCGCAGCTTCAATTTCAATGTCAACGTCTCTTTCTAAACAGTCATGGCAAACAAAACCATCAACACTATAAAAACGCTGGCGCTGGCAGCCGTCCTCGGCCTGGGCGCCACCGGCTGCGAGGACAACCTCTATGAGAACGTCAACCCCGACGTGGCTCACAAGAACACCTGTGAGCTGGGTCTCCCCGTGGTAGTCTATTATGCCAGCCAGATTAACTATGACCATGCCGAGTACGGCATCTACCTCTCACAGTGCCTCACCACCGCCGGCAAGAGCCAGACAGGCACCTACGCCTACCGTTCCGGATGGCAGTTCCTCACCATGAACCGTCACCCCCAGTGGCGCCGCAACTTCTACGACATCGGCGTCAACGCCAAGGAGCTTGTGGCCAACTCACAGG
>SFOH01000003.1 GCA_004552485.1 Bacteroidales bacterium | reverse complement strand
TGATGCCTTGTCGTAGGAGGCGGCATCGCCGTTGATGTACTGCAGAGCCAGCTTCTTGCCGTCCGGCGACCAGATGGCGCGATAGCCGCCGCCTTCGGCGAATTTCTCGATGGAGCCGGTGGCAACGTTCAGAATGAAGCTGTTGCCGTCCAAGTCGCTGTAGGCAACCTGTGTGGCGTCCGGGCTGATGTTGGCAATGTTGACATACGTGCCCAGGCTGAATTTGCGGCGGCTGTCGCCTTTGCGCACAATCAGGTCGTTGCCGACGGTGTAAGCCATGGTGCCGTCATCGGCGAAGGAAACCTGTCCGCACTGGTTGACGTAGGACTCCAGCAGACGAACAGCGCCGGTGGTGAGGTCCAGAACTGCGGGAGCCTGCTCACCGGTTTTGTTGTCGATCTTCTTGAAGCCCACATACTTACCGTCTTTGCTGTAGTTGACATACATGCCGGCGCCCGGTCCGGAGACCAGCGTCTGCAGTTTGTTGTCCTTAACCAGCATGATCTCGGTACCCTTGTTTGACGTGGCTACGGTTCCGACCGCCGTTTTGTGGGTGGTGGAGATGAAGCCCATGTCTACGCACTCGTAGTAGTTGATCTCCGCGTGCGTCACGGCTGCGCCGCTGCCCAGTATGAGAGCAAGGGCGGAAACCTTTAATGACTGAGGTAGATGTTTAAGGTTCATGTAGATTTGAAAACTTAATAATTATTGTAGTAGAAAATTTTACTTTTCGGGTTGGGTGATGATTTCAAGGTAAATATCTGAGATAGTGCGTATTACACAATCTCCAAATATGATGCAACAGCGAGTCGGCCATGGCGGAGGAGGCCCGTGGGCATCCTGAGCGGGACGGTTCGAACTGTTTTAGCGCCCAAATTTACGCAAAATAGTTCAAATCTTAAAGCTTTTTAGCTTAATTTTTTCAAAAATGTTAGCGCTTGCGACAAATTTCTCAGCCACAGCTTTTCGCGCACGGCGCCGCCGGCCGGGCATGGCTGCGTTCCTCGCGGGCACGTGTGGTGGCGCCGGCGGGGTGTGCGGTTACACATTATTATATATAGGGGATGGGGCGGCCGCCACGTCCTCAGGGGCACGAGGGCGTGAACGTGGAGATGTGGCGCTGTTTCTTGGCCTCGTAGATGTCGTCGATGGCGATGATGATGGCCGACTCTTCGACGTCGCCGAACTCGGTGTTGATGGCGGTGCCGAACATGCGCATGCCCGGCGACAGGCTCATGTAGGCGTTCACAAGCGGAGGGATGTTGAAGCCGTAGCGGCGTATCTCGGCATTGAGGATGCGGTAGTCTTCCTTGAAGTCGCGGCCGGAGAAGAGGCGTGCCATGGCGTCGAGATCCATGTTGGTGTTGAGCTTCTTGATGGGGCGCACAAGCCCCTCATTGTCAGGGAAATGTTTGTGGAGGAAATAGAGGAGCATGTTGCGGCACTGGGGCAGGTAGCCGGGATACATGGTCACTTTTCCGAAGAGGTATTTGATTTCGGGATGGAGCACGGTGAGGGCACCGAGGCCGTCCCAGAGGTTGTCGAGGGTGTAGATTGCCTTGGCACCGGCGCGGCTCGACTGGTACTCGGTGCGCACGAAGCTGCGCCCCAGCTCGACGGTCTGCGGCAGCAGCTCGTTCAGGAACTTCTCGGAGAAGCTGAACATGTGGGAGGTGGCCATGCGCGGCACGCCGGGGGCGTCGTAGCGCACGTCGTTGCCGAAGATGAAGCGGTAGCCGCCCAGAATCATTTTCTCGTTGGGGTCCCAGACGATGAGCTGGCGGCAGGGCGGGTCCATGAGGTCGAACTGGTCAATGTCACACTCTGTGCCGGTGCCACCGCCGGCGCCGCGGAAGGCGATCTCGCGCAGGCGTCCGATCTCACGCATGGTGTCGGGAGCCTCGCGGCCGTCAAGCACGTAGATCTCGTTGCCGCCCTTGTTGGTGTGGCGCAGGAAGCGGTCCTCGGTGAGTTCGGCCATGATGCGCTCCACCTCCACAGGGGGGATGATGTTGTCAAAGGTGAGTGAGTCAGTATTCTGGTCCATAGGGCATTAGGGTTTCTTGGGATTGAGGTTTGCGGGGTCCATAGCGTAGACGAGGCTGCGTATGTGCTCCACGCTTTTCGCGGCGTCGGGGCCGGTGTGCAGCTGCTGCCAGGGCACGGGGCGTCCGCAGTTGATGGTGAGCGTCTTGCCGCGCAGGCGGAAGAGCTCGGCGGGGAGGCGCACCATCTCGGCGTTGAACTTCAGGCCGCTCTTCTCGCGCAGGCGAGCCAGGCGGTAGAAGGTGCGGCTGTTGTGGCCGGTGAAGAAGAGGGGCACAACGTCGCGGTGGTATTCAACTGCCTTGCTGACAAAGGTTTTCTTCCACGCGAGGTCGGCGATGACGCCGTTGCGTTTGCGCGAGACGAGGCCGGCGGGGAAGAAGAGCACGGGGTTGTCGGATGCGAGGGCGGCATCGAGGGCGCGGACGCCGGCATGGCCCTGCGCGCCGTGTTTGTTGACGGGCACAAAGGCGTCGCGAAGCGGCTCGACGGCCATAAGCAGGTCATTGACAACGACATAGACGTCGCCACCATAGTAGTCGTGCATGAATTGGATGAGCGCCAGTCCGTCGGGACCGCCCAGGGGATGGTTGCTGGCGAAGATGACGCGGCGCTGCGTGGGCGGCGGCAGGTTCTCCAGGCCGTTGGCGCGGACGGTGATGTCGAGGTCGGCCAGCGCAGCTTTGCAGAAGTCGGCGCCGCGAAGGTGGCCGTGGCGCTCGAGGATGCCGTTGAGGCCCTTCTGATGGATGATGCGCTTGAGCAATGAGGCGACGGGGCGCAGGTACCACCGGTAGCGGCGTCCCAGCTTGGCACGCATGACCGCGTCGACGTCCACGCGCAAGGGTGCGCTCGCCTTCGCGGCGGGGGCCGTCGTGGATGCGGCCTCCGTCGAGGTCTGTGGGGCGATGACTGGTTTCTCTTGCATGAGCGCCTTCGTTCGGGATTGGTTTCTAATTCAACGTAAGTACAAAATTACTAATTATTCTGCGAAAATCGCCCAAATTCGAGAATATATTTGTGCCGGGCAAGAAAATTTATCTTTTTTCGGCCACTTATTGCCGTCACATCGCCGAAAAATAGTAACTTTGCAGCGGAATGCAAACGAATACGCCAAAGCAATCATCCGCCGGGACAGCTTCGCAGTCATCGGAGCCGTCTCGTTATGCCTCTGCGACAGCTCCGGCAACCACGGAGCCGCGCCGTTGCCGCACAGTTTCGTGCGGCCGGGCGTGGCGTGCCGTCGCCGGAAACTGGCTTCAGGCACTTCCGATTCTTGGCGCTATGCTCGTCGTTATTTTAGTGGGGGAATGTCAGCCAAACCTTGCTCACGGCCGGGTTATTTTTATATTGTCGGCACTGGCGATGGTCGGTGGCGTGGCCGTTATGCGTTGTGCAATGGGCCGTCAGTCGCTCGCCGAGACAATATTTGTTGTGGCTGTAATGCTGATCACAATCGGTATCATGCTGGATGCCAATATGTTCTCCACAGGACAAGGCTATTCCGACTCCTTCCCGCTTCTTATCAACGAGGATGCCTACCGGTCGTGGATCAACGCCAATGCCTTCTATGAGGGCAACTGGCGCACTGCCCCGCTGGTGTGGAATCTCTACGGCGCAATCCTCGCCATAACGTTCATTCCTTTTGGCCCGTCGATAGCCATGGCACTGACGGTCAGCATGATAGCGGGCGCAGTAACGCTGCTGCTCACCACCCTGACCGCCTGGCGCCTCACACGTTCGCGCGTCGTGGCCACCGCCGCTTTAGGGGCAACTGCGATGGTGGCCTATCTGATGGTGTCGGCGACAATCCTGGTAAAAGATATTTGGGTGGTAATGGGCTTTGCGATAGCCGCTTACGGATTGTGCCAATGGCGTCGCACCACTCTGTGGTGGGCGCTGGGGGCGATACTGGCGGTGTCGTTCGCACGCCCCAACGTCGTCCTGGAACTCCTTGTCGGCATCATCATTATGGCGCTCGTAACGCCACGTACACAGCGCAGCCGGTGGCCTTTCATCGCGGCCGTAATTGTCATTGGCCTGGTCGTTATGTTTGTAGCCAAGAGCATGGCCGTCACTCCAACCATTCAGTATCAATTATCTAACAGTCACCCGTTTGCCGAGAATACCGCTGAAGACCGCGTTGCCTTCTTCAACATGCTCGGCGAAGACGCCCCCCATTCTCCCCTTCAGAAAATAATCCTGTTCCCGATTCTGGCTCTCGTGCAGTTCATAATCCCGCTTCCGTGGGACTTTGGCGGCGACGCTGAGTTCGGGCTCACACTCTACATGGCGCATTTCTCCTACCCCTGGTATCTGTTTGGCGCCGTGGTCGTTTTCTATCTCTGCGCCGCAAAACGGTCGGCCGGCGACAAACGTCTGCTGGCGCTCACGCTTTGGGGCGTATTTTGCTGGCTCATACCCGTTTACGTGGCCCTGGGAACTGTCCCGCGCTATGCTCTCTGCGCCGTACCGCTCATGGCACCTGCCGTCGGTGCCGTCCTCGTGCGCTGTCGCAAAAGACGCGCGCTTTGGATATGGCTGGCCGTATTTGCCGTGCTCATGGCTATCGGCCTGACTATCGTGTATCACATCCAACACAGCGTAATGTAATGAAAGTCAGCCTGATAACCATAACGCACAACAAAGCCGAGGGCCTGCGGCGCACCATAGCGAGCATCAACGCTCAGCGTCTGCAGCCGGGCGTGGAGGTGGAGCACATTATCGTGGACGGTTGCAGCTCGGACGGCACCGACGCTGTCCTCAAAGAGGCTGAAGCTCAGTCTATTATCATACGCCGCGAGCCGGTCGGCGTTTACGATGCAATCAATGCGGGCATCTCGGCAGCATCGGGCAGCATCATAGGCCTGCTCCACGGAGGCGACGTATTCTCCGATAACTCTGTCATTCAGGATGTCGTGAACGCGTTCAGCGCCATCGAGGCGCCGGACTACGTCTATGGCGACATTCATTATCTCACACGCAAAGGGCGCATCGGACGTCTTTTCCAGGGACGCCCCGCTTCGCGCGAAACGCTGCTGACGGGATTCCAGCCTCCCCACCCTTCGCTATATATTACGGCTAAAGCCCAGCGCGAAGTTGGCTTGTACTCAACGGATTACCGTAACGCCGGCGACTATGAAATGATTCTCCGCATCTTCTTCAACGACAACCTGCGCGGCCGCTATCTCGCACGCGACATGGTGGCGATGGAGCCCGGCGGTCTGGCAACACGCCTGTCCTCGCGCCTTTGGATTAACAACGCCGAACGCCGCAAGGCCCTGCGTTCTATGGGCTTCTCGGTTTCGTGGTTCACCATCCTCCGTCATTACCTCTATCTCTTCAGAATAAAATGAAACAAGACAGCATAGAGAGCTCTGAGCAGCAACATATTAACGCAGAATCGCAGTGTTCGCCCTCTGGTGAAGGCGATGCCTCGGCTGACGCCACGCCCGCAAAGCCTCTGGCGGTGGTCTACATGCCGGAGCGTGAATTTCTGCTGCCGTATTTTCAGCGCGAATTGTCTGACTATATGGTGGTTACCGCTTTCGATGCTGTCGGAGAAAGCAAGCCTGCTTTGGCGGTAATGGTTTCGTCAACTGACATATACAATGTCAAGGCCGGTCGCGAGCTCACGGAGGAAACGTCTTTGCTTTCCTCGTCGCCATGGCGCGAAAAAGAGGAGGCGTGGGCTGAGTGGTGCGCGCGCAACAGTCTGGCTGTCACCATCGTACGCTGCCCGGAGGTAATCGGCACCGGCATGCGCGGCCTCGCCATGCGCCTGGCGCGCGGCATAGCCCGTGGCACATTGCTCCACATCCGTGACAACGAAGGCCTCATCAGCCTCATCCACGCAACTGACGTCGCCGCACTGGCCATACGTCCTGAGCATCAGGGACATACGGTGAATCTCACCGACGGAACGGAGACAGCCATGGACGAACTCATCGACGCCCTCGCTTATCGTCTCGGCGACAAGCATGTGCTCACAATCAAATGGCCGCGCATCGCCCGCGCAATCTACGGCTCGGAGTTCTATGACGACATGACGCGGCAGCTAACGTTCAGCAACTCTCTCGCAATGTGCCTGTTAGGTCCGTCAGTCCGCCTCAATAAGGTCACCGAATATCTGCGTACGCACAATTATAATGAGGAATCGCTCTGACGCCGGCTTTCTCACTTAACTAACGCTGCTTGGCTATGAAAGTATCAGAATTTCCGACACTGCTGGGACAGACCCTGAAAGGATGCATGAAAATGGCCGTTCAGAGCCGTCGCCCATCGCTGCGGTCTGTCGACGACCCTCGTCCGTTGGTCATAATGGGCAACGGGCCGTCGCTGCGTAACGTACTGGACACCAGGCCCGCAATACTCTCGCAGGCGGCGCTTATGTCGGTGAATTTCGCCGCACTCGCGCCCGAGTTCTTCGAGCTCAAGCCACAGTACTATGTCATGGCCGACGGCGTTTTCTTCAGCAATGACCCCGACAACGCCAACCTCGTCAAACTGCACACCGCGCTGGCAAGCGTTGACTGGCCCATGACCATAATCGTCCCCCGGAATTTCCGCAAAAGTTTGCCTAAAAGCATAACAGCAAACGCCAATCTCACGGTGCGCACCATCAATGCCGTCGGCGTTGAAGGCTTCGGATGGTTCGAGCGCTCATTCTATTCGTCACGCCTCGCGATGCCGCGCCCCCGCAACGTGCTGATCGTGTCACTTATGGCCGGTATATGGCTGGGCTACAAGAAGATATACATCACAGGTGCTGACCACAGCTGGATGCAGACCATTGCCGTCGACGAACAGAACCGCGTTATCTCAGTCCAACCTCACTTCTACAAAGACAGCTCCTCCGAGCAGCGGCGCGTCAACAGTGTCTACGAAGGCTATCACCTCCACGACATCATCATGAGCTTCTACGTGGCCTTCCGCTCCTACCACCGCATCCAGGCCTGGGCCTCGCGCCGCGGCGTCACCATCCTCAACGCCACGCCCGATTCCTTCATCGACGCCTTCCCCCGTCAGCCCCTCCCTTGACTGCGCCATCTGCTCACTCTGCTCGCACTCCATCCACGACAAAAAAAGCGTCCCTTTTGAACGCTACATTAAATAAATGGCCGCGCCTCCCGGCGCAGCCATTCTTGATACTACAAAAATCCTAAAATAATAACCTTGAATCTTAGACCTGAATTATATTATTTACCTTAATGCTGAAGCAAAATTACAACACCTCACAAGCCTTTTTAGCCCTATCAAGACATAATATAGATTTCTTTCGCAAAATAAAATCTTAATCTTCTATCAGTCTGTCATTTATAAAATTTCCGTACAAGCCTAAATATAGAAAATAATTTTCTGCAAGCCCTCCAAAAAATCATATTTTCCGCCTTTTCGCGACAAAAATCCGACATTATTCATCTCCTCCACAGCCCTTCTCTGCTCTCAACAACAAGTTCAAACACTCCCTCACCCTAGTAACACATCATTTCCAAATTATTGCTGTCCGATAAAAGTTGCGACCGGCATAAAAGCATGGCTCTACTGATGAGTCTAAGGCTATCGGAATTTTGTTTCTGATTTCCGAGCTCCCCCCAAAAAGCAATCCCCGCCTCATGGTCTGCCGGCGTAGATGTTCGGCGACCGGGAACGCCCGCAGAGCGGGCAATTAGTGTAGCCAGGCGGTGCAGGCTGCGCAGTGCGCCTACACCCATGGAAGGTTCTGCCGTCCTCGCTCCGCCCGTTTTTTAGCGGAAAGCAGTAACCTCCAATAATCAATAATGGCCGCACCTCTCGGTGCAGCCATTAACTTGATACTACAAAAATCCTAAAATAATAACCTTGAATCTTAGACCTGAATTAATATTTACCTTAATGCTGGTGCAAAGGTACGACATTTACCACGCCCTGTAAAGCAAATTGAGATTTAATATAGATTTAATTCCACCGATTGTAATGCTATCTCACTATATTTCAAAGCATTGCCAATTTCAAATACATATCCCAATATAGATTCACTTTTTACTAATTTAGAAACTCACGCCCCAAAATCTTCGCCAATCAGCCCCTCATCGTCGCCCTCTAACCCCCTCCCCCCGCTGTTGCACCACGAATTAAAATAATTGCTGTACGATAAACACAGGCGGAAGAGCCTACTTTGCGTTACCTGTCAGTGGGCTTATACGGCGTTATTCCGGGGTTGTATGGCTTCCTCACAGCGATCGATTAACATGCTATCGTTCATTCTGCGACTGGGAACGCCCGCGTTCCCAGTCGCAGATATGGTGACTGAAATCAGGGCGTGATTTTAAGGGACTTGGAAATCAGAAAAACGAATTCGATCACCTTAGAATCAGCAGTCGAACCATGCTTTTAGGGCGTTCTCAACTTTTATCGGACAGCATAAATAATATATCAGCGCACCGTCTTGTAGCTGAGAAAGCGTATTGAGCTAATTGCATGCATCTTTGTAAGAAGATGCCGCTCCCACACCGTCCCGGGCGCAAATGCCGGAATCATTGTGGGAGAGACAAGTGAGTGATCGGGAGCGGGGAGTCAGAGGGCGGCGGCAGAGTGGCGGCGGAGGTCGGCTTCGAAGGTGTCTTTGCTGAGGGCGCGGCTCTTGAGGCGGTTGCGGTAGGTGTAGACGGAGTTGACGCTGAGGCCCAGGAACTTGGCTATCTCCTGGCTGTCGTCGACGCCGAGCCAGATGAAGGCAAGGAGGCGAAGCTCGGTGTTCATGCCGTTCTCATAGTCGGCCTCGACAAAGCGTTTGTCGGGCTGGAGGAGGCGGTTGACGCCGGGGATGAAGTCGGGATAGTTCTTGAGGAAGGCGTCGTCGAAGATGGTGTTGAAAGCCTGGAGCTGGGAGCGAACCATCTTGCCGGACTCGAGCTGTTCGAGCAGGTCCTGGTATTGTTTCGCCTTGAGTTTGCGCGTGGTGAGGCGGTTCATGTCGGTCATGGCCTGGAGGTAGGCGGCGCAGAGGCTGAGGAGCTGGCGTATGTAACGGTCTTTTTCCTGATGGCGTTTGGAGAGCATGCGGCGCATGCGGCCGAGTTTCATGCGCTGGCGCCACAGCACGACGACGGCGACGATGAGGAGGACGGCGACAATGCCGATGATGGCGAGGAGCATCTCGAGGCGGGAGCGCTGGCTGGCGTCATGGAGGCGGTTGGCGGCGATGACGAGGGGGAGGGCTTCGGCGATTTCGAGGGCACGGATACGCACGCCGCTGGAGACGCTTCGCTGGAGGGAGACAGTGAGGTAGCGCATGGCGCGTTCCACGTCGCCGCGATCGTAGAGGAGTTTGCCGAGGCGGTGGAGCGACGTAGCCTCATTGTTGCCGGTGAGGATGTCGGAGATGGCGGAGAGGGCATAGTAGAACTCGGCGCGCTCGGTGTTGCGGTGGTTCGTGGCGTAGTAGTTGCCTATTTCGCCGGCAATGCGCGCATAGATGCGCTCGTCGCGGCTGAGCGAGTCGAGCATGACGGTCATCTCGGCGACGGCTTCGGCGCCTTCGGGGCTGATGATTCGCGAGGAGGCCTTATAATAGCGGTACATGAACGAGTCGCGGGGCACATGGTTCATGAGCGAGTCCATCATCATTCGGGAGACGTTGATGAAATTGCGCTTATACTGAGGCTGGTCGTACATGTCGCGGGCATAGTCGTTGACCTGCGAGGCGCAACGGAAGTATACGGGCTTGACGCTCTCGGGGAGTGTGGCGGGGTCGATCTTCTCAAACTCGAGGAGCGAGGTGTGGAGCATGCCCTTGATGGGATATGCCTCCAGGCGCATGAACCGCAGGCGCATACGTGCCGCAGAGTCTGTTGCGGCGGCCTCGGCACGCGCGAGCTGGAGCAGGGCTGAGTCGACGTTTATGTGCATGTAGTCGCTGATGATGTCCTCCTGGAGCTGCTGCCGGGCAGCGCCGGTGAGCGTGGAGAGGCGGCGCACTTTGGCCTGTACACGCTGGCGGGCGCGGGCGTCATAGACGCTCTGTTCGGTCAGATATCTGTCCAGCGTATCCAGCACCTGGTCACGGCTCATACGCAGCAGCGCAGAGGCGGGCAGAAAGCTGACAGCCAAAATAATACAGGTTACTAAGCGTGATAACATGATGGCAAAAAATACACTTCTTAAGAAGTCTGTAATTCAAAGCAAAAAGATTTAATCAAACTTACACATTTCCGACGACATCGTCTCATTCGCGCGACAACTTATGTCACATCCCCCCTCGAAAACGAAACGGGCGAGACAACTGATGGCGTCCCTACTTTTTCCAATGCAAAATTAAGCATACATGACGAAATTTGCAATAGTTGGGATGAAAATTTAAGCAAAAATAGATGATTAAAAATTAAAATATCTTAAAATTGCTAATATAATTAACAAAAAAAGCATTGTATCTCGCATAATTGTGTTATTTTTGCGCTTAAAAAAGAAAGCTAAAGAAAGGAAAAAAGAGCAGCAGGAATCTTTCAGATTATAAGTCAGGAAGTCCATAATGCAAAAAACTGCAAGCAGCGTAGCCCTCTCTCCTCGCAACCGACGGTGGTTTGAAAAGCCATGCACAGCCGCCCCTCACCAACGCCAAGCATCGCGCTCCCCGACCGCATGATGCGTCTGCGCCACCGCCGCTTGCCACTGCAAAACTAACGACAATTAACCTGGCCCGGCAGACTAAATGTTCCTATGCCGTGGCCCTAACAATCCATAAAATAATATGAAAGGAAGAAGAGGGATCCATGGCGCAATTCAGCGCTTTCTATTTGTGCTGACAGTCCTCTGTCTGAACATCAGCGGCTTACGTGCCGCTGAAACCTATCCCAAGCGCGAGGTCCGCGGCGTGTGGGTGTCGCCTCTGGTCGGCGACTGGTGCACATCGTCGCAGCGCGGCACCACCGAAGCCGCCGCCGCCGTCCAGAAAGCCGCCGCCGTCAGCTGCCTTGACTCCTACAAGGCCGCCGGCGTCAACGTGGTGTATCTGCACGTGCGCATCATGGGCGACCGCATCTACAAAAAGACAACCTTCACGGAGTCAAACGGCACGGCGCACGGCGTATATGAATCATATTCACATTATATATCCGGCACGCGCGGAAGCGAGGCGGCCTACGACCCCCTGGAATACTGGATTCAGGAGGCCCACGCCCGCGGCATAGAGCTGTACGCCTGGGTAAACCCCTACCGTTTCTATTCATGTAACCCCACCAGCGACCCCGGCGCCGCCTCCTCTTACGTCCCCTGGCTCTATCAGAACTGCACCCTCGACAAGGCGGCCGTCTCAAACGGCTGGATTATCCATCACTTTGTTCCCGGCAAAACCTCCTCCGATAACGGTTCCGCCAAATACTGCTACAACCCCGGCCTCACCGCCGTCAAGGCCAAAATCTCCAATGTCTGCGCCGTCCTCACCGGCAATTATGACATTGACGGCATTGTCTTTGATGACTATTTCTATCCCGAGGGCATAACCGAGACCAGCTCCGCCGAAGACTGGACCACCTATCAGGAAGCCTCCGACAAAGGCAGCCTCGGCATAGCCGACTGGCGCCGCAAGCAAGTGAATGACCTCATCAGCATGTGCCACGAGACAGTGCACCGCATCAAGCCTTACGTGCGCTTTGGCGTGGCGCCGGCCGGCGTGGCCAACCGCGGCGTTGTGAGCACAGACAACATTGAGCCGCTGTCCAAATATTGCTCTGCCTCGGACTGGCAGTATTCAAAGATTTACTCTGACCCCATTGCCTGGATGCGCAACAAGAGCGTCGACTTCATCTCACCGCAGCTTTACTGGAACAGCACCCATTCAACAAACCCCTTCGGGCCCCTTACTCAATGGTGGAACCAGGCCGCCAAAGCGCTTGATTGCCTGTTCTATCCCTCCATCAGCGTTGCCGACGGATGGGATGTGTCCGAGTATGTGAAGGAGATAAAGTTCACACGCACATACAGCTGGGACGGCAACAGCGGCGTTGTCTACTATCGCGGCGCCAGCATAGTCAACAACAACATGGGACAGAGCATCAAGAACCAGTGCACGCCCCACAAGTCGCTGCATCCCATCTGCACCCACTTCTCCGGCTCGACGCCCGGCACCATCAGCGGCCTCAAGCGCAGCGGAACCGCGCTGACATGGAACGCCCTCAGCAACACACGCTACGTGGTCTATGCCATCCCCTCTACGGTGAATCAGATTGATGCCGCCAGTGAAAAAGGCGGATACAAGGCAGAGTATATCGTTGACATAACCTACACAAACTCAGCAACACTCCCCTCCGGCAAGACCTCCGGCTACTGGTATGCCGTTACACCCCTTGACCGCTACGGCCGGGAGTGGCCGGCCACAACACTGAACGCACCGTCACTCGAGACGCTGGACGTGAGCCTCACCTCTCCCGCCAACGGCGTGCAAGCCGCCTCTGACCAGACCTTCTCATGGAGCGGCACCAACGGCGCAACCTTCACCCTGGAAATCTCAACGTCCTCCGCCTTCTCGTCAATAGTCCTCAGCCAAACCACCACTGCAAAGTCTCTGACTCTGAACCTGGACGGCCTTGCTCATTCCACCACCCACTATTGGCGCGTGCGTGCCAACAAGAACAATGCCAACCAAAAAATCTCCGAGACACGCTCTTTCACCTCGCCGGCGGCTGTGGACTATCCGGACCTGGACAAGCCTCAGCTCAAGCTCCCCGATGACAACGCCACCTTTTACGGCGACATCACCTTCCGCTTCCACTCCGTGACTGACGCCACGGAATATGAGTTGCAACTCTCCGCCTCCTCCAACTTCGACAACATAGCCTGGAGCACCAAGTCGTTCACCAAGGACGGCCAGTACTACGAGTGCTCAATGCCCTTCAGCGCCGTCGCCGACGGCATCTATTGCTGGCGCGTGATAGCCCGCGCCGCCAAGCACGACCCCGGCATCAGCAGCACACGCACCCTGACCAAAGAGACACTCACCGGCGAGCAGAACTACAGCGTCTACCGCGAGGACCACGAGTATGAATTTTACCGCATGAACGTTCCCCACGGCCAAAAAGACCTGCTGATAAAGAACGCCTGGCTGCGCAACAAAGAGCACAACCCGCTGAACATGGACGGCTCTCTGTGCCGCGACATGGTGGCGCGTCCGGCCGACGGCAGCGCTCAGCTTCACGATGTGGTGTATGTGACCTCCCGCGAAGGCAACTACACCGGCTCCGAGGCCAACTATCTGGCACGCTTCGACGCCCGCGACGGCCGGCGCATGGAAGACCTCAAACTCTTCTACGATGCCAATATGAAAGCGCCCTACCAGGCCGGAGTGAACGATGTTATGCTGGACTCGAACAACGACCTGTATGTGGCCACCCTCTCGCTGCCGTCGTCAAAATACACCACACGCTACTTCAACGTGTGCAGAGTCGACCCCGGCACCGGAGTATGCACGACCGTGCTGTCCGTTCAGATGCCCACCACCTACCGCATCGACCATTGCGCAATCGCCAAAGGCTCAAACTACTGGACCTATTACATCTTCACCGTCGGTAACGGAGACGGCAAAACATACGTGACACGCTACACGCTTTGGGGAAATCCCGCCACCAAAGCCCAGGCCCTGAAAAGCACCGTCACAAACGTGCTGAGCGAATACCATGGCACCGCTCCCTCAATCCACATGGTGCTGGGCCCCGGCGAAGTGAATCAGCTGAAGTTTGTGGTGAACGGTCAGAAGACCAATCCGCATTACTATGTCCTCAACGAGACTGACGGCACCACCATCTCCGCCCAGAGCAAAATCACGGGCGACGCCGCTCCCTCCGATGTGAATTGCATCGGCTTCGAGACCTTCGCCATGGACGGATACCATTTTGCAGCCATGCCCTATTGCGGCAACTCATACAGCAACTACTCACCCATGTGGCACATTGTCCAGGGCGATGACTTTGCGGACGGCTTCTCAAACGTGCACAGCGCCCAGTTATTCCCCTACGAGGGGATTGGCGTGAAAACCGAGGGCGACAACAACGGCGGCGACCTCAACTTCCCGCTGTCGTTCATCAAGAACGGCGAGACACGCGATGCCTCCTTCATCAGCGGCGAAAACGGCCGACTGTTTGTCTACGCTCCATGCACAGGCCTTGCCGCCTACGACCTCAACTACGACTGGGGCACAGGCGTGGAAGACATCAGCAACGATGCCGACGACGATGAAGCCACAGCCGAATACTATAACCTTCAGGGCCTGCGCGTGACGCCCACAGCTCCCGGCTTCTACATCCGCCGCAGCGGCAAGTCCGTCACCAAAGTCCTCATCAGATAAGATAAGGCAAGCGAAGGAAATCGCTTTTAAAACCGGCCTCGCGGCATACTGCGTCACCCAAACGTGAGCGGTATACCGCGAGGCTCTGTTTATTTCCCGTCAATCGCTTATTAATCCGTAACGAGCGTAGGCTTAAGGGTTTGAATGGTGCCCAGCGAGAGTTTGAAGTCCACGAGACCGGTGTTGGGAATGCCGTCCGTGGAGGCCGGCCCAAGGTCTATGATGCGGGTGCGTCCGTCCGTGGCATAGTGGCGGAAAATGTTGTACGCAATATAAGTGGTGGGACGCAAATGCCTGAAGTTCAATGCGTCGCACCAGTGAATCATCTGTATCACATCGTCGGAGACGCGGTCCATCATGGCCACGCCGGCCACTTCGCCCTCCAGGCGCGCCACGAAAAAGTCGGTGGGAACGACGGCCGTAGTGGCGCGAATCTCGTCCTCGGTCATGGCGATATAATAGCCCAATCCGTGGTGATGTTCGGACAACACTCTGTAAAACAAGCTGATATCGTCGGTCTGCTCAAAGGTGAAGGGCATGGCGAGCACTTTGCGCGTGTAGCGCAGCCGCTGACGCGAGATGACCTCCATGTAGCGGGCGAAGCGCTCGGCGGGGAGGTGAAACGAGAAGTCGTTGATGCGGTGTAATCCGCACTCTTCCAGGGCATTGGCAAAGGCAGAGAAGTCGCGGTATTCCGGCGGGAGGGTCACTTTTAGATGACCGCCGCAAAAGGCGAGCAGTTCGCGGGCGAAAGCGCGGGCATCGCCGTTGCCGGCGGGCGAGGCGTAGGGAGCTGAGAAGGGTGCGCGCCACAACTGATCGCCGCGGCGCCGTCCCACGATTATGCCCATGCCGCGACCGGCCAGAAAGGCCACGTCCTCGGCCTTGGCGGCGTTGAGGAGGGCAAAATCCACGCTGTCGAACACCGTGGGCACCTGCGGGAACAGCGCGCGGTATTCCTCGGCCGTCACGCGCCGTAGCGGCTCAGACAGCGAATTCACCCAGGCCATCGCGGACAACTACGGGGTTATGCGGGTCGGTGAGGTCGACGACAGTCGACGGCGTCTCGCCGCCTTCGCCGCCGTCTATAACCATCTCACAATCATTATCATAACACATGGCGATGGACTCGGCATTGGTAAGATCCCAGTCGTCGCCTACCTCGGCTGACGAGGTCAGGATGGGATTTCCGAGCGCCTCGGCCAAGGCCAGAGCAATGTCGTTGTCGGGGACGCGCAGGCCCACTGTCTTGCGTCCGCGGAACACCTTCGGCAGCTTGGTGGACGCCGGCAGGATGAAGGTGTAAGGGCCGGGGAGGCAGTCTTTCAGAAGACGATAGGCCGTGTTGTCGATGCGCACATATTCGGAGGCCTGGCTCAGCCCCGAGCACACCACCGACAGCTGATTTTTGTCGGGATTCAGCTTTTTGACGCGGCACAGGCGCTGGATGGCCTTTTGGTTAAGTGCGTCACAGCCAAGGGCATAGAGCGTGTCGGTCGGGTAGACGATGATGCCGCCGTCGCGCATCACGTCGACGGCCTCGCCGATGAGGCGCTCGTTCACCGTGCCGGGATAAATGGTCAGTATTTTCATGACAGTTTCTTAAGTATCAAGCGTTTAAGGTTTTCATTCAACACGGGTGACGCGGATGTCCGTGGCGGCGGCATACTGCCGCAGCAGCTCGACGGCACGCGCCTCGACCTCTTCGACGGGCGCTTCGAGGCCGTACATATTGATGATCATCAGCAGGTTACGCGTGCTCTCGGAGAGTTTCGTGCGGTCGTTGTCGGAGGTGGGAGTGCCGATTCCGCCCACCGCATCGCGCCACACGGGCATGCCGGCGATGTTGAGCGGGCCGCGGCCGATGGCCTCGTAGGGCTCGCCTTCGCGGCCGATGCCGAGCGTGAGCACGTCGCCGCTGATGGCGTCGGCGTCGAAACCTCCGATGCTGTGGCCGGTCTCCACGCTGAGCAGGTTGATGAGGTCGATGGCGGTGAGGGTGCGGTAAAGGTCAAGGCCGCGCACCATCCGGCGCATAAGTGCCTCAGCACTTGGGCGATAGCGGTTAGGTTCCTTGCCGCAGGCCTTGTATGCGGCGCGGGTGGCGGCGATGGCCTCGCGCTTGTTCACCATGGGCATCTCGTAGGTCGAGGCCACGTGCTCGTATTCGGCCATGAGCGCGCTCCACAGAGCGTCCGGCGTGGGCGGATTCTCTATCTTCGCATTGACAATCAACGCTTTATACTCCGGGGCGGCGGCACGAATCTCGTCACTGACAACAAACTCCATGGCTCAGCGGTATTGCTCCGCCTGCTCGCGGATATTGTTGAGGATGTCGATGTCGGTCTGGGTCAGATCGAGGCCGCGGCGCGCCATGACGGTTTTGGCCGTGGCGAAGAATTTGCTCATGGGCACCTCGGCGAAACCGGCCGTGGAGCCCTCCAGGAAGGAGGCCAGGAAGGGACGCGGGAAGCCGGCGCCGTGGATGTTCACGCCGACGCCGAGGACGGTGGCAGTGTTGAGCATGGTGTTGATGCCGCACTTGGTGTGGTCGCCCATGATCACGCCACAGAATTGGAGGCCGGTGCGCAGAAAGCGATGAGCGGGATAGTTCCACAGCTTGATTTCCGTATAGTCGTTCTTGAGGTTCGAGGCCACGAAACCGGCTCCCATGTTGCACCACTGGCCGATGACAGCGTTGCCGACAAAGCCGTCGTGGGCCTTGTTGGAGTAGCCGAAGAAGACTGCGTTGCTGATTTCACCGCCCACCTTGCAGTAGAGGCCAAGGGTCGTCGCACCGTAGATTTTCGCTCCCATCTTCACTATGGAGTGCGGGCCGACGTAGACAGGGCCGCGCAGGCACGCGCCTTCCATCACCTCGGCATGGCGGTCGATGAAGACCGGACCGGTGGAGACGTTGATGGTGCAGCCCTCCACGGGGCCGGCCTCGGCGTGGATGAAGAGGTTGGCGGGGTCACCGATGATGGTGACGGTTTTGGACGGCTCGCGGCGTTCCTGGGTGGGCGCGATGCGCTCGAAGTCGGCGCGGAGCACCTGGTCGTTCATCTGGAAAATATCCCACAGATGATTGAGAGCCAGCACATTGCCGTTGTACTGACGGCGCACGCCCTCGGTGCCGCGCACGGCCAGCAGCGTCTCGTCCTTGTAGAGCGCCTCGCCGCCTTTCAGTGCCATAACGGCCTGTGCCAGCGGTGCGTCGGCAATCAGATTTCCGGCGATGCGCAGCGTGTCAGCAGCCTGATGCTCAGGGTACTTCACAGCCAGATAGGGTTGCGTCTGCCACGAGTATTCGCCGGGCAGGAAGGCCGTCCAGCGGCGCCGCAGCGTGTTCATGCCCACGCGAATCTCCGCGACGGGCCGAGTATAAGTGAGAGGCAGCAGGTTATCACGAGCCTCCCGGGGGTCGAACAAAACTATATTCATAAGTAACTGTTCAAAATTATTTTTGCGTATGCACCGGTTTGATTATTTCAATGTTTCTTCTGCAAAATTACTCATTTTCAGCGCCACCGCCAAACAAATTGCACCTCTTTATTTCATATTGCCTCATGTTTTTGTTGCCACAAAATGATTGGTTTTCCAAGTTAAATGCTTATCTTTGCACCGGTTTGCACCGGCACCGCCCGATTTTTCCGGCGCCGAAAGCATCGCCAAGCCCAAAATCCAAGGCAACTGACTAACCCCTAATTAATTAATTTCCAATACAATTTCAAGTAAGAATGAAGAAGATTTTTACACGCTTCCTTACCGTGGCGCTACTGGCAGCCGCCACCACCCTTTCCGCCTCGGCCCAGACCGAAGAAATCACCGTCGGCACCGGCGAATCCACCAAATCCACCTCACCTGTGAACATGTACAACTGGGACCGTGTGGGCCAGTCGCAGGTGATATACCCCGCCGACAAACTCACGGCCCTTGAGGGCAAGACCATCTCAGCCCTGAAGTTTTATATGCAGCCGGCCATCGCCCGCGACTTCGCCGGCACAGCTATTGAAGTCTATGTAGGCACCGTTGACGAGAGCAGCTTCGCCGAGCCCTACACATTCACAGCAACAGACAAGCTGGTGAAAGTGTACAGCGGCACTGAGTCATTCTCCAAAGACGCCGCCGAATGGAACCTGAAATTCACCACTCCCTACAAATACACTGGCGGCAACCTGGCGCTGTTCATCAGCAACGCCAAGGGCAAATATCTGCGTGTCTATTTCCGCGGCGACATCACCGACAATGTGCAGAGCATCTACAAGACCAACGGCAGTGCCTCCGGTGAGAAATTCCTGCCCCTCACCACCTTTGTCTGCGGCGAGGCCAGCGGCCCCGGTGCTTCCGTTTCCGACGAGGCCATAGCCTTCCCCATGGCCGTTGTGGGCGATGAGGCAGCAGTGCGCACCGTGCGCGTCACCAACACCGGCACCACCGTTCTCACCGGTTCCGTGGTCCTCTCCGGCAGCGGCGCCTTCTCCGTGTCTCCTGCGGAAATAGCTGACCTTCAGCCCGGTGCCACCGCCGACCTGGCCTTCACCTTCGCGCCCACAGAGGGCGGCAGCTTCACGGCACAGGCAACGGTGAGCCTCGGCGACGCCGGTGACTTCGACATCGCCCTCTCCGGAAACGCCTACTCTGTCCCCACCGGTGACCGCACCGTCTTCAACGCCTCCAACTTCAACAGCGCGTTGCCCGAGGGCTGGGAGGCCTTCGCCCTGGAAGTGACGACGAGCGGCAACTTCAGTGCCGAGACCAAAGATTACTCTCAGTTCCCCACCACTGCCCGCTTCGAGTCGCGCACTCTGGTCGAGTCGCCCATGATTCTGTGGAACCACGGCAACCCGATGCCGTACACTGACCAGTTCCAGCGCTACTTCTACCTGGTCAGCCCCGCCTCAAAAGGCAATCTGTGGCTGCGCGCCATTGCCAGCGAGAGCGCCGTTGTGGGACCCTTCGTGCAGGCCTTCGAAGCCACCGAGACTGCCGACGGTTTCACCATCGGCAAAGAACTTGAGATGACATGGAACCAGCCCCTGGGCAACACCTCATGGGCAACTGCCACGGTGGCCGTTCCCGTGGGCTCGCGCGTGGCTCTGTTCATGAAATATGCCGGACTCAGCGTGGCCGTTGACAGCGAGACCGATGGCGCCGACTCCATCCTCGCCGACAAGGCCGCAGAGGGCGCCGACAGCTCTTTCATCCTCTATGACCTGACAGGCAAGAACGTGCGCAGCGGCGCCGACGCCAAGTGCGCCTTTGACGGCGTGAAGCCCGGCTTCTACATTCTCCGCAGCGGCAACACCTCACGCAAGGTGGTGGTACGGTAAGTTTCTGCGCCGGCAGTAGTCGGAGGCTGCGACTGCCCGCGCCGCCGGCACTTGCCACGACAGCTTAGTCCACTGATTCAGATACATTTAAGGCTGCTCCGAAAATCGGAGCAGCCTTTGCTATACTTTTTGGGCCGGAGTTATTCGTGATAGTCGCGGTAGGAATGCTCCAGGTCCAGATAGTCAAAATTGTGCTGAAAGCGGTCCTCGGGCGGCGGCGGGGTCATGTAGGTGGGTCCGTACATGCAGGTGAGGTATGTGTCGTAATCGGCGATGCCCATAACCTCATGACCCTCAAACACATAGGGCTTGAAGTTGCCGATGACGGCCTTGGGGAGCACCTTCTTGTAGCTGTCGGTCATTGAGCTGGCAAACTCGCATTTGTCATAGTCTTCCTCGAGCATCACACGGCGTATCGACTGCTGCAATCCGTTCATTGTGTGGAGTTTGCGCACAGCCAACGGTATCCACGACGAGGGGCCGTGACCGTGACGGAAGGGGTCGCGGTGGACGAGGTAGAGCAGCTGTTTGAGACGGTCGTAGCGCATGCAGCGCAGGCGCCGTTTCAGGCCGTTGGAGCTGTGGCCGTCGAAGGGGAAGATGTCGATGTAGCAGCCGCCAAGGTAATAGAGGTGGCGGCGCTCGATAAGCGTCGTGCGGTTGTCCTGGATTTTGCCGAACGGCAGCGGATAGGCAGGGTCGTTTTCGGCGCACACGAACTCGAGATGCTCGGGCAGCCACTCCTTGCAATGCTGGATAAAGCGCTCATAATCAGGGCGTGGCATCGAGCAGTCAAGGTCGTCGTCCCAGGGTATGAATCCGCCGTGGCGGACGGCGCCGAGCAACGTGCCGCCGCAGATGCAATAGCGCAGATCGTGCTCGCGGCACACCTTGTCGAAGGCGACGAGGATTTCCAGCAGCCGTCCCTGCAGCTCTTTTATGTTATATTCGGGCATATTGTGTATATGGTTGGTTTACAATAGTTTGGCGTAGACATCCATGATAGAGCGCACCATGTCGGGCGTGTTGAAACGCGCCGCCCAAGCACGGCCGCGGGCGGCAATGCCGGCGGTGTCGACATTGCCGCGGAGGATTTCCGTGGCAATCTCGGCCATGGCCGACGAGTCGTCGGGATCAACGTAGAACGCGGCGTCTCCGCCGGCCTCCTCGAGGCAGCTGCCGGTGGCGGCAATCACGGGCACGCCGCTCTCCAACGCCTCCAGCACAGGTATGCCAAATCCCTCATAACGAGAGGGATACATGCACAGCCGCGCCATGCGATAAACCGCGGGAAGGTCGGCGAACGACACGCCGGAGAGCACTCTCAGCCGCTTCAGCACGCCCTCTTCGGCCGCCGTCCTCATCACCTTTTCCAGGTAGCCGTGATGGTTGCGGCCGACGGCCACGAGCGTCACGTCGTCGGGCAGATGTTTCAGCATTTTCACACTGGCAATCAGATTCTTACGCTCTTCGATGGTACCTACCTGGAGGATGTAGTCCCCGGGCAGCCCGAGGCGTTGGCGCACCTCGTTGAGCTTCTCGGCGCTGATGGGCGCGCGGAACGATGCATCGCAGCCCTGATAGACCACGTCGATTTTGTCGGGGGAGATGCCGTAGATGTCCACAATGTCGGCCTTCGTGCGCTCGCTGACGGCGATGATGCGGTCGGCGTTGCGGCACGCGGCACCGTATTTATAGTCGTAGAGGCGCCGGTCAACGGGCTTGTAATACTGCGGACAACGCAGGAAGATGAGGTCGTGGACGGTCACCACCGAGGGCACGCCGCTCTTGCGGATGTTCAGCGGCAACTCGTTGCTCAAGCCGTGGAAGAGGCTGACGCCGTCACGGCGCAGGTCAGCGGTGATGCCCCACGTGCGCCACAGACTGCCGCCGGGCCATCGCTGCGGCACGCGATACTCGGCATTTGCGAGGGCCTCGATGCCGGCAAGGCGCGGGCTGTCGCCGAGGCGCGGCGTGTAGAGCAGCAGCCGGTCGTCGGGGCGCGCGCGTCCAACCTCCTCAATCACAAGCCGGGAGTAATTGCCCAGCCCGGTGAAGTTGGCCACAGCACGTTTGGCATCGTATCCTATCTTCATGCTTTTTCGGTTCTTATCCAATTATTCCGCAAAGATAACATTTTTCCGCGACAGCGCCAACTTTCCTTTCGCCTCCACGCCGGTTTTTCAGCCAAAAAAGCGGACGGCCTAAGGCAGACGCCACTTTCCGGCGTTCGCGGTCAACAAAGGGGGGAGCCGGGGCGTTATGAATTAGACACATTCATCAACCGGATTCTATGAACGAGACAAAGCCCACGGCCACACAGACCGCCGCCTCGCAGGCGGCAACCACGGCGGCGCAACCCGCGTCGCCCGGGGTGCAAACGTCTGATGCTCAAGCCGCTGACGCCAACAGTGGCAACGGCGGACGCTTCGGACGCTGGCTGCTGAGGCTGCGCGAGCGCTATGGCCTAAGGGGCCGCCAGGGCTACATCTTCGTCGTCGCCGCGCTCATCGGCGTTGCCACGGGCGTCGCCGCCGGCCTGCTCAAACTCATGATCGGCACGACGGCGTCGCTGGTGGAGGGCAAATGGAGCCTGCCGCTGCTGCCGTGGATCATGCTGCCCATCCCCGTCGTCGGCATCATCCTGACGGGCCTGTACGTGCGCAAGGTGGTGAAAATGCCCATCGAGCATGGCGTGCGCCGCATCTCGCGTATGCTCGACAGCGGCCACTGGCACATGCCCGGGCGGCTGATGTACTCGTGGATAGTGGCCGCCACGGTCACCCTGGGCTTCGGCGGCTCGGCGGGCGGCGAGGGACCTATTGCCTCGACCGGCGCCGCCATCGCCAGCAACATGGGCCGGTGGGCGCGCCTCGACCCCGCCACAATCCGTATGCTCATCGCCTGCGGCGCCGGCGCCGGCATCGCCGGAATCTTCAAAGCGCCCATAGGCGGCGTCATCTTCGTGCTCGAAGTGCTGCGCGCCGAGATGGACACAATGTCTGTGGTGGCGCTCATCACCTCGTGCCTCATCTCCTCGCTCACGGCATACATCCTCTCGGGTATGACCGTCGACCTGAGCTACGTCCAGCAGACGCCTTTCGAGCCGCAGATGTTCCTGTGGTTGGTGGGCTTAGGCGTGGTATGCGGTTTATATTCAGCCTATTACTCCCGCATCATGAAGATAATGGAAGGGGCCTACACCTCGATTCGCGGCGCCTTTGTCCGCAACCTCGTGAGCGGCCTGGTGCTGACGGCCATCCTCTTCTGCTTCCCGAGCATGTTCGGCGAGGGCTACAATGTGATGGGCCATCTCATCAACGGTGACACGACCGTAGTGGCGCACGGAAGCCTGCTGGCGCGGGCCTTCCACGGCGCCTGGATGCCCGTAGTCGTGGCGCTGGCCATAGCGTTGCTCAAGTGCTTCGCCTGCTCGGCCACCAACTGCGGCGGCGGCGTTGCCGGTGACTTCGCCCCCACCCTCTTCGCCGGATGCTTCCTGGGCTTTGCCTACGCGCAGGCCATGCAGATGCTCTTCGGCGCCCACATTCCCGTCTCAGGCTTCGCCTTCGTGGCCATGGCCGGCGTGATGGCCGGCGTCTGCCGCGCCCCGTTCATGTCCATCTTCCTTGTGGCGGAGATGTGCAACGGCTTCAACCTCCTGCTGCCCATCTTCATCACGGCGGCCATCAGTTTCGGCATCGTGCGCATCTTCAGCCCGGCCGCTCCCTACGTAGTAAAAGGCTGAGCGGCAGGCGCGAACAAGGATGCGGGCCACCCCGCTGAGGGGCAGCCCGCGTTTATAAGATTTTTGCAATTAAGGCGGCACGGTTATTCGCGAATCACGTGCCCAGGTCTGTATATTTTTTCAGCGGCGCAGCGCACTGCGCTCTGTATGTGGCGTTTACGCACGAAGGGATGCCGTGGGGCATCCCGTGTGACTTGCCGGCCTATCTTATGCCGCGAAGGTTACTTCTGTTTGGCGGCTTTCTTGCCGTGGCGGCCGTGGTATTTGGCCAGGCGCATGTTCATGGCGCGCTCCACGCTCTTGAGTTTGAGGAGCTGGCGGGGCGTGAGCACCTCGGCCAGACGCTCGTAGTAGCGGAGCTCGATTTCGCCCTCCTTCTTGCGCTGCTCGAAGAGAGCGCGTGAGGCGGCGGAGCACTCGGTGTCCGTGGCCTTGGCGTCCTCGAGGGTCTTGCGCTCGAGCTCGCGGGTCTCCATGCCCACTTCCATGAGCTCGGCGTCCATCTTGTCGTAGACTTCAAAAAATTCTTGTTCCTGGTCCGACTTGAGACCCAGTTCTTTCACGAAAGTCTTGTGTTTGTAGTCGCGCAGCTTTGCCAGGCCCTGACGGATTTGTTCCTCGGAGAGGCGGGGGCGGTGCTGAGCGCTGAGGGAGAAGGAGAATGAGGCCAGAATGGCTATGATGAGGAGTAATTTTCTTGTCATATTTCAGAGGATATTACTGTGGGAGGAGTGGCGCATTGGGGTCCTCGACGGCGGGAGCCTCTTCGGCGGGGACCTCTTCTTCAAGAGATTCCAGCGAGTCGCTGAGGTTTTCCATGTCCAGGCTGTCGGCGGCCATCGAGTCGTAGAGGTCATAGCCGCTGAGATTGTCGATGATATAGTCCTCGACAAACGACTCGTTGGAGACGGCGGTTGCCAGCTCGGGGCTTGCCTCGATGCTGAGTTTGTCCGTGCCGCCGCTCATGCGCGTGAACAGGCTGAGCATGCACCACACACCCATGAACATGGCTGCCATATACACATAGGGGCGCACCGTGTGCCACACTGTGCGTCGCTGTGCCGGCGCGAGCTTCTCCAGCTCGGGGCGCAGCGGCAGCTCGGCGGCCATGCGGCGGGCAAAATCGTCAAAAAACCCGTCGGGAACGGTCAGACCGTCCTTCTTAGGGAATTTGTCGAGTATATGTTCCGATTCCTGTTTCATTTTGTATGCGGTTGTTTTTGAAGTCTTTGTTGTTTTGACGCCGCCGGGGCCGTTTGGTTTAATCCGGCAGCGCGTTTTTTGCTCTTTTCTCAGCGATGGTCCTCGATATATTTTTCTATTTTCTTGACAGCGAGATGATACGACGCTTTCAGGGCGCCGACGGAGGTACCAAGAATTTCCGAGATTTCCTCGTACTTCATCTCGTCGTAATACTTCATATTGAACACCAGGCGCTGTTTCTCGGGCAGGGTCACCACGGCCTTGCGCAGCAACTCGGCGGCGGCGTCGCCGTCGAAGTAAGAGTCGGCCTCAATCATGTTGGCCAGCGCCGACTCCTGGTCGTCGAGACTCATGGCATAGCGCTTGCGCTCGCGGGCCAGGAAGCTGAGGCTTTCGTTGACGGCGATTTTGTAGAGCCACGTTGACAGACGGGCGTCGCCGCGGAAGTACTCCAGATTCTGCCACGCCTTCAGAAACGTGTTCTGCAGCAGGTCGCTGGCATCGTCATGGTTCTGCACCATGCGGCGAATCTGGTGGTAGAGCGGTTCGGAATAGCGGCGGATCACCTCGTTGAACGCCGAACGCGCTGTCTGCGGCTGGCGCAGACGGCTCACAAGCTCCTGTTCATCCTTAGTGTTCTCAGCCATTCTCTTCCGTAAAACTGTTTATTTCACTGCAAAGGTACAAAAAAAAACGGATTCGGCCATAAATGCTCGGCGATTAACAAAAATTTTGCTAACTTTGCACCCATGTTACACAAGACAATTCTCACAATCGCGACGGCCGTGAGCGCCGCCGTGGCCGCATACGCCGCTCCCGCCGAGTCCGACTCGGCACGTTATGTCACTGCCCTTAAGGACGTTGAGGTGGTCGGCCTCAAGCAGATGCCCGACCGCAACGACGGCCTGGAGACCGTGGTTGAGGGCTCGCAGATTCAGCAGTTCCGCATCAAAACGGTGCGCAACATGAGCGAGGTCACCCCCAACTTCTTCGTGCCACAGTACGGCTCGCGCATGACATCTTCTATATATGTGCGCGGCCTGGGTTCGCGCATCGACCAGCCTGTCGTGGGCCTCAATGTCGACAATGTGCCCTATCTCAACAAGGACAGCTACGACTTCGACCTCGAGGACATCAAGAAAATCGAGGTGCTCCGCGGCACGCGCGCCGTCCTCAACGGCCGCAACTCGATGGCCGGACAGGTCAACATCTACACTCTCAGCCCGTGGGACTACCAGGGCTTCCGCGTGAAAGCCGACTTCGGCCGTGCCAACACGGGCACCGCCGCCGCCTCATGGTACGGTCGCCTCTCGCCGCGTCTGGCCACCTCCGTCATGGGCCGCATCGCCACCACCGACGGCTTCTACAAGAACGAGCAGCGCCCCTACGACCGCGACTGCGGCCGCGAGACTCAGGCCGCCTTCCGCTGGAAACTCTCATGGCACCCCGACAGCCGATGGAGCCTGGCCAACACGCTCCACACGGGCTTCACGCGCCAGGGCGGCTACCCCTACGAAAACATTGAGACTCAGCGCATTGAGTACAACGACACCACCTTCTACCGCCGCTTCTCCATCTCCGACGGCCTCTCCGTCTCCTACACCGGCGAGCGCATGGTTGCCACCTCGCTCACCTCCGTACAGTACCTGGATGACAACATGACACTTGACCAGGACTTCCGCCCTCAGAGCATCTTCACCCTCACCCAGAAGCGCCGCGAGTGGGCCCTCACCCAGGACATCTTCGCCAAGGGTCTGCGCGGCGACTACGAATGGCTCATGGGCGTCTTCGGCTTCTACAAGCCCACGGACATGAAAGCGCCGGTCACCTTCGGCGACGACGGCATCCGCACCCTCATCGAGGACAACGTCAACAGCCAGCTCCCCGGAGGCATGAAGCTGGAGTGGGACGAGCGTAAGATGCTGTTGGGCAGCACGTTCAAGATTCACAACGGCGGCTTCGCCCTCTATCACCAGAGCACCTACCGCCTCGGCAACGTCACCTTCCAGGGCGGCCTGCGCTGGGAAATCGAGCGCATCGCCATGGACTATACCAGCCGCGTGAACACGTCGGCCACCATGAAACGCCCCGGCCCCGGCGGCGTCATGATTCCCCTGGGCACGCGCGAGATTCGCATCGACACCACCGGCCACGTGGGCCAGTCCTTCAACCAGCTGCTGCCGCAGGTGTCCGTCACATGGACTCCCGGCATCTGGGAGGTGCGCGCCGCCGTGGCCAAGGGCTACCGTGCCGGCGGCTACAACACGCAGATGTTCAGCGACATACTCATGCAGCAGATGATGCAGCAGATGGGTCAGACTGCCGACTATGATGTCAGCAAGATCATCTCCTACAAGCCCGAGAAAGCCTGGACCTACGAGCTCACCGCCGGCCTCACCACCGCCGACAACCGCTTCTCGCTCCAGGCCACCGGCTTCCTCATGACCTGCCGCGACCAGCAGCTCACCATCTTCCCCGACGGCAACACCACGGGCCGCGCCATGACCAACGCCGGACGCACGCGTTCGGCCGGCGCCGAGCTGACCATGTCGTGGACGCCCGACGAGGCATGGTGCTTCCGCGCCAGCTACGGATACACCGACGCCCGCTTCACACGCTACAACAACGGCCTCCAGGACCTGCGCCACAAGCGCCTGCCCTACGCTCCGGCCCACACGCTCTTCGCCTCGGCCGACTATGTCCTCCCCTTCACGTTCATCGGCATCACCCCGTCCGTCAACGTCAACACCCGCGCCGCCGGCGACATCTTCTGGGACGACGCCAACACCCGCCATCAGAAGTTCTACGCCACGCTCAACGCCTCCGTCTGCTTCGAACACCGCCTCTGCAGCATCCGTTTCTGGGGCACGAACCTCACCAACACGCGCTACACCACGTTCAGCTTCACCAGCATTGGCCACGAATTCATCCAGCGCGCCAATCCCTGGTCGGTCGGCGCCACACTCCTCCTGCGCTTCGCCTCCAACTGACCGCGCCGCCCCGTTTTTCGGGCCGCCTCTCAAAAATAATCACGAAAATTTTTGGCAGTATACCTAAAATTAAGTATTTTTGCAGAGTCTTTGGCGGCCGCCGGCGCCTGCTGACGCCCGGACCCCGCCTCCGACATCATTAATACGTATTAATAATCTAAACTAAAACAGCAAATTATGGCTTACGTAATCACAGACACCTGCGTATCATGCGGCACTTGCGAGCCCGTTTGCCCCGTTGAGGCCATCTCAGCCGGCGCAACTCAATACGAGATCGATCCCGACAAGTGCATCGAGTGCGGCTCTTGCGCCGAGGTTTGCCCCACCGGTTCCATCGAGGCTCCCAATTGATGCCAAGGCATCAACGCACCGCCTGACACACAAAAAAGCCACCCTTTCGGGTGGCTTTTTTGTGCCTTAGTGTTTTGGAGATTACGCCGGGTCAGCGTATCACCATCTTGGCACCACCTGTCACGTAGAGGCCCGGAGCCGTGGGATTGGCGACAGGTATGCCCTGGAGATTGTACCAACGGCGGGGTGCGTTGTCGTCCGTATCGCTGACGGTGATATCCTCGACGCCATTGACAGTGGCCTCGTCATAGTAAGCCTCCACGCCGGGAACCTCCAGACGGTAGTCCGTTTTGGTGGCGCCGGTGAGCATGAACTCCATATTGTTGAGGGTCACAGGGAAGATGCCGATGTCCTCAGGGTCCATGATGTCCTTCAGGGGCAGACGGATGATGTTCTCCTCGCCGGTTGTCAGCGCCTTTGAATGCGTGAATTTGACAGTGCGGGCATTGTTGGCGGCTTTCACCACCACGTTCATGCTCTTCACGGTGACGCCCACGGGCTTCACACGCATCTGCAGGCCCTCGGGCAGCGAGAAGAGCGTCTGAGTGCCGGCGGCCTTCAGCGCCGTTCCGCGCAACGAGGAAATCTGGAAGTCCACGGCATAACCGTTGTCCAGGACAGAGCTGGTCAGCCCGCTTGCTATGCCGGTTCCGGTGACCTTCCAGGTGTCGGCGGAGTGAGCCGCATCCACAGGCATCACGGCCGAAGTGGCTGTCTGCACGGTGAGATTGACGGGGATGGTTGTCTCGCCATAAGTGCCGGTGATTGTGCAAGTGCCGTCAGAGACGGGAGTCACTGTGCCATGGGCGTCCACCGTAGCCACAGAGACATCGGAGGACGACCAGTCATACGGTTCGGCAGAGACGGGTGTCATCGTGCCGGCAGCTGTGGCCTGTACTTCCACTGTCCAGCTACGTGTGGTGTTCAGCAACACATCGGCGTACTTGGGCATGGCATCGGCGGCAACCACCACGTTCACGGGGATGGTGGCGGTGTGCCCATTGTATGTGGCCGTGAGGGCATGGCAGCCGAGGACGTTGGCCGACAGCGTCATGCCGTCGGCACTGTATTCGCCGGCAGGCCCCGAGAGGGTGAATCCCTTCAGGTTGTCGGTGACCATGCGTCCGTAGCGGTCAAAGCCGTAGATCACGGGAGTATAAACTCCGTAGAAAGGCAATTCCATAGCCCAGTCGCGGAAGGCGATGGAGGCAATCTCATTGTCCTCGGGAGCATCCACCACGGCAAAAATAGCATTGCCCACGGCGCGCTCGCTGCCATCGCTGCAGTGGTTGCGCACACCAAGGCTGCTGGTGTAGAGGGTGGAAGAGCCGCCGCCGTCAAGGTTCACGGCCTCATGTGCTCCGGCATAAATCATGATGTCGGCACCCATACCGGTTGTGATGCCCACGGAGGAGGTGGAGCGGCCATCGACCACCATCATGATGATTTTGTTGCCGTCCTTGCTCACGCCAATCATGGTGCGGGGATGCTTGGATGAGGCGTCGCCGCGCTCGCTCTCACTGTTCAGGTTCACGCCGCCGCCTACGTTCTTCGGATTGCCGGAGACAATGGCAGTAGGTTGGATTGCCACGCCCTCGGGTGTGAGGATGCGACTGTTGAAGTGCACCACATCGCCGGGACGTAGTGCTGCCACAAAGTCATCGGCGCCGGTGTTGCAGTCAGTCGTAGAGTTGCCTCGGCCATGGATAACAAAGCCATCAGCAGGTACGGCCATATCGCCGTCCGTCGCGGGCTCGGAGGTCACAATCAGGTCGAATTCTCCGCCGGCGTAGAAATGCTGGCCGTCGGCAAGTTTTGCCGTCACCTGGTGGCAGCTGCCGGCATAGCCCTGCTGGTTGGCCGAGCCCCAGTAGCGCGGCGTGTATAGCGTGATTCCGTTGGCAGGCGAGCCCACGTTCACGCCCTTGAAAAGAGTGTTCTTATCACCAAGGGCAGCGGTGCCGGTGTAGAAATTCAGGCGGCACACGCGTGCGATGCCCTCGGTGTCCACCGAGAACTGATAGTTCGAATTCGATGTTTTGTAAATCTCTCGGTCCACGACAGTTGCCGCTGTGGGCGTACCTATCACCGACGACCCGTTGCTTGCCGTTCCGGAGGTGGCGTAGAAATCACCGTTCACGCCGGCGAAATAGAGGCTGTTGCCCACGGAGTGCGAAGTGGCCATGTTGCGCACTGTCATTCCGCCGGCCACCTTGTCCTGAGCGCAGACGGTGCGGAACGAGACTCCGGGCGTGGTTTTGTCAACGGTGAGATAGAACACATCAAGAGGTCCGCCCGTTCCATACAGGCGCAGCTGTGTCTGTGTGGTGCCCGGGCCGACGGGAGCGTGGAAGATGGTGTCGACAGTCATTGTGTTGCCGCCGGCTTCCATGGTGCCGCGCGCTCCGGCGCACAGCGTGGCGCATGCCAGCGCCATAAACATTATCTTTCTCATGGTTGATTGATGGTTAGTACGATTTTCAAGGCGTCGTCTTCCGACGGGAGCCGCCTTTATTAATAGAGAAAGCCGCCGTAAGGGGCGGCTTTCTCAGCTATGTTTTTTCAGTGTCTTGTCAATTTACTTAACAACCTGCTTGGCAACCTTGTTGCCCTGACGGGTGATGTAGAGGCCGGGAGTGAGGTCGCCGGAAACCTTTACGCCATTGAGGTTGAAGTACTCGACAGGTGCGTTGTTGTCTTCGTCGGCAACGATGTCGCTAACACCACCGGCTTCGCCATTGGGGTCTTTCCACTCCTTGGGAGCGAAGGTGTAAACACCGAAACCGTTGGCGCACTTGTAAGAAAGGATGTAAGCACCCTCGACGTTGTTGTCGTCGGTATAGATCTTGGTGTTCAGGCAGTGAATGCGGTTACCGCCGTCTGAGGTTTTACCAAGACCGTTTTCGGGGAATGTCCACATTTTCTTCATGCTTGAGAAAGCCATGGTCTCGTCCAGAGAAACGATGTTGGCAACGCAACCGGGTTCCTTGTTGTACTGCATAACTGCATAGGCGGCATAGTTCTTGCCGTTGAGGGCAATGTCCACAATACCGTTGGCACCGGCATCAGGCCATAGTGAGGTGTCAACGCTCTCGAAGCTGTCCTGCAGATCACCACCGGCGCTGTAGAGCGCGGGAACGGTTACAAAGCCGTCGGTATAGAACAGCTGAGCTGAGAAATCATCGGGAGCGCTCTTTACGATCTTGACAAGAGGACCTGTGCCCCATGAAGTCTTATCAGCGGGGAATGTTGCAGAGCAGGGTGTTGTGTAGTAACCGTCGAAGAGGCCTGCCCAGGTGTCGGAACCCTGTTCGCTGACCCAACCGATGATGGATGTCACCTCATTAGGAACGGTGCAGACAACGCAACGAGCCTGCTCGCGGGTGATGTCACCGACAACGTCCCAGTAGTCCACACGACCGGTGTTGGAAGCGTCTTCCTCAGTGATTGACAGTTTGGCGACAACGGTGAGAGCACCGGTCTCCAGGTCGAGCTGATAGAGGTTGTTCTCAGCTGCATAAGGCTCGCCTGCTTCGCCTTCAGCGGGGGTAACCCACTGTTTCTGGCGATAACCCATGATCCAAACGTGACCAAAGTCATCGCAACCGATTGAGTTGGCAGCCAGCAGACCGAACAGACGTTCACCGTTGAGTGTGGGCTTGATGGAGGTAACGAATTCGCCGGTGGCCAGGTCAACAATGTAAATAGCGGTGAAGTCCTTTATGGCACCATCAACGTCATCTTTAGAGTTGGCGATGAGGATAACGTCTTTGCCTTTGTACTTAGCCAGGCAGGCGGTACGGGCAAAGTTGGGAGAGTTCATCCAGGGCATTTTGCCGTAGGCATCTTTGCCAAGGCTCGTTTCGCTCACGAGAACACGGTTTTTGAGACACATGCCATCCACTTCTGCGTAAACGGCATCGTCCACGGCTGCGAATGAAGTACCGGCAACGAGACCGGCAGCAGCAAGGAGTAAAAATTTCTTCATATAAAAAAAATATTAAGGTTAAAAAGTTTTTCTTATTCTGATTTAAGCTCTAACGAGCTGAAAGACAGGTATTTCGTCAGATACAGCCCTTAGCGTGATGAAACATTAAGGTTGGCGGAGACCCGCATTGCGGGCGATTCCGCTCTTTACACCTGCAAATTTAAACAAGATTTTGGGAAAAACGGCATAAAAAGGCGTTTTTAAGAGTTAATAATTGTTAACCCCAAATTTCTTTCCTTTTTCGCCCGCCAAAAACCCGCCTGCAGCGCGGGCTTTTGTCTCAAATTTTCCCGTCGCCGCGACCTCAGATGCGGCCTGTGTAGAAGCACTGCACCTTGCCGACCTTGAGCTTGCCCTCGAGTTTGAGGGGGATGCGCGAGTCGGTGGCGATCCATGCCGACATGTCATCGGAGGTCTTGGTGCGTCCGTCGGAGGTGAACATGAAGGTGATGTGGTAGCAGGGGATGTTCTTGCCGTTCACTTTGACGTTCTGCGTGCCGTGGTATTTGATGGTGAGCAACTCCTTGCGCTTGCCGGAGTAGATGTTGACGGAGACGACGTGGTTCTTCTGCCAGGTGTTGTAGGGCAGGGCGCGCATATAATAGAAAGCGGAGAGCATGTCGACGGTGGTGCCGTAGGCGTCGAGGGTGCGCTTTTCGTTGCGGGTGAGCTTGCCGTTCTTGTCCCAGGCGCGGCGTGTGCAGCTGCCGATGACTTTGGCGCCGGGGTAGCTGTAGTCGACGCGGTCGTGCTTGTGGTCGCTGCCTTCGCGGGCGATCTTCTCGTAGTAGACGGGGCGGAAGTTCTCGCGGTTGATCTGGCCGCGCAGGGTGTCGCGCACGCGGTAGAACTTGTCGGCCCAGGGGTCGGAGCGGCCGGTGAGCTGGGCGTTGAGGTGGCCGCCGTTGTTGCGGGCGGTGATGGTGGCGGTGCCGGCCTGTTTGTTGACCAGGCCCCACTTGTACATTACTTTATATGTGAGGTGCTCGTTCTGAAAGTCGGCGCGCACGGCGGCGGCGCTGAAAGCGACGGCGACGGCCAGGAAGGCGGCCAGGACCATGCGGGTAAGTGTCTGTTTCATAAGTGTTTGTGTTGTAAAGGGTTGTCGGAGACCTCGGCATTCTGCCTCGGCGTTGTTATAGAGACAGTTTTCCGAGCCGAAAGTTTAAGAGCCGAAGCCTCCGGGGCCAATAGTGAGGCCGAAAGGGCCAATCGGCGGCACGGGCTCAGTCCTCGTCCTTGAACTCGAGGGGAAGCTCGTGGCGTGCGGACTGCTCGATGCGTTTGTTGCGCCAGCATTTGCGGCATACGGCAACATAGCGCTCGTTGCCGCCGATCTCAACCTGCGCGCCCTCGCTGACAAAGTCGCCGTTCGAGTCGATGCGCGCGTTGATGATGGTCTTGCGGCCGCAGTTGCAGGTGCTCTTCACCTCGTCGATGGTGTCGGCAATCTCGAAGAGGCGCTTCGAGCCTTCGAAGAGGCGGCTCTGGAAGTCGGTGCGCAGGCCGTAGCAGATGACGTTGGTGCCGAAGTCGTCGACCACGCGCGAGAGCTGGTCGACCTGCGCGGCGGTCAGGAACTGCGCCTCGTCGATGAGGAACCAGTCGGTGATGCGGCCGCGCTCGCGGAAGAGCTTTTTGGAGAAGGTGTAGAGATCGGTCTCGGCGTAGATCCACTCGCAGTGGCGCTCGATGCCGATGCGCGAGCGTATCACGCTCTTGCTCTCGCGGGTGTCGATCACGGGCTTCATACAGAGATAGTCCATGTTGCGCTCTTCAAAGTTATATGCTGTGGTGAGGAGCATGGCGGTTTTGGCGGACCCCATTGTTCCGTATCTGAAGTAAAGTTTGCCTTTCTTTTCCATTGATAGTGAGATAGTTGTGTGTGTCGGCGAGGGGAGGGATTTAGAGGGTTGTTATTCGCACGCGTTTGTTTTTGAGGCGTGCCGAGCGGGCGGCGTCGAGGACGGCGCTGACGGCCGTGGGGCGCACTGCCACCAGGGCATAGTCGAGGCCGATGGTGATGACGCCGACGTCGCCGGCGGGGACACCGCATTGTTTCATAATGAAGCCGGCGACATCGCCTTTCGAAATTTTCTCGCGCTTGCCGGCGTTGATGTAAAGCATTGCCCATGACGGCATTATCGGACCCGTGGCGGCCATGTCGGGGTAGAACGGATGGTGGATGGCCACGAAATCCGGGGCGGCCTCGTCGGGACCGGTGATGACATAGACAGTGCCTTCGGCGCCGGCGCGGCCCACACGGCCGTTGCGATGGGTGTAGGCCTGTTCGTTGACGGGCAGGTGATAGTGGACGACAGCGCCAACGTCCTGAATGTCAAGGCCTCGCGCGGCCAAGTCGGTGGCCACGAGCACGGGAACGGCGCTGCTGCGGAAGGCCGCGACGGCAATCTCGCGCTCGCGCTGTTCCATGCCGCCGTGATAGGCCATGGCCGTCACGCCGCGGCGGCGAAGCGAGTCGACGACGCGGTCGACGGCATCGCGGTGGTTCACGAAGACCATGGCGGTGCCGGGGATGTGGCGCAGGAGTGCGGCCAGGGTGTCGAGTTTGTCGCGGGCGGCGGAGGGCACCTCCATCACCATGATGTGCGGCTTCTCCGAGGCCAGGGCGTCGATGAATTCGGCACGCGAGGCATCGATGAACGCGGGCAGCTCGGCCATGCGCGTGGCCGAGGTCAATGCGCTGAACGACAGATGTTTGAGGTGGCGAGCTATGCGGCGCACATCGTCCTGGAATCCGAGTTCGAGGGTCTTGTCGTATTCGTCCACGACTAGGATTCGGGCGCCGGAGACGTCGAGGGTGCGCCGGTTGAGGTGGTCGAGGAGGCGTCCCGGGGTAGCGATGACGATGTCGGGGACAGCGCCGCGCACCGAAGCCTCCTCGGCGGAGAAGGCGTTGCCGCCGTACATGCACACGGTTTTGTAACCGGCCGCAAGCGGGCGTAACACGCTGTGAATCTGCATGGCAAGCTCACGCGACGGGGCCATGACCACGGCGGCCACGCCCTTGCCGGCCTCGGGCAGGCGGCGCAACATCGCGATGCTGAACGCCAGCGTCTTGCCCGTCCCCGTCGGAGCCAGAAGCACCATGCCGGGGGCGCGCACTGCCATGGCGGCACGCTGTATGTCGTTCAGCTCGGCTATGCCCGATGCCCGGACACGGCTGAGTATCTCTTTGTCAGTGAGCATTTTGCGTCTTGGGTTTCGCCCTCATCACCGTGCCCCGAAACGCAGTTTCGGGGTCGCGACTCAGAGGTTCTTTTTGATTACCTGCTCGAACTTGTCGTAAGGGTAGATGTCCTCCAGGCCCACATAAGTCTCGGTCTTGCCGTCGGGACGGATGAGGAGGATGGTGGGAATGCTGCTAACGTTGTATTTCTCAGCGAGTTGCGGGCAGTTGTCAACATCCACGCTCAGGAAGAATGCGTCGTCGCCATAGTTCTCGGCAACGCTGTCAAAAACGCTCTCGAACTTGCGGCAGGGCACGCACCATGTTGCATTGAAGTCGATGATTGTCAGCTTCTTAACCTTGTCAAGATTGGGAGCGGCGGCATCGTTGGCCACTTCCACAACCTTGGGAGCCTGAGCTTCGGCAGCGGCAGCCTCGCTTTTGTCAGCGGCGGCGGTTGCCTCGGTGCTCTCGCCTTCCTGTGCGGCGGCATCGGCGTTCTTTGACTGTGAGCAGGCGCCCAGCATGAGAGTGAGGGCGGCAGCGCCCATCAGCGAAAGGAATAATTTCTTCATCGTATGTATTTTATTGGTTATCAACGTAATAAGCCGTGTCGAAGCGACACGTCGCGGTCGTTTGCCGCTTATCAACAGCAAAGGTAGCGAAAAAATTCGGATATGGCAAATCCCGGGGCCACGAGCCGTGCGCCGACGTCTCAGCGCGCGTCGAGCATCAGCGTGTAGATTGCGCGCGAATCCTCGGGATAGAGCTTGATATAGCCGCCGAAGGGCGTGCCCTTGTTGACATGAACGTTGCGCACAAGAGTCTCTATATCAGGATTTTCGACACCGAGGTCGGCGAGCGTGACGGGCATTCCGATTGAGCGATAGAAAGCGCGGAGACGGCGTATTCCCTCGAGGGCGGCGCGGGTGTCGTCCTCTTCGGTGACGTCAAAGACGCGGCGAGCCATCTGAGCCACCTTCGCGGGATTCTTCGAGGTGGCGTAGGTCATCCAGGCGGGATTGACGACGGCGAGGCCGGCGCCATGGGTGACGCCGTAGAGCGCCGACAGTTCGTGCTCGAGGCCATGGCTGGCCCAGTCCTCGACGCGGCCGCAGCCGCAAACGCCGTTATGGGCCTGTGTTCCGGCCCACATGATGTTCGCACGCGCTTCATAATCAGCGGGATTGGCCATCACACGCGGTGCCATGTCGATGATGGCGCGCAGCAGTCCCTCGGCGATTCGGTCCGTCACTTCGACGTCGGGCGTGGGCGAGTAATAGCGCTCGAAGATGTGCGCCATCATGTCCACAATGCCCGCGGCGGTCTGGTAGGGCGGCAGGGTGAACGTCAGCTCGGGGTTGAGCAGGGCGAAGCGCGGGCGCAGGGCCGTGTCGGTGCGGAGGCTGATTTTGTGCATACCGTCCTTCTTGGTGATGACGCTGTTGCCCGAGCCTTCGGAGCCGGCGGCGGGGATAGTGAGCACCACGCCTACGGGTAACGCCTTATCCATCACTGCCTTACCGGCCCAGAAATCCCAGAAATCGCCGTCATAGACAGCGCCGCCGGCAATGGCCTTGGCAGTGTCGATGACGCTGCCGCCACCGACGGCGATGACGCCGTTGAGATTGTTGGCACGGACGATGTCAATGCCCTCATACACACGGTCATCCGTGGGATTGGGGTCTATGCCGCCCATCTCAGTGTGGAAGATGCCGGCGCCGTCGAGCGAGGCGAGCACGCGGTCGAGCACGCCGCTGCGTTTGGCGGAGTTGTGGCCGTAGACCACGAGCACGCGCGTCATGCCCTCGGCAAGGGCTTCGGCGCCAACTTTGTTCTCGGCACCGCGGCCAAAGTTGTAGCGCGTGGGTGCCTGGTATCGGAAGTCATTCATAGCGTAACTATTTTATTCATAGAGGATTGCAACAGAGAGATGTCGTCGGGCGACATTGCCGCGCTCAGCGAGAAACGCAGGCGCTCGGTGTGGGGCGGCACGGTCGGCGTGCGGATGGGCAGCACCTTCACGCCGTCCTCCAACAGACTGTGTGACAGCGCCATAACGCGGTGGGCGTCGCCGACGATGTAGGGCTGGATGTGGGAATCGGTGCCAGTGCCGAGCGCCTGTCCGAGCGCGCAGCCAAGCTGCTGAAGATGAGCACGTTCGGCGTCCATTTCGACAACCCGGCGTAGCACGTGCTCGCTCCAGCTCACCGTCACCGGCGCCAGCGCCGTAGAGAAGATGAGGCTGCGGCAGCGATTCACCATAAAGCGCCGTAAGTCGTTGTTCATCAAGGCGAAAGCGCCTTCCGAACCCAGGGCTTTGCCGAAGGTGCCGACCATGATGTCGACGTCGCCGGCGTATTCCTGCGCCAGTCCGAGGCCGCGCTCGCCAAGGACGCCCACTGCGTGCGCCTCGTCTATATATAATAATGTGTCGGGGTGGAGTCGCTTTGCGCGGACGAGCGCGGGCAGGTCGGCGCGGTCGCCGTCCATCGAGTAGACGCTCTCGGCCAGAATCACAACGCGCTCATAGTCAGCGGCATACTTCTCAATAAGGCGCTCAAGGTGGGCCATGTCGTTATGAAGGAAACGCATGAACGTGGAGCCGGAGAGCGTCAGGCCGTCGATCATCGAGGCATGCACCAGCTTGTCGGCCAGGAAGAGCGTGCCCTTGCCGCCGAGCGCGGCGACCATGCCCGTGTTGGCGTGATAGCCGCTGTTGAAAAGCAGTGCAGGCTTGCCGTAAAGTTCTGTTAGATAGCGTTCTAAAGAGGTGTAAGCATCCTGACGCGACGCTAACAGACGCGACGCCGAAGACGAGGGCACGAAGGTTTCCTCCGTCAGCCCGCGCAGGAAATCGCGGCGCAGGTCAGCGTCGGCGGCGATGCCGAGGTAGTCGTTTTCGGAGAAATCGACACGGCAGGGCGCGCCGGAGGGTATGACGCGCATATTCCCCTCAGTCTCAAGGCGTTCGAGTGTCCGGCGAATGGCGTTCATGGCAGGGTCTTCACAATCTCCAGCATCTGCTCGGCCAGATACTTAAGTTGCTCATCCGTAATGACATACGGCGGCATAATGTAGACGTTGCGGCCGAAAGGACGAATCCATACGCCGCGGCGCACACACTCTTTCTGGAACTCGCCGACATCGACGGGATTGCGCATTGCGACGACGCCGATTGAGCCGAGCACGCGCACGTCGGCCACGTTCGCGAAGTCGCGGGCGGGTGCAAGCAGGCGTTCCATGCTCTCCTCCATGTGGCGTACGTGCGCCGCCATATCCTGACTCTCAAGCAGTTGCATCGACGCCAGGGCTATCGCGCAGGCCAGGGGATTGCCCATAAACGTGGGGCCGTGCATCAGCACTCCGGCCTCGCCGTCGCTGATTGTGTCGGCCACCTTGCGGGTGGTGAGGACGGCGCTCATGGTGAGATAGCCGCCTGTGAGGCCTTTGCCCACGCACATGATGTCGGGTTTCACACCGGCATGCTCCCAGGCGAAGCAGCGGCCCGTGCGCCAGAAGCCGGTGGCGATTTCGTCGAAGATGAGCAGCACGCCGTATTTGTCGCAGAGGGCGCGCGCGCCGCGCAGATACTCCGGATGATAGAACCACATGCCGCCGGCGCCCTGGACGATGGGCTCGAGTATGAGGGCGGCGATTTCGTCGTGGTGCTCCTTCAGCGTCTCTTCAAGTGGCTGAAGGTCAGCGGCATTCCACTCGCCGCCGAAGCGGCTCGAGGGGCTGGGAACGAAGAAACGGATGGGCAGGGCCGAGCCGAAGGCGCCGTGCATGCCCGTGACGGGGTCGCAGACGCTCATGGCGTTCCATGTGTCGCCGTGATAGCCGCGGCGGATGGTCACGAAATTCGTTTTGGAATGGCTACCGCTCTCTGCCACAGCATATTGCACCGCCATCTTCATGGCCACCTCAACGGCCACGGAGCCGGAGTCGGCGTAGAAAATGTTGTGCATATTGTCGGGCGCCAGCTCGAGGAGCTTCTTGCCGAGGGCGATGGCGGGCTCGTGGGTGAAGCCGCCGAACATCACGTGGCTCATGTCGCCTAACTGCTTGACAGCCGCGGCGTTAAGGGCGGGATTGTTGTAGCCGTGGCAGGCGCACCACCACGACGACATGCCGTCGATGAGCTCGGTGCCGTCGGCCAGCGTGATCACGCAGCCGCGGGCGCTCTTCACCTTATACGTGGGGAGGGGGTTGGTGGTCGACGTGTAGGGATGCCACAGATGCTCGCGGTCCCATGCGTCGCACAGCGCCGCCTCGTTTATTTCGTTCTTTCTTTCCATTACGTTGAATTTTAGAGAGTTACGCCCACATGGTAACTCGTCGGCGCTCCGTCGCGGCCCGGTTCAGAAGACATATCCGACCCGGAAGGAGACGTTGAGCGTGTGGTTATGAATGTCCAGGACGCCGAAGTTGCGGGCAATGTCGCGCAAGCCGGCGTGCATCACGGCCTTCACGCTGTAGTGGTCGGCGATGAGCAGCCCCGTGGCCAGGTGCACGCCCCAGTCGAGGTTCACAACGCCGTTGACGATGGCGTCCGGTTCCTTGTAATAGTCCTTGCGGTAGGTTAGCTCCGTCACCTGGCTCTGCCCCAGCGAGTTGATGGAGGAGAGGTAGGAGGTGGTGCGCGTGCGGCCGCTGAGGCCGAAGGTCAGATAACCGCCTATCTCGCTGTCCCACCGCACGTTATTGCTCACGTTGAAGCGCAGGTCGAGCGTCAGCGGGATGCTCAGGTCGTAGAAGTGATGGCGCTGGGTGAGGGCGTTGAGCGTGCCGGCCTGCGGGTGCAGGATGGTCATGTTCCAGAAATAGTTGTTGATGTTGAAGTCGAGGCCGGTGCCGATGGCCAGGTAGTTGCGGATGGGGAGCTTGGCGGTGGCGCCGAACGACATCATCACGCCGGGCGTGAACGTGAAATCGCTGAGGTCGGGGATGGCCGTGCTATAGTTCTGAGCGATGGAGCTGGCGCCGAGGCCGAAGTGGACGCCCACCTCCATGAACTGCGATGGGCGCCCCTTGTCCATGAAGGGCACCTTCGCCTCCTGCGCCGACACGGTCAGCGCGGCAACGAGCGCTACAAGTCCTGTTATAATTCTGTGTTTCATACAGTTACATTTTAGGCGAACCGGGGCCGGAATACTTGCGCAGGTCCTCCTCGGGGCTGTGAGCGTCCTCGCGGTATTCGTCTGGGTCAAGGCCGGGAGTCAGACGCGGACGCACTTCGTCGTCGCCGGCATGGGCGCTGGCGTGATGGCCGCCGAAGTCGGCGCGTGTGGCCGCGTCGATCTTCTTGCCGATGTCCTCGTGATGGGGCTCGGCGTGCATCTTCACCTTGATCTGGTCGAAGCCCAGGCCATAGACGCCGTTGACGTTGGCCTGAGTGACAAGTGCGTCAGAGTCAATGCTTTTGATGATGCGGAAGAGCGTCACCGACTCAATCTTGCGGCACATAACCATCAGGATTTTTACCGGCTGCTTGGAGTACCAGCCCACACCGTCCATGACGGTGCAGCCGCGCGACGCCTCGTTGTTGACGGCCGTCGCAATCTCGCGCCATTTCTTCGAGATGATGGTGAACTGCACGGCCTGACGGTTCGTATTTATCACCAGGTCAGCGAGATAGCTCACCAGGAAGAGCACCACGAAGCCGTACACGATTTTGTCGATATTGTGGTAGAGGAAGTAGGCGCTGGAGATGATGAACACATCGGTGTAGAGAATCATGCGGCCAATGGTGACGTTCGAGTGCTTGCTGACCATCGCGGCCACGATGTCCGTGCCGCCCGTGCTGCCGTTGTGGACAAAGGTGAAGCCGATGCCCAGGCCGCACAACATGCCGCCGATCACCACGTTCATGAACGGCTCGCCGTGGACAAGTCCGTCGGCGAACATGGGCTGGAACATACCCACCCACACCGAAATCATCGTGGCGCCGAAGATGGTGCCCAGCACAAACTTCTTGCCCACAACCTTATAGGCCAGGGCCAGCAGCAGGAGGTTGAGCACATACTGCGTGATGGCCACGGGGATGCCCATCGTCAGATAGACCAGCGTGCCGATACCGGCGAGGCCGCCGATTACCACGCCCTGGGGCAGGATGAACGCGCAGAAGCCAAAGGCATAGATGCCCACTCCGAGGGTGATGAACAGGTAGTCGCGGCTGGAACGCCACAGTTTGTCTGCAGAAAATTTCATTCAGTTTTTTCTTCTAATGGTGAGACACGGCCCGGGACGGCATCAGCCGGTCCCCCACCCTGTCTTGTGGATGCTTTTTAATTACAGATGCAAAATTACGCATTTATTCCTGATTTTTTAGTAATTTTGTGACAGAAAAAGCCCGAAAACGACCGGTGTTTTTCCTAAAAATTTCAAACCGACAAAACCGGAAATCGCATGACCCGACATATCGCACTGTTATTCAGCCTTTTGGCCATACTTTTGCTGACCGCCTGCGGCGGCAGCTCCTCTCAGCGCCCCTCGCTGGCCGTCTCCGTCGAGCCCCAGCGCGCCATGCTCGAGGAAATCGTGGGCGACCGCTTCGACGTGGTGACACTCCTCGGCAAGGGCGCCAACCCCGAGACCTTCGACCCGACCATGCGCTCGCGCATGGAGGCCGAAAACGCCCGCGCATTCTTCACCACCGGCTCCATGCCCTTTGAGGAGCGCATCGCCGAGGCCCTGCCCGCAACGGTCAAGGTGGTGGACGTCAGCGCCGGCATCGAGCCCATCTACGGCACCCACGGACATGACCATGGACATGACCATGGACACGCCGAAGAGACCCACGCCCACGAACACTCCGCCCTCGAGCGCGACCCCCATCTGTGCGTGTCGGTCCGCAACGCACGCGTCATAGCCCGCAACATGTACGAGCAGGTCGTAGCCCTCGACAGCGCCTCAAAAGACTATTACACAGATAATTACCGCCGCCTCGACGCACGCCTCGACTCGCTCGACCGCGCTTTCTCGGCACGCCTCACCGCCGCCCCGTCGCGCGCCTTCGCCATCTGGCACCCCTCGCTCAGCTACCTCGCACGCGACTACGGCCTCGAGCAGGTCGCCGTCGGCTTCGAGAACAAGGAGATGTCGCCGCAGCGCCTCACCGAGACGGTCGACCACGCCCGCGCCGACTCCGTGAAAGTCTTCTTCTTCCAGACCGACTACGACTCGCGCCAGGCGCAGACGCTCAATCAGCAGATGGGCACGCGCCTGGTCACCATCAATCCCCTTGTCTACGAGTGGGAAGACGCTCTCTCCCAAATCGTTAACGCCCTCACCCTCAAGCCATGAGCAACACCGCAACCGGCGCCGCTGCGCCCCTCATCACCCTCAGTCACATCTCAATGGGCTGGGACGGCGTCACCACCCTCAAGAACATCTCGCTCGACGTCTGCCCCGGCGACTTCATAGCCATCACGGGCCCCAACGGCGGCGGCAAGACCACGCTGCTGCGCATTCTCCTCGGTCTGCTCAAACCCGTCAGCGGCGCAGTCACGCGACGCGAAGGCCTCCGCATCGGCTATCTGCCCCAGAAAAACATGATTGACAGCCACTTCCCCGTGACCGTCACCGACGTCATCCGCTCCGGACTCCTCGGCGTCAAAGGCCTCAGCCGCGACGAGCGCGAGCGCCTCTTCGACGACGCTATGGAGCAGACCGGCCTGCGCGAGCACGCCCGCAAGCCTATCGGCACCCTCAGCGGCGGACAGCTCCAGCGCGCACTCCTCGGCCGCGCCATCATCTCGAAGCCCGAGCTCCTCGTGCTCGACGAGCCCCTGTCATACATCGACAAACGCTTCGAGGCCCACCTCTACGAACTCATGGAGCGCCTGGCCCACACCACCACCATCGTCCTTGTCTCCCACGAGATGAGCGCCATCTCCGGAATGGCCAACCGCCACTTCATCGTCGACCACACACTCACGCACTGCCACGCTCATCGCCACGGCATTCACCTCGACTGCGACGAGTGCTGAGCTTATTCTGCGGGAATGAGGCGGAACGAGTGCGAGGGAGCGTGGAATGTGAACGAAATCAGCCCTAAAGCCAGCAGCCGCGCGGCCAGAGCCGACGTGGCCGCCGCGCTGCGGTGAATCATAATCGGCAGCTGCGACGGATCGAGAGGCTCGTCGGCGCCACGCACCGCCGCAAGAATCTCCTGGGCGAAACCGTCCAGCATCAGCGGCTCGTCCGAGGGTGACGCGTCGGCCTGCAGCATCCATGCGCGCACCATCAGCGGATGCGCCGCAATGTTCTCATCTGCAACACGATAGTAGGCGCGCAGCCGTCCGTCGGCCTCGCGCACACGCACCGGTCGCTCCGCGGCACGCGGCACCGTGGCGCGGATGACAATCACGCCCGGGTCGCACTTGAACGCCTCGAACGTGATGGGCTGAGCCGGCTCGCAGCACATCTGCGCCGCCTGTTCCACCACGTAGACATCCTCCTCGTTGCGCACCCCGGCGATGGCGCCGTTGTCCTTGACGCCGATGAGCAGACACCCGCCGCTGTTGTTGGCGAAAGCCGAGACGGAGCGGGCAATCTTGCGGGCGTCGGAGATGGCAAACTTGAAGTCCTGCTGCTCATGCTCGCCCTGTTCGATGAGGCGCTGGATGAGATAGCGGCCTTTGACGGCCTTCAGGTCCTTCATGGCTGTCAGTCAGCGTATTGGAGGTGAGCGTCGTCGATATTTTCCAGCACATTCTCCGCATAGCGGGCGGCCGCGGCCTTCGCGCCGTCAAGGTCCGTGAACGACCAGTTGCCGCAGTCGCGGGGCGTAGCGCCGGGAATCTCGCCCTCGTAGGCGGCAATCCAGCGGAACATCTCCAGCATCAGCGCGGCCACGCGGCGCGACTCATGCTCGCCCTGCAGAATCAGGTAAGAGCCTGTGCAGCAGCCCATAGGACCCCAGTAGATGACCTTGTCGCGCCACTCCGGGTTGTTGCGCAGCCACGTGGCCGCAAGGTGCTCGAGCGTATGGAGCACGCGCGGGTCAAGCGCCGGCTCGCGGTTCGGAGCCGTCATGCGTATGTCGTAGGTGGTGAGCACATCGCCGGACGGAGTCCGGTCGACACGGGAGACATAGACTCCCGGCTCGAGCACCAGATGGTTCACACAGAAAGAGGCTATCTTTTCCATAATCAGAGAGTTAGAGTGCTTTAAGAAGAGCGTGGACGGCCGCGAAAGTATGGGCCGGGGCATCCTCCCAGAAGTTCTCGTACTGGGCGATGTTGTCGGCGGCGCCGGGAGTGTCGGAGATGACGCGGATGCAGAGGAAAGGCACGTTTTTCAGCGCGCACACCTGAGCGATGGCGGCGCTCTCCATGTCCACGGCCACGGCGTCGGGATAGAGCTCGAGGATTCGGGCCGTCACCGCCGGGTCGGAGACAAACACGTCGCCGGAGGCAATCAGACCGCCCTTTGCGCCGGGCACCTGCTCGCGCACCTTCGCCGCAAGCTCGCAGAGAAAACGCGCGGGGAAGCCCGCCGCCTGACCGGGGACAGTGCCCGGGCCGCACCACACATCGTGGTAGGCGATCTCGTCGGCCACAACCACGTCGAGGATACCGGCCGCGCCCGTGCCGCCGGCCACGCCGCTGTTCACCACCAGGTCGGGGTGGAAAGTGTCTATCAGCGAGAGTGTTGCCACGGCGGCGTTCACCTTGCCGATGCCGCATTTGCTGATGACGGCCTCATGGCGACCGATGCGGCCCGTGTGGAACACCGTGCCGTTCACCGTCACCCTGGCCTCATCCTCCAGCAGAGGCACCAGCAGCCTCATCTCCTTATCCATCGCAGCTACAATCGCAATCTTCATATTCTTCTCTCAAATTTTTGATTTTGGTTCTTTATTAAATAGTGCTCCAATAGCCTGATTGGTCTTATTGGACTAATTGGCCCTATATATAACAATGTGTAGGGGTTAGAGGGTGATGAGGGTGTCGGCGGGGAAGGCGCGGGAGGCGGTGCGGCCGATGACGCTGTCCCAGAGCATGGGCGAGAGGCCGTTGCCGGGGCGCTTGACGGTGATGTTCTCCTCGGTGAAGACTTCGCCGGCACGGATGTCGCGGGCGGCGACGATGCTCTTGCGCGCCACGACAATGTTGGGGGCTTCGGCGTCGGCCACTTCTTTGACGCCGCTGCCGAGGGCGTCTTCGACATGACGGACGGCGTCGACGAGGGCACGCAGTTCGGCAGGTTCGAGCGAGGCGCGGTGGTCGGGGCCGGGCAGGTTCTTGTCGAGGGTGAAGTGTTTCTCGATGACGCAGGCGCCCATGGCCGCGGCGGCCACGCTCACTTCGATGCCCTTGGTGTGGTCGGAATAGCCGACGCCGCCGGTGTTGAGCGTGCGCAGGGCGTCCATGGCGCGCAGGTTCACGCTGGCGTAGGGCGCGGGATATTGCGTGGTGCAGTGGAGGAGAATGACATCCTCGCGGGGTATGCCGTTGTCTTCCAGCACTTTGACGGCGGTCTCCACCTCGGCGAGTGTCGACATGCCGGTGCTGAGGATGACACGGCCGCCGATGTGGGCGATTTTGCGTAGGTAGGGCAGGTTGGTGATTTCGCCGGAGGGAATCTTCCAGAAGTCCATGCCGAGCGGGGCGAGGCAGTCGATGGAGACGAGGTCAAAGGGGGTGCTCATGAATCCGATGCCCTCGCTGCGGCACAGCTCGGCGAGGCCGGCATAGTCGCTGAGGGGGAGGTGGATGGCGCGGCACATCTCCAGCTGGCTCTCTTCCTTGCCGGTAGTCTCTTCCTGGTACTCGGCCTTGGGGGCGATGGAGGAGATAACCAGCTCAGGCACAGCGGTCTGAAACTTGACATAGTCGGCGCCGCACTCGCGTGCCACGCGCACCATTTCGCGGGCCATCTCAAGGTTGCCGTTGTGGTTGACACCGGCTTCAGCAATGATAATGCACTTATTCATAGTCTATTACTTGTTAATAGGGAAGGCCACCTCGTCGAGATAGCGGGCAACGACCATGTCCTGCCAGTCGGCGCAGACAGGCGCGGGGCGTCCGAGGGCCTCGGCGATGATCATGGCGGGGAGGTCGGCACCGGCGCAGACACTGGCGACGGCACCGCCGCCGAGGCGGGGGTTGATTTCCATGACGGTGAGTGTGTCACGGTCGAGGTCGTGGATGAGCTGGACGGTGACGGCGCCGCGCAGGTGGAGCTTGGCGATGACGTCTCGCACCAGCTCGGTGGCGCGGTCCCAGTGGATGACGGTGGTGCGCACCACTTCGCCGCCGGCCACCTCGTTGCGCACGCGAGGCACGCAGGCGCAGACTTGGATGTCGGCGCTGCGCACGGCCGAGTAGCAGTCGACGGTGAGCTCGCGGCGGTTGTCGATGCGCTCCTGGATGAGGTATTCGTTGAGGTCGAGACCCTCGAGATCTTCCTCGCTGTCGATAAAGCGGATGCCTTTGGAGGCCGAACCGCGGCGCGGCTTGGCGATGAGGGGCGTGACGACGGGCTGCCCGGGGCCCCAGGTGGCGGGGGCGGGGATGGCGTGGCTGTCGAAGAGGGCCGCGCAGGTGACCTTGTCGAAGAGGGCGGCGGCGACGGCGCAGGTGGGCGAGAAAACGTGTACACCGTCCATGCGCGCAAAGTTGTCGGCCACGTCGATCATGCCGTCGATGAAGGGCACGATGATGTGGATGTCGTGCTCCTCGCAGACGCGGCGCATGTCGTCGTAGATGCGTGAATCGCCGTAGCGCACGCCCTGAATGACGGTTCCCTCGGTGCTGATGGGCAGGTCCCGGTTTATCTCATACGAGAAAATCACGGCCTCGCGGCCCAGGGCCCTCGCCGCCCGCTTGAAATGGCGCGCCATGCTCACGCGCTTGGCGCCGCCCAGGAAAAGGATATTGAGTTTCTCCATAGTCCTGAGCGGGGTTTAGCGGTTGTAGATGTCGGCCTTGTAGCGGGCCAGGTTTTCGGGCTTGGTGAACCAGGCGATGGTCTTCTGCAGGCCCTGTTCGAGGGTGTTCTGCGGGCGCCATGAGGTGAGCGAGGTGATGCGGGTGTTGTCGCCGCAGAGGCGGAAGACCTCGCTCTTGGCGGGACGCAGGCGCTCGGGGTCGGTGACGAAGTCGACCTCCTGACCCATGAGGCGCGCGATGGTCTCGAGCGTCTCCTTCATGGACACTTCGGTGCCGGTGCAGATGTTGAAGTCGCGGCCGACGACTTGGTCGGCGGGCGCTTCGGCCAAGGCCATGTAGCCGCGGACGGTGTCTTCGACGAAGTTGAAGTCGCGCGTAGGGCTGAGGTCGCCGACCTTGATGGTGCGCTTGCCGCCGGCAATCTGGGTGATGATTGTGGGGATGATTGCGCGTGCGCTCTGGCGCGGGCCGTAGGTGTTGAAGGGACGTGCGATGACGACGGGGAGGCCGAACGAGTTGTAGAAGCTGAGGGCTATGGCGTCGGCACCGATTTTGGTGGCCGAGTAGGGGCTCTGGGGCTGACGGGGGTGCTCCTCGTCGATGGGCACGTAGCGGGCGGTGCCGTAGACCTCGCTGGTGGAGGTGACGATGATGCGGCCCACATTCTCCTGGCGCGCGGCCTGGCACATGTTCAGCGTGCCGCGGATGTTGGTGTCGACATAGGAGTCGGGAGCCTCATAGCTGTAGGGGATGGCGATGAGGGCGGCCAGGTGGAAGACCGTGTCGATGTCGCGGCAGGCCTCGCGGCAGAATTTGGGGTCACGCACGTCGCCGCAGATGACTTCAAGGCGCTCGTTCTTGGGAAGCTCTTCGAGCCATCCCCAGTTGTTGAAGGAGTTGTAATGGGCCAGGGCGCGAACCGTGTGGCCGGCCGCCAGCAGCTGCTGAACGAGATGAGAGCCGATGAAACCGTCGGCGCCGGTGACTAATGCATGCATGATTTTCGGTGGGTGGTTACTTTTTCTGATTGCAGGGGGTGGGTGACGGGATCACTGCAGCGAGAGCACGAGCTCCTTGACGTTCTTGCCCAGCTCGCGGGCCTCTTCCATCGTGGGGGCCTCGGAGTAGATGCGGAGAATCGGCTCGGTGTTGGACTTGCGCAGGTGAACCCAGCTGTGGGGGAAGTCGATTTTCACGCCGTCGATGGTGGTGAGTTTCTCGTCGGCATATTTCTCCTTGACGGCCTCGAGGATGGCGTCCACATCGGTTTTGTCGGTGAGCTGTACCTTGGTTTTGGCGATGGCATACTGGGGATAGTCCTTCTTGAGCTCGGAGACCTTCTTGCCGCTCTTGGCGAGGAGTGTGAGGAAGAGGGCCACGCCCACGAGGGCGTCGCGGCCATAGTGGAGTTCGGGGTAGATGACTCCGCCGTTGCCCTCACCGCCGATGACGGCGCGGATGTGGCGCATGAGCGAGGTGACGTTGACTTCGCCGACGGCCGAGGCCACGTAGGGGCAGCGGTGACGGGCGGCGATGTCGCTCAGGGCGCGCGACGAGCTGAGGTTGGAGACGGCCGGACCGGGGGTCTTGCCGAGGACATAGTCGGCGATGGCCACGAGGGTGTATTCCTCGACGAACATCTCGCCGTTCTCCATGACGATGGCGAGGCGGTCGACATCGGGGTCGACGACGAAGCCGACGTCGGCGCCGGACTCCTTGACCACCTGCGAAATCTGGGTGAGGTTCTCGGGGATGGGCTCGGGATTGTGAGCGAAGTTGCCGGTGGGGTCGCAGTTGATGGTGATGATGTTGTTGACGCCGAGGGCGCGCAGCAGCTCGGGGATGACCACGCCGCCGACGGAGTTGACGGCATCGACGGCCACGGTGAAGTTGGCTTTGCGGATGGCGTCGGTGTCGACCAGGTCGAGAGCCAGCACTTTCTGGATGTGGCGGCGGTTGTAGGTGGTGTTCTTATAATAATGTCCCAGGTGCTCGACGTCGGCGAAGATGTACTCGCGCTCGCGGGCGATGCGGAGCACTTCCTCGCCCTGGTCGGCGGTGAGGAACTCGCCCTTTTCGTTGAGGAGCTTCAGGGCGTTCCATTCCTTGGGATTGTGTGATGCGGTGAGGATGAGTCCGCCGCAGGCCTCTTCGAGGACTACGGCCATCTCGGTGGTGGGCGTGGATGCGGGGCCGATGTTGACCACGTCGAAGCCCATGCCCATGAGCGTTCCGACCACGAGGTCCATCACCATGGGGCCGGAGATGCGGGCGTCGTGGCCCACGACGATGGTGCGGTAGGGGAGGGTGGTGGTGCGGTCGATGAATGTTGCGTAAGCAGCAGTGAACTTGGCAATGTCCATGGGTGTGAGGGCATCGCCGGCGCGGCCGCCGATGGTGCCGCGTATACCGGAAATTGACTTGATGAGTGTCATTGCTTAAGGTATGTGATTGTTAAGGTTATATCTGATTGATTGGTAATAAGGGGGGGAGTCCGGCGTCAGGTGCGCTGGGGGAAGTAGCGCATGCGGTAGAGGTAGGGCTGGACGTAGCTCTGCTCCTGGTAGAAGCCGTAGGTGCTCTTGATGATGATGTTGACCTCGGCGTCGATGGGCAGATAGTGGAGCGGCATCTGAACGCCCGCGCCGTACTGGTAGGAATTGTTGCTGGTGAAGTCCTGGAACTTGAAGTTGGCGTTCAGATACTCCATGTCGATTTCGTTGCCCTCGCCGCTGGGGAGCTTTCCGTTCTTGTAATAGAAGAGGTTGTAGCGGGTGAAGCGGAAGTAAATGACCTGACCGGCCTTGGCATAGTTGCCGGGGGTGCCGGGGGTGAGCACCTGCATGTACATTGTTCCCTCCTCGTCGAGGCGGTAGTAGGGGGCGTCGGGGCCGGTCTCGAATACGAAGGTGGTGTCGGTGGGGATGGTGTTGTCAACCCGCTGGTTCACCAGGAAAGAGTTGACGGCGTGGGTCTCGGAGGTCAGCAGCTCGGCATAGCTCTTCGAGTCCTTGCACGAGGGCATGAGGGCGAGCAGAGCCACGGCGGCGCAAATGGCGGTGAGAATCTTCTTCATCTATCGTTTAAGTCTTGTTTCTGTCTGTGATTAACTGTGATTGGTATCGGGGGTTATCGGTCGGCGTATTCGAGTGCGCGCTGCGAGATTAGCTCGCGGTTCCGGGGCAGTGCCTCGCGGAAGATGCGTACAGCCTCTTCCATGGTTCCGCGGAACTCTCCGCCGGCGGCGTTGAGGTGGCCTCCGCCGCCGAAATACTCGCGGCAGAGCCGGTCGACGGGGAAGTCGGCGAGCGAGCGCATCGACACCTTTATATAATCTTTCTCCTGGCGCATATAGCAGGAGTAGATGATGCCGGGGATGGCCAGGGGCTTGTTGACGAGGCCTTCGGTGTCGCCCTTCTTGTAGCCGAAACGGTCGAGGTCGTCCTTCTCGAGGACGACGAGTGCGGCATGGTCGTCGGCGAATAGCTCCATGCGCTCGGCGATGGCGTGTGCCTCGAGGCGCATCGACGCGGCCGAGTGGGTGTCGACGAGCCATCGCATGAGCCGGTCTTTGTCGACGCCGCGCTCCATGAGCGAAGCCAGGACGCGGTAAAGCTCGGGCGAGTTGGAGTTGTAGTGGAAGCCGCCGGTGTCGGTGATGATGCCCGACATGAGGCAGGTGGCCACTTCGGTGTCGATGCGGTCTTCCCAGCCCATGGCCCTGATGAGGTGATAGGTGAGCTCGCATGTCGACGACATGTCGGGGTATGAGAAGGTGAGGACGGTGAAGCTCTCGGGGTTCTTGTGGTGGTCGATGAGGACGCGGGGAGCGGCGGTGGCCTCTACGGCGGGGCCGAGGCGGCTGAGACGGCTGATGCCGTTATAGTCCATGCACAGCACCAGGTCGGCGCCGGCGATGAGGCTCTCCACGCGGCTGCCGAAGCTGCTCCAGGCCATCACCGTTCGCGCGCCGGGGATGACGCGCAGATAGTGGGGCGGCTCATCGGGGGTGATGACCCGCGCATCCTTGCCCATGGTGCGCAGCAGCGAGCGCATGGCCAGCGTGGAGCCCAGCGCATCGCCGTCCGGCGACATGTGGCAGGTGAGCATGATGCGCCGCGCGCCCTCGAGGAGAGTGCGCAACGCCTTGACGTCTGCGGTGTTGAATTCTACGTTCATGACTGTGCGTGACGGCGTGTGCGCCATCAAAGCACAAAGGTAATAAAATATCCGCAAACAGCCGCCCTCCGACGCGGGGAAAGTGGCATGTCTGCGGATTTTTTTAGCTTTTTTTACTAATAAACGCGCCCGCGGGGCATGGGGGCGCTCAGCGAATCAGCGCCGTCCATTCGCGGATGCGCTCGTCGGTGAGATCGGCATGGTTGACCTCGTCGAGCAGAAGGCCCACGTATTTGCCGTCGATGAAGGCGTCGGAGTGATCGAAGTGATAGCCGTCCACGTTGAAGGCGCCGACGGGGGTCACGCCCGTGGGGAGCATCTTCTTGTAGAGGATGCCCACGCCGTTGCAGAAGGTGTGGGACATGGCCGTGTCGCCGCATCCGAAGACTGCCATCTTCTTGCCTTTCAGGTCCATGGCCGAGGCGCCGGCCAGGAAGTCGTACCAGTTTTCTTCGATGTCGCCGTCGCCCCAGGTCGAGGTGCCCAGCACAATAGTCTCGTAGTCGGCGAGCTTGGCCGGCTCGGCATCGTGCACGTCAAAGAGGTCGCATTTGTCGGGGCCGAGAGCGTCGGCGATGCGATGGGCCACGTCGCGGGTGGTGCCCGTCAGCGAGCCGTAGAAAATTCCGTATTTTTTCATGTCAGTATGTTTTTTGTTTTGAGTCAGATGTGTTTTTTTCTGTGTCCGTAATTATAAACGCCGGGGCGGGGGAGTAGGTTCACCGCCGGGCGCCCTTTTTGTGCCTCTGCAAGACCCCGGCAGACCCTCTCCGGCGCCCCGGTTTGGCACCTCGCGGCAGGCGCGTGCAATTTTTTTTGCATGTTTTATATTATTTACTACCGAGTTACCGCAAAATTTTCGTAAATTTGCACCCTGAAACACTCAGCAACGACAAACAACCCCCAAAATAACTCCTATAACTCCTCATAGACAAGCAACAACATGCGACTTTTCTCACTGACAAAAGAAATAGCGATTGACCTTGGCACCGCCAACACAATCATTATCCATAATGACAAGATTGTCATTGACGAGCCCTCGATCGTGGCTCTCGACAAACACACCGACAAGCTCATCGCCGTGGGCAAGGAAGCCCAGCAGATGCAGGGCAAGGAGCACGAAGGCATCCGCACCGTGCGCCCCCTTCGCAAAGGCGTGATCGCCGACTTCAACGCCGCCGAGCTCATGATCCGCGGCCTGGTGAAGAAGGCCTCGTCGAAGAGCAACTGGTTCCAGCCCTCGCTGCGAATGGTGGTGGGCATCCCCTCCGGCTCGACCGAGGTGGAGATCCGCGCCGTACGCGACAGCTCGGAGCACGCCGGCGGCCGCGACGTCTACATGATCTACGAGCCCATGGCCGCCGCCCTCGGCATCGGCCTCGACGTTGAGGCTCCCGAAGGCAACATGATCGTCGACATAGGCGGCGGCACAACCGAGATCGCAGTCATCTCGCTGGGCGGCATCGTCTCCAACATGAGCATCCAGATCGCCGGCGACGACCTCACCGACGACATCATGAACCACATGAAGCGCGCCCACAACGTGCGCGTCGGCGAGCGCACCGCCGAGCTCATCAAGATGAACGTCGGCTCTGCCCTCACCGAGCTCGACAATCCCCCTGCCGACTACATCGTGCACGGCCCCAACCAGATGACGGCCCTGCCCATGGAGGTGCCCGTGTCCTACCAGGAAATCTGCCACTGCATCGAGAAATCGATCCTCAAAATCGAGGCTGCCGTCCTCGGCGCCCTCGAGCAGACTCCTCCCGAGCTCTACGCCGACATCGTCCGCAACGGCATCTACCTCGCCGGCGGCGGCGCCCTGCTGCGCGGCCTCGACAAGCGCCTCACCAACAAAATCGGCATCCAGTTCCACATCGCCGAAGACCCGCTGCTCTCCGTGGCCAAGGGTACCGGCGTGGCCCTCAAGAACATCGACCGCTTCAAATTCCTCATCCGCTGATGAGGCCGCGGCCGGTCGGCCACGACCTTTTCCGGACGGAGAAGTCATGACGGCCGCGTCGCTCGGTCGCGCTTGACTGTGCGTCGCTCCGGTCTCGTCACTCAACACTGTCAATTAATTCAATCAAGGCAAAGTGCGCGAAGTTCTGCAATTCTTCATACGCAACAGCAAATGGTTCGTCTTTGCCATCTTCCTGGTGCTCTCCTGCATACTGCTGTTCACCTTCAACCCCTATCAGCAGCATGTCTATCTGACCAGCGCCGGGCGGATGCAGGGCGCCGTATACGGCGTGGCCTCGAATGTCACCTCCTACTTCAACCTCCGACACAACAACGAGGACCTCAACCGCCGCAACGTCACCCTCCAGCAGGAAGTGCTCTCCCTGCGCGAACAGCTGCGCGCCATGCGCGAGCGTTACGCCGACTCCGCCACCGTCATGCCCCAGGCCCACAGCTTCGACTTCATCACCGGCCACGTCATCAACAACTCGGTGATGCGCCCCTATAACTATGTCACCGTCAACAAGGGCAGCGCCGACGGCGTCGCCCCCGAGATGGGCGTCATCGACCAGAACGGCGTGGTGGGCATCGTGAACGTGGTGTCCGAGCACTACTCGCGCATCATCTCGCTGCTCAACCCCCACTTCCGCCTCTCCTGCAAAATCAAGGGCGACGAGAGCTTCGGCTCGCTCGTCTGGGACGGCAAAGACCCCCGCTATGCCGTCCTCGAAGAGCTCCCCCGCCACACTGTCTACCACAAGGGCGACACAATCGTCACCAGCGGCTACTCAGCCGTCTTCCCCGCCGGCCTCCCCGTCGGAATCGTGGCCGGCAGCAACGGCTCCGGCAACGACAACTTCTTCTCGCTCAGAGTGTTCCTGCTCTCCGACTTCACCAAACTCAACAACGTTCAGATCGTGCGTTCCAACAACGCCCTTGAGCTCGAGAAGCTCGAAGAGGAGAACCTCAAGACCGAGGGCCAGGGCACCGCTGAAGAAGTGCTCGGCAACTGAGCCGGCCTCCATCCCCCGCGCGTGCGCGCCCGCACTCATTGTTTAAAAAACAGTCTCCATATACGTAAATGTCCAAGACAACGCTCAGATATGTGATTATGTGCTGCCTGCTCCTGCTGGTGCAAGTGGTGGTGCTCAACCGGCTGGTGCTCTTCAACACCGCCATCCCCCTGGCATTCATCTACATAATCACCGTGCTGCCCGTGTCGTTCTCCACCAACCGCAGCGTGGCCCTGGGTTTCTTCACCGGCCTCATCGTCGACGTGTTCATGGACACTTACGGCCTCAACGCCCTGTGCTGCACCGTCCTGGCCTTCGTGCGCAAGCCCGTCCTCCACATGTACGTGCTCCGCGACGACGCCCCCGCGTCCCAGCCCCTCGACATGCACAGCCTCGGCACGCCCGTCTTCCTCAAATACACCCTCACCATGACGCTCATCTACTGCGCCATGATGTTCACCGTCGAGGCCTTCTCGTTCTTCGACATCCGGCGGCTGCTGCTCAGAACAGTGGCCTCGACCATCTACACTTTCATTGTAATCTGCGCCGTTTCAGGCCTTTATAACCCACGTCGTGAGAAAAGACTATAACCTGGAGAAGCGCAAGTATGTGATTGTCGGCTTCCTGCTGGTCATCGCCGCCATCTACGGGTGGCGCCTCTTCGACCTTCAGATCAACGATGACCGCTACAAGGAGCGTGCCGACACCAACGCCTTTCTCAAGAAAACACAATATCCCTCGCGCGGACTGATGTACGACCGCAACGGCGAGCTGGTGGTCTACAACCAGCCCGCCTACGACGTCATGCTCATCCCCCGCGACGTCACCGAGTTCGACACCGCCGACTTCTGCTCGACCCTCAACATCACCCGCGAGGAGCTTGACAAGCGCTTCGCCGACATGAAGGACAAGCGCAAGAATCCGGGCTACAGCTCCTACTCGCCCCAGGCCCTGCTCACCCACCTCAGCGCCAAGGAATACGGCCGCTTCCAGGAGAAGCTCTACCGCTATCCAGGCTTCTTCATCCAGAAGCGCGTGCTGCGCCAGTACAACTACCAGGCCGCCGCCAACGTCCTGGGCAACATACGCGAGGTGAACGCCAAAGACGTCGAGCGCGACCCCTACTACCAGGCCGGCGACTACACCGGCGACCTCGGCATCGAGCACAGCTACGAGCAATACCTGCGCGGCCACAAAGGCGTGGAGATTCTCATCCGCGACGTCCACGGCCGCATCCAGGGCCGCTACGAGAACGGCGCTCAGGACGTCCAGGCCGTCTCCGGCCGCGACCTGCGCCTGAGCCTCGACATCAAGCTCCAGGCCTACGCCGAATCGCTCATGGTGGGCAAACGCGGCGCCGTCGTGGCCATCGAGCCCTCCACCGGCGAAATCCTCTGCCTCGTCTCCGCGCCCACCTACAAGCCCTCGATGCTCGTAGGCCGCGAGCGCGGCAAGAACTACCACGCCCTGGTCAACGACCCCTCCAAGCCCCTGTTCGACCGCGCCCTGCTCGGCTCCTATCCTCCCGGCTCGACGTTCAAGCCCACACAGGGTCTCATCTTCCTCCAGGAGCACATCATCACGCCCGGCACCACCTATCCCTGCCACCGCGGATATGTCAACGCCGGCCTGCGCGTAGGCTGCCACGGCCACGCGAGTCCCCTCTCGCTCAAGCCCGCCCTCGAGACCTCCTGCAACGCATACTTCTGCTGGGGCCTCAAGAACATGCTTGACCGCACCTCCAAATACGGCAGCACCGGCAACGCCTTCGAGGTCTGGAAGAAGCACCTCGTCTCGATGGGCTACGGCTACAAACTCGGCGTCGACCTCCCCAACGAGGGCCGAGGATTCATCCCCAACGAGAAATTCTACAACAAGCGTTACGGCGAGGGCCACTGGTCGGCCAACACCATCATCTCCGTGTCCATCGGCCAGGGCGAGATTCTGGCCACGCCCATGCAGATCGCCAACCTCGCCGCCACCATCGCCAACCGCGGCTGGTTCATAACGCCCCATGTCGTGAAGGCCATCGCCGACACCATCATGCCCGGCGACCTGCTCAAACGCCGCGTACCCACGATTGACCCATCCTATTACACCACCATAGCCGAAGGCATGCGCATGGCCGTCACCGGCGGAACATGCCGCCGCGCCGCCTTCACCGACGTCGAGGTGGCCGGCAAAACCGGCACGGCGCAGAACCCCCACGGCCGAGACCACTCGGCTTTCATGGGCTTCGCCCCCTACAACAACCCCAAAATCGCCGTCGCCGTATACGTCGAGAACGCCGGCTTCGGAGCCGCTTTCGGCGTGCCCATCGGCTCGCTGGTGATGGAAAAATACCTCAACGGCGAGATTTCTCCCGCCCGAAAAGGAATGGAACAGAGTATGATGACCACAAGCGTTTCTTATGAGCCCAAGAAGGATTGACGCCGTCAGCGTTTTCAGCAATATTGACTGGTTCACCGTTTTCCTCTATGTGATAATGGTGGCCGCCGGCGTGATCAGCATCTACGCCGCCTCCTACGATTTCGACGATGCCGCCATCCTCGACTTCAACGAGTTCTCCGGCAAACAGGCGCGATGGATAGCCCTCGGCTTCTTCATCGGCTTCGTTATCCTGCTGATTGACACGCGAATGTACGAGACATACGCCTACCCGATTTACATCCTCGTGCTCGTCGTCCTGTTCATAACGCCATTCATAGCGCCGAACATCAAGGGCTCGCACTCGTGGCTGAAATTCGGCCCCGTCAGCCTCCAGCCCGCCGAGTTTGCCAAATTCGCCACCGCCCTCGCCCTGGCCAAACTCCTCAGCGCCTACAACTTCGTGCTCACCGCCTCGTGGAAGAACCTGATGAAGGCCGTGGGCATCATCATGGCCCCCGTCGTGCTCATCCTCCTGCAGAAGGAGACCGGCTCGGCACTCACCTTCATGGCCCTCTTCTTCGTCCTCTACCGCGAGGGCATGAACGGACTGATTCTCTTCGGAGCGCTCTTCGCCGTCATCATCTTCGTGGTGACGCTCAAGTTCACCGGCTCGGCCGTCATGGGCATCCCCGTCGGACAGTTCTGGATACTCATCACCATCATGGCCGTCATCGTGATCATGCTGTTCATCTACAACCGCCGCTTCAGCATCGTGCGCAACGTGCTGGCATGGTTCGCCGGCACGGGCCTGATCTTGGGCATCCTCAGCCTCTGCGGCGTCGAGCTGCCCGGTATGGCTCTGATGCTCACCGTCATCGCCGTCGCCGTCGGCTACATCCTCTTCGAAGCCCTGCGCGCTCACTCGAACCGCCTGTTGGTGCCCGTCCTCACCGCCGTCTTCGGCGTCGTCTTCATGTTCTCTGTCAACCTGGCCTTCAACTTCCTCCAGCCCCACCAGCAGCAGCGCATCAACGTGGTCCTCGGCGTCGAAGAAGACCTGCGCGGCGCCGGATACAACGTGAACCAGTCGAAAATCGCCATCGGCTCCGGAGGCCTCACCGGCAAAGGATTCCTCAACGGCACACAGACCAAGCTCAAGTATGTGCCCGAACAGCACACCGACTTCATCTTCTGCACCATTGGCGAAGAAGAAGGCTTCTGGGGCTCGATGCTCGTCGTCGCCCTCTTCCTGGCACTCATCCTGCGCGTGGTGCACATCGCCGAGCGCCAGCCGACCACCTTCGGACGCGTCTACGCCTATTGCGTCGCATCCTATCTCATCTTCCACTTCGCCATCAACATAGGCATGGTGATCGGACTGTGTCCTGTCATAGGCATACCCCTGCCGTTCTTCAGCTACGGCGGCTCATCGCTGTGGGGTTTCACCATTCTGCTGTTCATTCTGCTCCGAATCGACGCCTCGCGCAAGTCCGTCATGAGCTACTGACCCCCGGTCCGGCCCGCCCGAAGCAGCCGTTTTGCCCCTGCATAGCAAAAAAATTTTTCTGTGCAAGCAAAAAAAATGCTTTCTTCTCTTGCAAATATCCCATAATTCCTGCTATCTTTGTGGCACGAAAAGCTGACGCCGCGGCACGCGCCCAAAAAGGCCCCGATTTTGCCGCCGCAACCCCCGGGTCCGGCGTCACGCTCATGTCACATAATTATAAAGAAATATGGTATTTAATTTCAGATTAGTTTCTGACGAAGTAGAACATTTCAAACGCGAGATTCAAATCAGCTCTGACGCCACGTTCTATGACCTCAAGGACGCCATCTGCGAGGCCGTGGGATATGACAAGAACGAGATGTGCTCTTTCTTCCTGTGCGACAAAGGCTGGGAAAAAGAAAAAGAGATAACCGTCGAAGACATGGGAACCGACTCATCTGAAGACCCTTACATCATGGATGAGTGTGAACTCGGCGACTTCATTGACGACGAGGGCCAGCGCCTTATGTTCACCTTTGACTATCTCAACGACCGCTCCTTCTTCCTGGAGATGAAAGAGATGATTCCCGGCCGCCGCCTCTCCGACCCCCTCTGCACCCTCTCGCTGGGCAATCCCCCCAAGCAGTTCATCGAGCCCGAGAACGCCTTCGACACCAAGCCCGACCCCAACAAAGGCAAGCAGACCACCCTTGACGACTTTGACGACCCCCTCCTCGAAGAAGAGGGCTACAACCCCGAGGAGTTTGACGAGGACGGCTTCTCAGAGCTCACCTTCGACGACTGATGACCTTCGAGAAGACAGCGCTTGACGGGGTGTGGCTCATCACCCCGCGCCGCTTCGGCGATGCCCGCGGCTACTTCATGGAGAGCTTCCGTGAAGACCTCTTCCGCGAGCACATCGGCGACATCCGCTTCGTCCAGGACAACGAGTCCGTCTCCTCGCGGGGCGTGCTCCGCGGCCTCCACTATCAGAAGGACGAAGCCTCGCAGGCCAAACTCGTGCGCGTCTCGCGCGGCGCCGTCCTCGACGTCGCCGTCGACCTGCGCCGCTCATCGCCAACCTTCCTGCGCCACATCGCCGTGGAGCTCAGCGCCGACAACGGCCGCCAGCTCTACATCCCCCGCGGCTTCGCCCACGGCTTCCTCGTTCTGAGCGACACCGCCCAGTTCCAGTACAAAGTCGACAACGCCTACTGCCCCGCCGCCGAAGCCTCCGTGCGCTACGACGACCCCGACCTCGCCATCGCGTGGCCCATGGCACCCGGCACCGAGCCCCTCCTCTCCCCCAAGGACCTCGCCGCCCTCCCCCTCGCCGACGCGCCCCTCTTCCCCTGATTCCCCTCCCCATCCCTCCATAACCATCACCCCCGCTCCCTCATTTCGCCAAAAAGATTGTAGCCACGCCCCGCACAGCCCATTTTTGCACATATATGAAAAGGGAATTGCTTGTTATGGAATTTTTTTGTATCTTTGTGGGCGAATAAAAACGTATACAACTAACAACACTCAATTTTATATCCAATGGTAAATTACAAGGATTTAGGTCTTGTGAACACCCGTGAGATGTTCGCAAAAGCCATCAAGGGCGGCTATGCCATCCCCGCTTTCAACTTCAACAACATGGAGCAGCTCCAGGCCATCATCAAGGCCGCTTCTGAGGAGAAGTCTCCCGTCATCCTCCAGGTGTCTAAAGGTGCCCGCAACTACGCCAACGCAACCCTCCTGCGCTACATGGCTCAGGGCGCCGTTGAATATGCCAAAGAGCTGGGCTGGGAGAAACCCCAGATCGTGCTCCACCTCGACCACGGCGATTCTTTCGAACTCTGCAAGAGCTGCATCGACTTCGGCTTCTCTTCAGTGATGATCGACGGCTCGCACCTCCCCTACGAGGAGAACGTGGCCCTCACCAAGAAAGTTGTTGACTATGCCCACCAGTTCGACGTAACCGTCGAGGGCGAGCTCGGCGTGCTGGCCGGCGTTGAGGACGAAGTTTCCTCAGACCACCACACCTACACCGACCCCGAGGAAGTTATCGACTTCGCCACCCGCACCGGCTGCGACTCTCTCGCCATCTCAATCGGCACCAGCCACGGCGCCTACAAGTTCACCCCCGAGCAGTGCACCCGCAACGCCGACGGCAAGCTCGTCCCCCCTCCCCTGGCTTTCGACGTGCTCGACGCCGTTATGGAGAAACTCCCCGGCTTCCCCATCGTCCTCCACGGCTCTTCATCAGTGCCCCAGGAAGAGGTTGACACCATCAACATGTTCGGCGGCAAGCTCCCCGATGCCATCGGCATCCCCGAGGAGCAGCTCCGCAAAGCCGCCAAGAGCGCTGTCTGCAAAATCAACATCGACTCTGACAGCCGTCTGGCCATGACCGCCGCCGTGCGCCGCGTCTTCTTCGAGAAACCCTCCGAGTTCGACCCCCGCAAATACCTCGGCCCCGCCCGCGACAACATGGAGAAACTCTACAAGCACAAAATCATCAACGTGCTTGGTTCCGCCGGCAAAGCTGAATAAATTTGTCAGCCCGGGCCATTGACCGCCCCCGCGGCGTCAGTGACTCCCCCATAAGAACCGACAACGGTCGGAGACAGGCTCACGCGAGCCTCTCTCCGGCCGTTCTTCGTTTTCTTTCGACATCGGCGCAAAAAGTGGGGCGGCGGCGCGGCTGTGTCATAAATATTTCTTAACTTTGCAGCGCAAACCATTACTATATAGAATGATTAAAGCCTCCATCATTGACGCTGACTCGGACGCCGGCGGTGAATTGTTGCGACTGCTGGTTCATCACCCCGACGTCGAACTCGTCAGCGCTGTCAGTCCCGGCCGCGACGGCCAGCTGGTGAGCGAATACCACCACGGCCTCGTCGGCGACACCGACCTGCGATTCACCGACAACCCCGACTTCTCGCACACCGACGTGGTCTTCATCACCCGTCCCGGCACGACGCTCCCCGCCTCGCTCAAGGACGACGCCCGCGTCATCGACCTCACCGGCCAATTCATTGGTCATGAGGGTTTTGTCACCGGCATAGGCGAACTCAACCGTAAGGACATGGTGCGCGGCGCCATGCGTGCCGCCATCCCCGGCGCCGCCACTCAGGCCGCCGTCATCGCCCTGCTGCCACTGGCGAAGCGCGGCGAGTTGCACGGCGAAATCGTTGTGGAAGTGGCCGGCGTGGCCGACACGGACGTGGTGAAAGCCGCCGTGCTTCAGCTTCAGCCCGACTTCGACGGCCGCATCAGCATCGTCGCCGCTCCCGACGGCTTCCCCTTCACCGCACGCGTCACGCTCCCCACCAACTGCACCGGCAGCGACGTCCGCGCCATCTACCGCGAAGAGTTCGCTGACCACAACTTCGTCTTCGTAATCCCCCGCCGGCCCGTCCCCGCCGACGTCACCAACACCAACAAGTGCCTATTGCATCTTCATGTACAGGACTCCGCACTCACCATAGAGGCTCTCATGGATGCCTCCGTAAAAGGCGCCGCCGGCACCGCCGTCCACTGCATGAACCTCCTGTTCGGCCTCCACGAGGTCATCGGCCTCCAGCTCAAAGCCCTCGGCCGCTGAGACCACGCCCCCACAATTTCGCCAACCAATCCGGACGGGACCTCGGCTCCCGTCCCACAGACGGAACAAAACCACAACCCTCATTAATACCATAGCCAACTATCAATCAACACTTTATGTCTAAACTTACCAACCTTCTCAGGGGCGCCGTCGCGGCCCTGACTCTCAGCGCAGCCGCCCTCAGCGCCCACGCCGCTTTCACCGGTGAACGCACCGACTTCCGTGACGAGACCATCTATTTTGCCATGACAACGCGTTTCTACGATGGTGATCCCGCCAACAACGTGCTGTGCTGGGACAACCAACAGTCGCAGATTGCATCCAAAGACCCCTGCTGGCGCGGCGACTTCAAAGGCCTCATCGAGCGCCTCGACTACATCAAAGCCCTGGGTTTCACCGCCATTTGGATTACCCCCGTCGTCCAGAACGCCTCCGGCTACGACTATCACGGCTATCACGCCATGGACTTCAGCCGCGTTGACCTCCGCTACCTCTCTCGCGTCAGCCAGGGTTCCGACGAAGACGTTGACTTCCAGGACCTTATCGACGCCGTCCACGCCCGTGGAATGAAACTCATCCTCGACGTCGTGCTCCAGCACACCGGCAACTTCGGCGAGGACCACTTCGCCCGCCTCTTCACCCGCGACCAGCGCATCTCCAACCAGGCTTCCATCTCCGCATGTATGAAGCCTGAGACCGACAAACTCGGCAGCGGATACTGGGACCTCACCCCCGACGACCAGTACAAGCGCCGCTTCTGCTACCTCAAAAACACCGACGGCACCAACAAGGACTCCCACAACTACTGGCACCACCTCAGCACCCAGTGGAACTGGGACGAGCCCACGCGCTGGTGGGGTCAGATTGCCGGCGACTGCGTGGACCTCAACACCGAAAACAACGCCGTCACTGACTACCTCATCGAGTGCTACGGCAAGTTCATCGCCATGGGCGTCGACGGCTTCCGCATTGACACCACCGGCCACATCTCACGCCTCACCTTCAACAAGACGTTCATCCCCGCATTCATCGCCCTCGGAGAAAAGTACAAGGACCGCCGTCCCGGTGGCGCTCCCTTCTACATGTTCGGCGAATGCTGCGCCCGCTTCAGCGAAGTCATATACCGCGGCCAGCACTGCCTCTCCAGCCACTTCTACACCTGGAAATCCCCCGAAAGCCTCCTCAACGAGTGGAACTCCGACCCCACATGGTGGGACGAGCAGTTTGTCCCCGAAGGCGCCGAGCCCCTCGGCAACATGCTCGTATGCCTCAAGGACGTGGATTTCAACGAGAACTCCGACAACGCCTTCCTCAAGAACAGCCGCTGGCATGAGCCCGACTATTCCAAGGCTTCCGGCTTCAATGTCATCGACTTCCCCATGCACTACAACTTCAACAACGCCGGCGCCGCCGTCAGCATCGCCAAACAGGGCGACAAATACTACAACGACGCCACCTGGAACGTTGTCTACGTCGACTCACACGACTACGGTCCCCAGCCCAACGACGCCGTGCGCTTCACCGGCGGCACCGAGCAGTGGGCCGAGAACCTGTCGCTGATGTTCACCTTCCGCGGCATCCCGTGCATCTACTACGGCTCCGAGGTGGAATTCCAGAAGGGCAAAAAGATTGACAACGGCCCCAGCGGACCCCTCTCCGAAACCGGACGCGCCTACTTCGGCGAATACCTCAAAGGCTCCGTAACCGCCTCTGACTTTGGCAAATACACCGCCTCCGGCAACGTCAACACCACCCTCGGCGGCGACCTCTCGCAGCACATCATACGCCTCAACCAAATACGCGCCGCTGTCCCCGCCCTGCGCAAGGGCCAGTACACCTTCGAGGGCTGCTCAGGCTCCTACGCCTTCAAGCGCGCCTGGAAGGACAGCTATGCTCTGGTGGCCATAAACGGCGGCGCCTCCTTCTCCAACGTCCCCGCCGGCACCTACGTTGACCTTGTCACCGGCCAGTCCTACACCGCCTCCGAAGGCGGCTCCATCACCGTCACCGCTCCCTCCAACAAGGGCCAGCTCCGCGTCCTCGTAAAAGACTGGACCGGCGGCAAAGTCGGCGACGACGGCAAGTTCATATACACCACCTCGCCCGTCGCCAAAGGCGGCAGCGTCTCTTTCACCGACCCCGGCACCGACACCTATTACACCAAGGAAGATGCAATCGACGACCCCGGTGTTGTCCTCAACCCCGATGGCGGAAACTTCGTTGACAACGTGACAGTTACAGCCTCACTGCGCAAAGGCACCGTCTCCGGCACCTACCAGATTGGCGACACCGCTCCCGTCACCTTCACCTCCACCACATCCTTCACCCTTGGCGAAGGCATGGCCGTCGGCGAGAGCGTGACAGTGAAGTGGACCGCCTCCAACGGCGAGACACAGACCTCCGGCGACGCCGTCTTCACCCGCATCGAGCAGCCCACCGGAATCACCGTTTTCTATGACAACACAGAGACGCTGTGGACCAAGATGCTCATCCACCACTGGAGCGTGGAACAGACCACCTGGCCCGGCGTGGCCATGATGCCCGTCCCCGGCGCTGACAACATCTGGACCTACACCGTGCCCGCCGGCACCTTCGGCGTAGTCTTCAACGGCGGCGGCAACGGCACCCTCCAGTCCGTCGACATCACCGGCGACGCCCTCAAGCACATGCACCTCTACAAAGGCACCCCCGGCACCGGCCCCGCCTCCATCACCGACATGGGCATCTATGCCTCCGCCGTCACCGACATCACCGCCGACGGCCCGGATGCCTCCGCCCCTGAATACTACACCATCCAGGGCGTCCGCGTCCTCAACCCCACCGCACCCGGCCTCTACATCGTCCGCCGCGGCACCCACATCACCAAGCGCCTCATCCGCTAACCCCTTCCCCGCAATAAAAAACATAGCCGGCAAGCAATGCTCGCCGGCTATGTTTTTTATTCCATTTCTGTCCGATAAAAGAAGAAGGCGGTCGGAGAAATGCCGGCGTAGCCGGCGGTTAGGGTAGCCAGGCGGTGCAGGCTGCGCAGATCGCTGCCAAACCCATGGTAATGTGGATTTTATGCGATTGCACCGCGTAGCGCGTGCGTTAGGGATTTTTCTAAAGCACGCACGCGCGCGGGGCGCGGGGAGGGTTATTGGAAGATGGAGTTGAGGATGGAGGCCAGGCGGATGCCGCCGGTCAGGAGCTGCTGCTCGATGACGGGCGCCCAGCGGGCTACGTCGTTGTAGGACAGGTTGTAGCCTTCGGGAATTTCTTCGTAAATCTGCTTGGCAATCTCGTGGGTCTGACGGGCCCAGTCGTCGGTTGTGCCCTTGACCATCTCTTCCTGCTGCGCGGGAGTGGTGCGGTCGATCATGTCGGTCCACTCGGTATAGCTCCACTTGTGGGCGGACTCCACGAGGTCAGTGTCCCAGATGCCGTGAAGGTTGCGGTCGCGGTTGAAGTATTTCACTTTCACCTTGTTGCCGCCGAGGTCGGTCTGGCGTCCCATGTGCATGGGCTGGTGAAGGTCGCCGACGGTGTGCACTAAAATCTTGAGGGCCAGCACTTTCTCGTCGCGGCTCTTGCCGGCGTCTTTCAGGACGGCAATCTGCGAATTGATGGCCGTGACAACGTCGCCGCTCGGGTTGAGCGACATTTTCTCGTAGGGCACGCCGGCGTTGATGTTCTTGTAATGCCAGGTCTTGGTGTAGGCATACTGGGGCGTGTGGCTGGCATTGTCGAGCCAGTTGGCCCAGTAGATCATCGACTTGCCGTCGAGGAGGTCGGAGACAGCGGCTTTGGCTTTAGGAGTGAGGTGGCGCTCGGCGACGCTGGCGGTGACATCATGGCCTTTCTGGCCCCAGCCCCAGCTCATGAGAGCTGTCAGGAGAAATGTGAATGTGATAATCTTTTTCATTGAGTTATAGGTGTTTATGGGTTTCCCGGAAATTATTGTCTGTGGCTATTTCCTTTTGGAGGCGAGGTAGGCGCGCACGGTCTCGGCGATGCCGCGGTCGAGCGACCACTGCGGCGCGAAGCCAAAGTCGCGCTTGGCGTCCGAGATGTCGCAGTTCCAGTTGCGCTGACGCATGATTTTGTACTTGTCCGTGTTCAGCGTCGACGTCTTTCCGCGCGCGGCGGCAAGTTTCTCGGCGGCGGCGCTGACGACCCATACTGTCCACATGGGCAGGCGCACGGGCATCACGCATTTCGTACCTAAGTGCCTGGCAACCAGGGCGCGGAACTCGGCCTGAGTGTAGGCGCGGTCCTCGCTGATGATGTACTTGTGATGGAGCACCTTCTCGGCCGGCGCCGCCAGGGCCAGGAACATGGCGTCCACAAGGTCCTCGACGTAGATGAACGTGAGCATCTGTCGGCGGAAGCCCATCGACACGTCGATGTGGCGGTCGATCGACTCGATCATCATGAGATAGTCCTTCTCGTGGGGGCCGTAAACGCCAGTTGGGCGGAAGATGATCCACGGCATATTGCTCTTTTCGAGGCACATCTCGGCCTTGATCTTCGACAGGCCGTAGAGGGTGTTGGGGCGCGGCACGGTGTCGGCGTTAAGGGGCGCATAGCCTTTCTCGTCACCGGGACCGAGGGCGCTCAACGAGCTCATATACAGCAGCTTGCGCGGCACTAAGTTTTCGCGCCGGAGCACCTTCACGAAATTCATCAGATACTGATAGTTGATGCGGTCAAAGTCCTCGGGATGAGCGACTTTCGTGGCGCCGAGGTTCCAGATGATATAGTCCCAGCCTTCCGGCGTGGGCGCGGCCGCACGCAATGCCTCGGCCACGGCGTCGGCGTTGCCGTAGTCTAGCACCACGAAATGCAGGCGCGGGTCTTGAAGATAGCGACGCGACGTGGTGGCGCGCACGCCGGCCCACGTCTCGTAGCCCAGCGCCAACGCTTTCTGCGCGATGAAACCGCCGATGAAGCCGCCGGCGCCGATGACAAGGATGGTCTTCTTGCTTTCTGACATACGTTGTTTTCTTGCTTTTTATCCCCAAAGTTACTATTTATTTTGTGGTCTGCCAAATATTTCTTACCTTTGAAGTGTTCTAACAATACACTTTTCACCCCCGGACAATCATCATGATAAGCAAAACCCTTCGCGCGCTTGTGGCAGTCCTGCTCACCCTCTGTGCCGCCATCGGCGCCTCAGCTCAAGTCTACATCGTAGGCCCCTTCAACAACTGGAAACCCGACGCTCCCGTCGAACTCACCCAACGTCCCGACGGAATATACGCCGGCTCAGTCACCTTCACCGATCAAGGCCAGTTCAAGATGTCGACCGTCAAAGGCAAGTGGGAAGAATTTGACACTGAGACACTTGTCATCTCCGGCGACGTCACCGCCAACACGTGGCTGCCCCTGAAAAGGCTCGCCACAAGCCCCAACGTGAAGGCCCCCTCCACCTCGACATACACCGTCATGGTCGACCTCGAGTCCATGAAAATCATGTTCTCCGACGGCGGCACGCCCGTCACCGCCTGGTCGCAGACGCTGCCCCTCCTCCACATCGACACCGAGAACGGCGCCTCCATCGTCGACAAAGAGACATACCTCACCGCCACCTACTACCTCGAGAGCATGGGCGTGGAAGGCGTCAAGGACATCGGCTCGGCCGAGGCGCCCCTCACCACACAGATCAAAGGCCGCGGCAACTACTCGTGGGTCGGCTTCGACAAAAAGCCCTATCGCCTGAAACTCACTGACAAACAGGCACTTCTCGGCATGCCCTCCAGCAAGCACTGGGCCCTCCTCGCCCATGCCGACGACAGCCAGGGCTTCCAGCGCAACTTCGCCGGATTCACCGCTTCCGAATTGCTCGGCATGCCCTGGACACCCCGCTCTCAGCCCGTCGAGGTCGTCCTCAACGGCAAATACATCGGCCTCTACTTCCTGACCGAGACAATCCGCGTGGCCAAAGACCGCGTCAACATCACCGAGCAGGCCGATGAGGCCACCACGGATGTCGACGGCGGCTGGCTCGTTGAAATCGACAACTACGACACCGACCCGCATGTCACTGTCAATGAGGACGGTAACCCCAACATGCCCGTCTGGTTCACATACAAATCGCCCGAAGTCCTCTCCACACAGCAGAACGACTACCTCGTCGGCCAGATGCAAGCCATCGACAACGCCATCTACGCCTCCGACAAATCAAACCCCGCACCCCTCGAAGCCCTCGTCGACTTTGACGTCCTCGCTCGCTACTACATCTGCCAGGAAATCCTCGACGACTGCGAGAGCTTCCACGGCAGCTGCTACCTCAACCGCAACCGCGGCGCCGAGTGCAAATGGCTCTTCGGCCCCGTCTGGGACTTCGGCAACGCCCTCGGCCGCGGCGACTCGCAGAAATTCATCTGGCAGAATCCCCCCTTCCACCAGGTGTGGATCGGCGAAATCTACAAATACCCCAAATTCGTGGCCACCGTCAAACAAGTGTGGAGCGACTTCCTCGACGCCCACGGCGAAGAGAACCTGCTTAGCGCCATGACCGCCTTCGGCAACCGCATCGCCGCCGCCGCTGCCTGCGACGCCCGCCGCTGGCCCGAATACGGCAACGCCGACGAGACCGTCCGCACCGCCGCCGCACGCCGCATCGTCGAGCAGAAAATCGCCTGGCTCAAGACCCAGTGGGGCGAAGGCGCCGGCGTGGCTGACATCGCCGCCGACCGCGCCGCCGACGTCACCGTAGCCGTCTCCGGCCGCGACATCCTCCTCACCGCCGCCGCCGACACCGTCGTCACCATCGCCAACATCGCCGGACAGAGCCACACCGTCACCCTTCCCGCCGGCCAAACCGTCACCGTCACCGCTCCCGCCCCCGGCTTCTACATCGCCGCCGGCCACAAAGTTCTCGTGAAGTAACCCACTGAACACCAAACCCATACTCTACCGGCGCCGACCCCATCCGTCGGCGCCGGCAGCTATAAAAATCCAACCCAGCCCGAAAAAGAAAAATGTATAAACACATACGCGCCGTGGCGCTCCGCACAGTCCGCTACAACGACACCAAGGCCATCCTCACCGCCTGGTCCGCCGAACTCGGCCGCATATCGCTGCTTATGCCCGCCACCGACTCGCGCGAAAGCCGCCGGCGCCGCGCCCTCACCATGCCCATGAGCCTGTTCGAAGGCGAAGTTGACGTGCGCCCAGGCCGCGACATCCTCTCCGTCCGCGACATGCGCGCCGCCGCCGTAACCCCCTCGCTGTCAGCCGACTTCCGCAAAGCCACAGTCGCCATGTTCATGGCCGAGTGCCTCGACAGCATGTTGCGCGAAGCCGCCGTCGGCGACGAAGCGCTCTGGGAACTCATCCGCGAAACCGTCACCGGCCTCGACCTCAGCACCGACCCCGCCGCCATCGCCAACACCCACCTCTGGTTCCTCTACCGCCTGTGCGCCCTCACGGGCGTCGAGCCCGACAGCGCCACCTACCGCCCCGGCCGCCTTTTCGACCTGCGCAGCGGCACCTTCCGCGACTCCGCCCCAGGCCACACCGACTACGTCGAAGCCGCCCAAGCCCCCTTCCTCGTCGCCCTCGCCCGCCTCACCCCGCGCACCCTCCACCTCATGCACCTCACCGCCGACGCCCGCAACGCCGCCCTCGACCTCATCCTCCGCTACTGCTCCCTCCACGCCCTCACCCCCGGCCCCCTCAACACCCTCTCCGTCCTCCGCTCCCTCTTCCGCTAATCCCCCACCCCACCGCCACACACAAAAAAGAGCCCGGTCCACCACCGAGCTCTATCCATCCGGGTCTGTGCCTGACAGTTATGCCTCAGACAACAGTCAGAAGGTGTATCCGAGCTGCACCATTAGCGAGGAGTTATGCCAATCGGCGTCGCCGCTCTTCGACACGTCAAAGAATGAGTTACATACCTCTACGCCAAGCGAATAGCGGTCTTTGATGGTCAGAGACCACCCGAGGATATAACCAAAGTCACTGCGGTCGATGCAGTCCCACAACTTCATGTCGCCGCCGCCGGTGATTCCCGAATCGCCGTCAACATCAACTTTCAGGCTTCCGAAAAGGCCCATCGCATAATAAAAACCGGTAGAGACATTAAACCTGACTTTCTCGTTGAAATAAAGGCTATAAGCCACTTTCATGGGAATTTGCAGATAGCTCACTGTGAATTTATCCTTGCGGTTGATTCCGCTGCCCATAAGCGACATGTTTTCCTCGTAGGTGGAATGATAAGTCGCAAATCTGACACCGGGCTGCAGACGCAGCGAGTTGACAATAGGATAGTCGGCCGTCACGGTCACGCCCCAGCCGAAATCCTCATCGCCCGGGCCCACTGAGGTCGCGCCAAGACCGAGAGATGTTTGATAACGCAAGGGGTCTTTACCCTTGTTCCACCAGGTCACGGCCTGCATCGAAGACACGCAGGCAAAAGTCATCATAACGACGAGTGTAATTACTTTTTTCATAAGGCTTTGAAATTTAATGTGATAATATATTAAAGGTTTGTGTGCCAAAGTATTAGACACCTTTCAAACACTGTTCCAGGGACTTTATTCCCAACCTTCGGGCTTTTCGCCTGTACCATTAAAATTCAATGGAGATTCATATTTGTAACGGCCGCCATAGCGGTAGTGTTCAGGGCTTGTGAGGGTCTCAAATTTGTCGATATAGGCATAAACATATTCGGGTTTCGAGGGCGTTGATTTCAAAGTCGGCATTCTCATCCACCCGTCGGTATGCGGAGAATTGCTCCATCTATTGTCGTATCCACTGAAAAATTCCACCTCATCAGTCTCGGAATACAGCTCCGGATAGTAGTTGGAGGTCATCCTGACACGAATGACCGGGAATCCGGGAATCTTCAGCTCGGACTGGCCGTCCTTGGCTGAGGCGAACAATGAGACATACTGGATGCCGGTGTATGTCGCTTTGCCATACTTCGTCTCAAGAGAGGAGCTTATCGGCTGATTGGGGTTCTCGGGCTCGTCTTTGTCATCGCCACCGCAGGAAACAAAAGCGCCGCACAAAAGGAACAGCGCAAAAAAGTAGAATAGCTTTTTCATCGTTTTTTAATTTTGGGGTTAGTTTTGATTCTGCGGCAAATATACGGCAAGGATGCGGAAGATTTTCAAGCTTTTCAGTGGATAAAACCGACAGCAGCGTGGGTTTTATCCACGCCGAACTAAAAATTAAACCGCGAAGAAATGTGTTTACAAGAAAAAATTAGTATATTTGCAGGCAGATAACAGCGGCGCTGTTCATCGGAAATGCGGATGTCATCATCCGCGACATACATATTTTTTGCGTAAGCAAGCAGAGTTTTCCCACGAACTTGAATCCGGTAAATTCAAAACAATAAATGATGTCGGGAAACATGCGTGCCATATGCTTATACCGCGATGAATCCATTACGGCCCAACGCGATATAGGTGTGGTTGCCGTATCCGACATCAGGCTTTTACCGGGGCCCAAGTTCAAGATGCGTCTCAGCCACACTTTTTTTATGTACCCGGACTACAGGAACATTCATATCGGTCGCATCATCGACGCCCGCATCAAGGCCGCCGGCATGACGTATGCGCGTTTCGCCCGGCTTCTGTGCATCGAGCGTACGACGGTCTACAATATCATCCGGTCGAAGAGCATCGACACGGAGCGGCTGATTCGTATCGGGCAGATCTTGGGTTATGACTTCTTGCGGAATGTTTATCTGGCCGAGGATGGCGGCGCGGCCGGGAGGCTGCATGTCGTGGTCAACGGCGTGGAGATTCCGGTGGACGGAAGCGGCGAGTGCAAAATCAGCATCAAGGTGAGCCGCGACGCGAAATGACCGTGCGTCGCAGTTCTAATTTTCTCAAGTCTGGTATCCGAGGCGGGAGTATACGACAAAAGCCCCGGCGGGGCACGGAGGCGGAGGCGCCGGGGAGGCGGTCCACCCGAGTGTTTCGTCGGGGCTTTTGTGGCGCGGCGCGTGCCCGGGGAGGGCGCGCGTCGCGGGGGTTTCTGAGTGGGTTTAGGCCAGGAAGCCGAGGAGGACACCTGCGGCAACGGCTGAGCCGATCACGCCGGCAACGTTCGGGCCCATAGCGTGCATGAGCAGGTAGTTCTGCGGGTCATACTCGAGGCCGAGGTTGTTGGAGATGCGTGCGGACATGGGCACGGCGGAGACGCCGGCATTGCCGATGAGCGGGTTGATCTTCTTGTCTTTGGGCAGGATGAGGTTGAAGAGTTTCACGAACAGTACGCCCGAGCTGCTGGCGATGATGAATGCCATGAAGCCAAGGAAGAAGATGAAGATTGTCTGGGGTGTGAGGAACTGGCTGGCCTGTGTGCTGGCGCCGACGGTCATTCCGAGGAGGATGGTGACGATGTCGGTGAGGGCGTTGGAGGCTGTCTTGGCCAGGCGGGTTGTTACGCCGCACTCACGCAGCAGGTTGCCGAAGAAGAGCATGCCGAGGAGGGGCAGGCCGGAGGGCACTACGAAGCAGGTGAGGAGCATGCCCACGATGGGGAAGATGATCTTCTCGTTCTGCGAGACGGCGCGCGCTGGTTTCATGCGGATGAGGCGCTCTTTCTTGGTGGTGAAGAGGCGCATCAAAGGCGGCTGGATCACGGGGACGAGGGCCATGTAGGAGTAGGCCGACACGGCGATTGCGCCCATGAGGTTGGGGGCCAGTTTCGACGACAGGAAGATGGCGGTGGGGCCGTCGGCGCCGCCGATGATGGCGATGGCGCCGGCCTGGTCGGGTGCGAAGCCGAGTGCCAGGGCAACCATGTAGGCGCCGAAGATGCCGAACTGTGCGGCGGCGCCGATGAGCATGAGTTTGGGGTTGGCGATGAGGGCCGAGAAGTCAGTCATGGCGCCGATGCCCAGGAAGATAAGCGGGGGATACCAGCCGGCGCTCACGCCGTTGTAGAGGATGTTCAGCACGGAGCCTTCCTCGTAGATGCCAATCTCGAGGCCGGCGGAGGTGTTGAAGGGGACGTTGCCGATGAGGATACCGAAGCCGATGGGCACAAGCAGCATGGGCTCGAAGTTCTTCTTGATGGCAAGCCAAATGAAGAAGAGGCCCACGGCGAGCATGACGAAGTTGCCCAGTTCGGCGTTGGCAAATCCGGTCAGTTCCCAGAACTGACGCAGGTTTTGCATTATGAATTCACCAAACATTTCTTTTCTGGAGTTATGGGGTGAATATTATTCGATGGTGAGGAGTACGGTTCCTTCGAGCACTGAGTCGCCGGGAGCCACGGCGATGGAGGTCACCTTGCCGTCGCGACCGGCCTGGATGGCGTTCTCCATCTTCATGGCCTCGAGGACGAGGACGGTGTCGGCGGCTTTGACCACGTCACCGACTTTCACGGGAATCGACATTACTACGCCGGGCAGGGGTGCCTTGACGGCGCCGGCGCCGCCTTTGGCAGCGGGTTTGGCGACAACTTTCTCGCCGGTGGCGGTGCGGGGTGCGGCGGCGGGACGGGGTGCGGACACAACCTTTACGGGAGCCGCTTTCTTCTCAAGTTCAACTTTGTAAGGAACGCCGTTTACTTCAACCTGGGCGATGTTGTCTTCGATATCGCCGATGCCGACGGTGTACGCGTTACCGTTGATTTTATACTTATATTCTTTCATTTTTTCTGTGGAATTTTATTTGTGGGGAAGTTCGCGGAGGCCGTAAATCTTGGAGCTCCATGGTGAGTAGGCACGTTTCATCTTCTTGATTGTGAGGATGGTGTTCTCGGTGTCGTGGGCGTTGAGGTGCTCGTGGAGGGCCATGACGATGGCGGCGATTTCTTCGCCGGAGTCATGGTCGTCGCGGGCCACTTCGCTGACGGTGACGCCCTGCGAGCGTGCCTTGTTGAGGCGTGAGGTGTACTTGCCGATGGCGCTGATGCCGTAGAAGGCGAGGCAGAGGCAGAGAAGTGCGAGGAACACCACGCACATTGCCATGAGGGTCAGATGTTGTTCGAGCCGGGGGTGATGTACTTGCCTGTCGAGCCGTCACGCACCTGCCACTCGCCGCTGCCGTCGGTGGCGCGGGCGTAGGACTGGCCGGGAATCAGCGAGGCGGGAATGGTGACTTCATCGATGAGCGTGATGCCGTCGGCGTCATAGATTCCCACCCAGTTGTCCTGGCCGGGGACCAGGGTGAAGGAGGTGTGGAATGTGCCGCGCTCGGCATCGTTGTCGGCAAAGAAGACAACAGTCTGGCGCTTGGCCATGCGGGTGCGCACGTCGCCCAGAGGCACGGGGTACTTCTTGGGCTCGTTGGGGTCGTTGGTGAGATAGACGCTGGATATGTCCAGGGGAGCAAAGTTGCTGTTGAAGAGCTCGATCCATGCCGAGCGGTTGCCGTATTCGTCAACAATGCTGGAGTCGTTCTGCACCATCACCTCATTGATGCGCAGGGCCTTGCGGTTGTGGGCCATCGAGCCCAGGGCCACGCAGGCCAGCGCAATGAGTATCAGTGATAATCTTTTTTTCATAATATGGTGCGGGGTCCCGGATTAGAGGGGAATGTTGCCATGTTTCTTGGCGGGGTTAACAACTTTCTTGGTGGCCAGCTGCTGGAGGGCGCGGATGATGCGGAAGCGGGTGTTGCGGGGCTCGATCACATCATCGATATAGCCGTAGCGGGCGGCATTGTAGGGGTTGCAGAAGAGTTTGTTGTACTCGGCCTCGCGGTCGGCAAGCACTTTCTTGGGATCGTCGCTGGCCTTGGCCTCTTTGGCATAGAGCACTTCGACAGCGCCGGCACCGCCCATAACGGCGATTTCGGCGGTGGGCCATGCATAGTTCATGTCGCCGCGCAGCTGTTTGCAGCTCATCACGATGTGCGAGCCGCCGTAGCTCTTGCGCAGGGTGACGGTGACTTTGGGCACGGTGGCTTCGCCGTAGGCATAGAGGAGCTTGGCGCCGTGCAGAATCACGCCGTTGTACTCCTGGCCGGTGCCGGGCAGGAATCCGGGCACATCCACCAGCGTCACCAGAGGAATGTTGAAGGCGTCGCAGAAGCGGACGAAGCGGGCGCCCTTGCGGCTGGCGTTGGAGTCGAGCACGCCGGCAAGGTACTTGGGCTGGTTGGCCACGATGCCGACGCTCTGGCCGTTGAAGCGGGCGAAGCCGATGATGAGGTTCTTGGCGTAGTCGGGCTGAATCTCCAGGAACTCGCCGTTGTCGATGATGGCGCCGATGACGTCATACATGTTGTAGGGACGGTTGGCTGAGTCGGGGATGATTTCGTTGAGCGAATCCTCGAGGCGGTCGATGGGGTCGGTGCACTCCACGAGGGGTGTCTCTTCGAGGTTGTTCTGGGGGATGAATGAGAAGAGCTTGCGGATGATGCGGATGGCTTCTTCGCCGTCCTCGGCTGCGATGTGGCAGACGCCGCTCTTCTTCGAGTGAACGTCGGCGCCGCCCAGGTCTTCCTGGCTGACGTCCTCGCCGGTAACGGTCTTCACGACCTTGGGACCGGTCAAGAACATGTAGGAGATGCCCTTGGCCATGATGGTGAAGTCGGTGAGGGCGGGAGAATAAACGGCACCGCCGGCGCAGGGGCCGAGGATGGCCGAAATCTGGGGGATGACGCCTGAGGCCAGGATGTTGCGCTGGAAAATCTCGGCGTAACCGGCCAGGGCGTTGATACCCTCCTGGATGCGTGCGCCGCCCGAGTCATTGAGGCCGATGACGGGAGCGCCCATCTTCATGGCCATGTCCATGACTTTGCAGATCTTCAGGGCCATGGTCTCGGACAGCGAACCGCCGAAGACGGTGAAATCCTGTGCGAAGACATAGACCAGACGGCCGTCGATTGTGCCGTAGCCGGTAACGACGCCGTCACCGAGCATTGATTTTTTCTCCTGGCCGAAGTTGTGGCAACGGTGGCGCACAAACATGTCAAGTTCCTCAAAAGAGCCCTCGTCAAGGAGTTGGGCAATGCGCTCGCGGGCAGTGTATTTGCCGCGCTCGTGCTGTTTGTCAATGGCCTTCTGGCCACCGCCGAGACGGGCCTCGGCACGGAGCTCTATCAGCTCTTTTACTTTTTCAAGTTGGCTGCTCATAAGATAGTGTATATAAATGCTTTGTGAGCCCGGGCGGCGTCTCCTTCCTTTCGGGGGCGGGGAGGCCGGGCGGGCTCGTGTGCTTGGTTATTTTTATTTCTTGTTGGGGTCTTCGCAGAGTTCAACGAGGGTGCCCACGGTGCTCTTGGGGTGGAGGAAGGCGATGTTGAGGCCTTCGGCGCCTTTGCGGGGAGCTTTGTCGATGACGCGTGCGCCTTTTTCCTGAACCTCGGCAAGGGCGTTGGCCACGCCGTCCTCAACAGCAAAGGCAACGTGCTGGATGCCGCCGCGGCCGCCGTTGTTGGCGATGAACTTAGAGATGGCGCTGTCCTCGGCGGTGCCTTCGAGGAGCTCAATCTTGGTCTGACCTACCTTGAAGAAGGCGGTGCGCACTTTCTGGTCGGGTACCTCCTCGATAGCGAAGCATTTGAAACCCAGGATGTTCTCGTAGAAGGGGATTGCCTCGTCCAGCGAGGGAACGGCAATGCCGATGTGCTCGATATGTGAAATTTCCATTTCAGTAAATTGGTTAAATGGTTAAAATACTAAATTTCAGATTGTTTGGGGGTATATAGCGGTCATTTCCAAAGCATAACCCACGCGAAAGGGGCCCGTGCGGGGCATGGGCCGTCCTTTCCGCTACAAAATTACAAATAAAATGTGTGGTAGCCAAATAAAAACGGCAAAAACTCTCCCGCCCCAACCCTCTGCAGGGAGGGACGGCGGGGGAGAGTTAGATGTCGTCGAGGGCTTCGGTGAGGGCGGCGCGGTCGAGGTTGGTGCCGATGAAGACGAGCTTGACGATGCGGTCGCCGTAGACGGGGTCCCAGTTGCGCATGATCGAGGGGTCGGCGGCGGCCATGGCCTTCAGCTCCTCGGCGGGGGCGGTGGCATACCAGTAGCCGGCATCGGTCAGCTTCTTCTGCGGGCCGGCCTGCTCGAAGATGTTGCTCATGTCGCGGTTGTGGTTGAAGTATAGCACGCCCTTGGCGCGGATGATGTTCTTCGGCCAGCAGCGGGTCACGAAGTAGTCGAACTTGTTGAGGTCGAAGCCCTCGCGGCGGGTGTACACGAAAGTCTGCACGCCGTATTCCTCGGCCTCGCCCTCGTCGTCATGGTGGTGGTGATGGTGGTGGTGGCCGTGCTCATGCTCGTGATGATGCTCGTGCTCATCGTGCTCGTCATGGTCATGATGATGCTCGTGGTGCCCGTCGTGATGGTGCTCGTCGTGGTCGTCGTCCTCGTCGTGGATGTCCTCGAGTTCGCGCACCCATGTGGCCGACGTGGCCACCTTCTCGAAGTCGAAGGCGCGGGTGTTGAGCAGATCTTCGAGGGGCACGTCGCAGTAGTTCGTGTCGATGATTTTCGCCTTGGGCTGGAGGGCGCGGATGACGGCGCGGATGCGGCCGGCCTCTTCCTTGGTGACCTCATCTATCTTGTTGAGCAGTATGATGTTGCAGAACTCAATCTGGTCGATGATGAGACTCTCGATGCGCTCCTCGTCGGCGGGAATCTCCTGCGTGAGAGCGTCGCCGCAGCCGAACTCTGCCTTGAGTCGCAGGGCGTCGACGACCGTGCAGATGCAGTCGAGACGCGGCGTGCCGTGTTCGGTGTATTTGGGGTCGAGACGGGGCATGAGACAGATGGTCTGGGCGATGGGCTCGGGCTCGCAGATGCCGCTGGCCTCGATGACGATATAGTCGAACTTGTCGTCGGCGGCAAGCTCGGAGAGCTGCTCGATGAGGTCGGTGCGCAGCGTGCAGCAGATGCATCCGTTCTGGAGGGCCACCAGGTCGTCCTGGTTGCCGCCGCCCACGACGCCGCCCTTCTGGATGAGCTCGGCGTCGATGTTCACTTCGCCCAAGTCATTGACAATCACGGCAAAGCGTATGTTGCGTTCGTTGGTGAGGATGCGGTTCAGCAGCGTCGTCTTGCCGCTGCCGAGATAACCGGTGAGCAAAAGCACCGGCGTAATTTTCTTTTCTGACATTTTTTACTTAAATATTTAGTTGTCAAAGTGTTTCATGAGCCATGGCGGGTCAGGGATAGGACTCGGCGACGGGGGTGGCGGGGGAGGGCTCTTCGGAGATGTCGCCCAGGGCGATGATGGCGTCGATGGAGTCCTGCATCTGCTGCTCGCGGCGGATGCGCAGGCGGTCGATGCGCTCGTTCTCAAGCGCGCGCAGGCGCTGCTGGCGCTCGGCATAGCGGCGCATGTTGAGGCGCGAGGTGGTGGCACGCTCGAAGTCCTCGGGGGTGAAGGTGGTGGCGCCGCGCATGTCCACGTAGCCGTAGTGGCGCAGGCGTTGCGTGTCGGCGTTGAGGGCCGAGTCGGTCATATAGCGCACGGGCACGTCGAGGTCGGGGTCGAGGAGTATGGGCAGCGGTTGTGCGAGTTCGGCCTCGATGTCGCGGCCGCGGATACCCTCGGTATAGAGCACAGCCACGGCAATACCCTGTGACACAGCCGATAGCGAGTCGTAGAGCGGCTGCACAACGACATTGCCGTTGGCGTCGCGCACGCCGTAGCGCGGGCGGCGTCCCTCTTCCTGAAAGACGGCGAAGGGCGAGTTAACGGCGGGGGAGACGTTGCGCACGCCGCCGTCAACGCGTTCGCCTTTAGCGTTGATATACAGGATGGTACGGCCCGACGTCACCTGCCCCACGCCGCCGTGGAAAGGCGCCGCGTGGGTGTACTGGCAGGCGATAACCTCGTTGCCCTGCGCGTCGATGTAGCCCCATCGGCCGTCGCGGCAGACGGCGGCCAGGTTCTCGGAGAAGGGCGTCAGCTCCTCGTAGGCGCGCACGCGTTCCGTAAACTCCGGTGTCACAAAGAGTTGGTCGCCCTCCTTGGCCGCCTCGTCCTTGTCGACGACGGCGCGCCACACGAAGATGGAGGCCGCGCCGACCACGGCCAGGAAGGCCAGCGTCAGCCACAGCCAGCCGTAGGTGCGCACGCGGCCGCCGCAGTGGTGGCACACCTGCTCGCCCGGCAGCAGATATTTGCCGCAGTATTTGCAGACTCTTGCTTTTGGCATATGCAGTTACATTTAGCGGAAAAACGCCGCAAAACAGCGCCTCTCCTTTTTCTTTCCGCAAAGATAGTGAATTCAGACGAGAAAACCGCGGAGGGAGGCGGCAATATTTTGCGCGGCGACGTCGGGACGCATCGCGGTGGCGGGGTCGAGGGAGGGCGGATTAATGCAGATGACGCCGCGGAAGCCGGCCTCGAGGAGGCGCTCTCGGTCGCTGACTCGTCCGGCCAGGGCCACGACGGGGATGCCGCGCGAGCGGGCATGAGCGAGGACGGCCGCGGGCGTCTTGCCCATAAGTGTCTGTGCGTCAATGCTTCCCTCGCCGGTAATGACGAGGTCGGCGCCATCGAGAAGGCTGTCGAAGCCGACGGTCTCGAGCACGGTCTCGGCGCCGGGCAGCAGTCGCACTCCGCCGATGGCGCTGAGTCCGCCGCCCATGGCTCCGGCCGCGCCGGCACCGGGGCGGACGAAGGCGTCTGCACCGGCCACGTCGGCGAGATGGCGCACGCCGCGGTCGAGGCGCGCAACGTCATCGGCCGAGGCTCCCTTCTGCGGGCCGAAGACCTCCGCGGCGCCGCGCGGCCCGTAGGCCGGGCTGTCGACGTCGTACAGCGCCACGAGCTCAACGCCCTGCAGCTCAGGGAGTAGCGCGCCGGTTATGCTTTCGATTTTCTCAAGGTTTGCGCCGCAGCCGCGCAGGGGCTGTCCCGCGTGGTCGCGGAACGTGAAGCCGAGGACGGAGAGCATGCCGGTGGCGCAGTCGTTCGTGGAACTTCCGCCGAGGGCCACCATGATTCGGCGCGCGTCGTGGCGTGCGGCGTGGAGCACCATGTCCCCTACCCCTTCGGTGGTGGTTTCCAGCGGATTACGTTCATCTTCGCTCAGCAGCGGCAGGCCTATCGCCGCGGCCACATCCACAACGGCCAGATCGCCGCAGCGGGCATATTCGGCGACAATCCGGCGTCCCAACGGGTCACGCGCCGGGCATTCCACCATTTCGCCGCCAAGAGCCGTGCACAGCGCGGCCGCCGTCCCCTCGCCGCCGTCGGCAACGGGCACGGCAACGCCCTCGTCGACAGCGCTCAACGCCGCGGCATTTGCCTCGCGGCTGCTGAGGCAGCCCTTGAACGAGTCGATGGCGATGACAATCATAAGTATCTGACAGTGAGGCGTCTGCCCGCGTTTAATCCTCGGTGTAGAACAGAATCAGCCGCCGCAGCGCCTGCTGGCATGCCGGGCAGAAGCGGTCGATTTCGTTGACACGCATGCGGCAGACGTCGGCGGGGCGGTAGACGCCGTGGAAGGAATAGCCGGCGCCCTCGAAGACGCCGACGGGATAGCGCGCCACCGAGGCCGAATCGGCAGGAGTGGGCACGGGTGTGCCCGGCTCGAGCAGGTTCTCCCACTTGCCATGGAAGTCTCTGAGCGTAGTGATATTCGGCTCCCAGGGCTCAGTATCAGGCGGATAGGTGTCGGAGAAGACGTCCTCTTCGTAGAAATATTCATCGGCCAGACCGCCGAAAGAGTGGCCGAACTCATGGACTACCACGGGCTTGAAGTCGGGGTTGCCAACGTTGGTGAGCGTGTAGGAGTTAAAGATGCCCCCGCCGCCGTAAGTGTCTGTGTTGGCGAGGATTATGATGTGCTGGTAGGGCGTGCCGGCCAGGGCGTCGTGGACGTCGCGGAGGTTTGACGTGGTGAGATAGCGGTCGGAGAGGAAGGTCGAGAAGTGGCTCGAGAAGGCCGTGTCGCGCCACACTCCGAGGGCAGGGAAGGACACGTCGGCGTCGCGCGAAGGCACGTCCACGCAGAAGAAGTCGAAGCGCTCCTTCATCTCGCGGAAGGGCTCGTGGGCGAAGATAGCCTCCACGGCCTGCGCGGCATACTTGTGGAAGTCTTTCATCTGCCCCTTCACGAATCCCTCGGGGAGGATGGCCACGGGAATCTTACGTCCGGCGTAAGAGCCTGTGTGAACGGGAGTTACATGGTAGGACGTACGCTTCAGCTCGCGCACGAGGATGTCGCCGGGCGAGAAGGGCAGCGTATGGGTGGCGATGACTTTGTGGTGGGAGTTGCGCAGCTCCAGCGTGATGTCGGCGTCGCGTCGCGGCCGCGGCATGATGACCGGGCACTCGAAAGCGCGCGACACGCTGTCTTTCAGCTCCAGCCACTCGCTGTAGAGCGACGACATGCCCTTGACATAGAGCGTGTCGCCCGTGGCCCTGTCGGTGATGACCACGCTCAGATTTCCGGCAAGGGGATAGCTGTCGAGACGGCTGTGGCGGCCGCTCCAGCCGGGAAAGAACGACGTGGCGGCCACGGACAGCGCCGGCCGTTGCGGCGTCCCCGAGAGGATGTAGTCGACGCGCAGGGTCGAGTCGGTGAAGTCGCGCCAAAAAACACCGCCGCCGTCAGCGGCGCGGACAGCGCTGACGGCAACAAGGAGGGCGACGAGGGCCAGGCCCGGCGCACGCAGTGATTTGCGGAGTCGGCCGATCATTTCTTGTTTTCCTCTTTGCGGAGGGTGTTCAGCACGGGCGACTGACGGTCGAAGACTTGCTTGAACGAAATCATCGTCTGCGTGCGAACGTTGCATTTCCGCTGAAGATTGATCAGCATGTCGAGCAGATGCTCGTTGTTGCGGGCGAACATCTTCACCAGAATGTCGCAGCGGCCGCCGGTGCAGTAACATTCCACCACCTCCGGCATCCCCTCGAGATACTTGATGACAGCGTCATAGTGATGGGGGTCGGACATGATGATGCCCACGAAGGCGCTTGTCTCATAGCCCAGCGCCGCCGGGTCTATCACACACTGTGAACGCAGAATTACTCCGGCGGCATTCAGGCGCTGGATGCGCTGATGCACGGCCGCGCCGCTCACGCCGCACTCCCTTGAGATTTCGAGATAGGGTTTGCGTGCGTTCTCGGAGAGCATGCTGAGGATGGTTATGTCGAGATTGTCCAGATTCTGTTTAGGCATAAAATTTAAGTTTGATGCTTTTTCTGATTAGATTCTATGTTCCGAGTGTTTTATAAGTCAAATCACATTCGTTCAAGGGGAGGCGCTTGTTTCCCATTATTTACGCGGCCTCCGAATGAGACTACAAAATTACACATAATTTTCTATCTTGAAAACAAAAAAACCGGAAAATTAGTCTTCGCGCCCTGTTTTTTTGCCTTTTTGACAAAAAACGGCCCTCCTCCGCGCCCAAACCCTCGTGCCCGACACCTTCTTTAAACATTTTTGCGCCGCGATTGTCTAAAATATAAACGCCACAGACAATGAAAAAAACACTCCACATACTGCTCGCAGCGCTCGCGCTCAGCCCCGCCGCCGCCTCCGCCCAGACCCCGGCGAACAGCTCCGCGCCCCTGCCCTCCACCGACAATTCCGCCGACCTGTTCACCGAGACAACCCCCATGATGCCCGGCATAGCCCCCACGCCCATGCCCACCCCGCGCTGGGCCGTCGCGCCCCAGGACTTCAACGCCCTGCTCGTTCTCATCCAAAACCAGACCTTCGCATCCAACCAGCTGCCCATGATACAGGCCGCCGCCCTCTGCGGATACTTCACCTGCGACCAGTGCGCCGCACTCATGAACATCTTCGACTTCGACGACAACAAACTCAAAGTCGTCACCTACCTGGCGCCACACCTCATCGACCCCATCCGCTGCCAGCCCATCATGCAGAGCCTCAGCTTCATCTCCGACCAACAGAAAGCCTGGCAAATCATCTCCCGCGCCAACCCCTGAGTCCTCTCCGACCAAAAAATGTTGTAAAACATAAAAAATTTGGCCCAAAATGCTTGCACGCGTCAAGAATTTGCCCTAAATTCGCAAAACAAGACAGCGAGCCCCGCGCGCCGGGGTCGCCGCCTCATCTTTCTCTGAAGAAACAGACCACCGCTTATGACAGCCGTCAAAGACCCTAAAACCCTTGCAGACCGGTTCATAGCCTATCTCACCCAAGAGCTGAACTACTCGCCGCGGACCACCGTGTCCTACCGCCGCGTGCTCCGCGAGTTCCTGCAGGCGCTGGCCTCTGACGCGCACATCACCCCCGACGACATCGACCTCGGCGCCGTCACCGCCGCCGACATCCGCGCCTGGGCCGTCGCCATGGCCGAGCGCGGCATCACCGCGCGCACCGTACGCTGGAAGATGAGCGCCGTACGCTCGTTCTACGTGTACCTCTGCCGCCACCACGGCTTCACCGCCAACCCCGCCTCCGACGTCGCCCTCGCCCCCGTGCCCAAGCGGCTCCCCGGGTTCATCATACAGAGCGAGACCCTCGAGGCCCTCTCCGACGACGGCGTCAACACCGCCTCGTTCACCGACGTGCGCAACCACCTCGCCGTCACCATGCTCTACGAAACCGGCATGCGCGCCTCCGAGCTCATCTCCCTCACCGACAGCGACGTCGACCTCAGCCGCGGCGAGCTCCGCGTCGTCGGCAAACGCAACAAAGAGCGCATCATCCCCCTCGGCGACCACCTCGCCCGCGCCATCCGCGACTACCGCCTCCTGCGCTCCAAAACCGTCGGCGTCTCCGCGACCGACACCTTCTTCGTGCGCCCCGACGGCCGGCCCATGTACTACGGCCTGCTCAACCGCATCGTCCATGCCGCCCTCGACCCACACGTCTCCTCGCCGCGGCGCACGCCCCACGCCCTGCGCCACTCCTTCGCCACCGACATGCTCAACAACGGCGCCGACATCAACGCCGTCCGACAGCTCCTCGGACACGCCTCACTCGCAACAACACAGATATACACACATATCACCTACCGCGAACTCCAAAACAATTACAAACTGGCGCATCCCCGCGCCCTAAAAGATTAACACCATGAACGTTAACATCACAGCTCTTAACTTTGAGATCTCAGAGCGTCTCACCGAGTTCATCAACAAGAAAGCCGCCCGCCTCGCCCACAAATACCCCGACATCACCGACTATGACGCCCGCCTCAAGGTGGTGAAACCCGAGACGGCGCTCAACAAACAGGCCACGCTGATGGTCGTAGTCCCCGACTCACCCGACCTCGTAGCCACCAAAGTGTGCGACACCTTCGAGGAGGCCGTCGACCAGGCCATCTCCGCCCTCGAGCGCCAGCTCGAGAAGCTCAAAGACCGCAAATAAACCCACGCTCATAACACACTGAAAAAGACGCGCCGGCGGATGGCTCCGCCGGCGCGTCTTTTTCAGTGTGCGGCCTTGCGGAGGCCGCTGATTGAGGAGGATTTACAGGGTGATTTTGCGGCGCGAGCCGTCAGGACCGACCTGGATGTAAACCCCGGCGGGGAGGTCGCGCATCGCCGAGCGGACGCCCTCGTAGACTTTCACGCCGCTGAGATTGTAGATGCGGACATCGCCGTCACCTTGTAGAAGAGCTCCCAGACTTTGGCGGATTTGTATCTGCTCTCGCAGCCTTCGGGAACATACAGCGTGGCGTATCTGTAAACATCCATGTCAAAAGTGTTCAAGTCCTCCAAGGCGGACGGCCAGCCGGCAGCCACCCTCAGCTCACGTATATAGGGACTGTTTTTAAACGCATCCTTGGCGATAGTGCGCATGCTCGCGGGGAGCTCCATAGTCCTCAGATTCGTGCAGTTGCCAAAGGCGTTCTCACGGATCTCGGTGACGCCGGCCGGCAATTTCACCTTATTCAGACTTGTACAGAAATTAAACGCACCGTCGGGCACAACCGGCACCGCTGTCGGCCAGTTGAACTCCGTGAGCCGCTGACAATAATAGAACACCGAATCCCCGATGCTTGTGACTGTCTCCGGGATTTCGATGGATGTCAGACCGGACCAATGAAAGGCCAGTTTCGGAAGCGATGTCAGCGAGGACGGCAGAACCACCGGATCCATGCCGCCCGACTTCGGCCCGATATGCATAAAACATCCTTCTCCAATCGATTGCAGACCTTCCGGCAATTCGAGGCTGCGGGTCTGAATTCCGCCGAAAGCATAATGTCCGATTGTCTTCAGGCCGGCCGGAAATGTAATCTTCGGGAGGGCGTTGTTTGCGAAGAATGCGTGATTGCCGATTTCGGTGAGGGTCGACGGCAACGTAAGCGACGTGCATATACGATTCATGCGGCATGCCCCCTCGCGGATTTTCTTCACGCCCTCAGGGATTGTCACGCTTTCCTTTCGGCACACAAGCAACTCGATGGCCTCCGTGCCGTCGCGCGTCATGAGCAGACCATCCTTACAGCTGTAGTACGGATTGTTCGCCGGGAATGTCACACCTTTCAGCCTAGTCCGCTCGTCATTATAGAAGATCCCGTGTCCCATGTCTTTGATTGTCGAAGGGAAGACGGCATACTGGTAGGGCGTGCCCGTAAAAGCCTGGTCGCCGATAGATTCCAGTCCTTCGGGAACGATGATCGTGGTGTCTTTAATCTTATTACAGCCCCAAAAGGCGTGGAGACCGATATGCTTGAGATTGCCGGCATTGCTGAGTTCCCTTCCGTGTTCCTGTTTCAGCATTAGGTATCATTATGCTATCTTTTCGGGCCGGGAACGCGTCTTTTAAAGCGCAAAATTACATAAATAATAACATTTGCCCCCGAACGTTAAACTTTATCATCGACATAGTCTGACAATTTCCACCTGTGACCGCCCGGCCAAAGAAACCGCGGAGCCGATGCCGGTCCGCGGTTTTTTTATGAGGTAATGTCAGTTGGTCTGTCAGCCGATGTAGCCGAAGAGGTGGGCATTCATGGCCAGATTCGTCAGCCATATCCACAGCGGGCAGAAGCCGATGAAGAGGATGACGGACAGGGTCAGCGACGAGGTGCCCGTGGCGACGTACGTGTTGTATTCGTCGGCGATGATGATGCCGGAGAAGGCAGGGGGAAGTGCGCAGGCGACTACGAGCATTCGCAGGTTCTCGGGGTCCATCTTGAAGATGAGGCCCATGACGAGGATGACGGCGGGCATCATGACCATTTTGAGGATCGAGCCCAGGACGGCCTGCCAGTTGATGTCAAGCTTGATGGCCGACAGGGTGATACCGGCTGAGAAGACGGCCATGGAGGCGTTGGCTTTGGCCATGAGGTTGAACGACGGGCTCAGCTCTTTCGGCCAGGGTATGCCGGCGACAACCCAGATGACGGCGAGAATAGGCGCCCATGCCACGGGCTGTGCAAGTGCGTGAAGCACAGGCTTCCACGCGCTCTCGTGCTTGCCTTTCAGCGAGGGGTCGGTTTTCTCGAGCGAGGCGTTCATCAGCGAGAGGCCGACGGGGATGCCGATGGCGTTGACGACGATGCCGACGATGGCGACGACGAGGGCCACGGAGGGGTTGGTGCCGAAGATAGGCTCGAGGACGGCGAAGCCGAGGAAGCCGATTGTGGGCGAACCGCTGATGAGGGCGCTGATGGCGGCGTCGGCGCCGGTGTTCTTCTTGAAGCAGTATTTGAAGATGAAGTAGACAAGCATGAAGCAGAGCATGATGCCCACGGTGGAGATGATCGTCAGTTTGAGGTCGCGCACGAGCATTTCGCGTGTCGACTGGACGATGGAGACGAACAATGCGGCAGGCAGGGCATAGTCGAGCACAACCTTGTTGAACTTCTTGGCGTCGTCACCGCTGAAGACGCCGCGCTTGCCTGAGATGAAGCCAACGAGCATGATCACGAGGATAGGCACGATGGCGTATATTATAACATGAGTAATGTTCATATTCGCGGTTTGTTAGACGGTTGAATATTTGTGTTTTATGGAGTTAGTTATGCTTCCCGGGATGCGGGAGATAGGGGGGGAAGACTTCGCCGCCGCGCTGGCGGGGCGGCGAAGTCTTCCGGTATTAGCGCGGAGTTCAGACAGTGTAGTGAACGAGAGGTGCGGGGTTGAGGTAGCCGATGTGGCCGCTTTCCTTGCCGGCGTCGGCGGCGAGCTGCACGTCGATGATGGCGGGACGCTTTGCGGCGATGGCCTTCGTCAGAGCGTCGGCGAGCTCGGCGGGCGTGGTCACATAGTAGCCGTCGCCGCCGAAGGCCTCGGCGATCTTGTTGTAGCGGGCGTTGATGTCGAGCGTGGTGGGAGCGGGGTCTTTCTCAATAGCGGGGTCGGTGGAGGGGTTCACGCCGATGGCATTGTAGATGCCGCCGTTGTTGAAGACGACCACGGTGACGGGCAGGTTGAAGCGGCAGATGGTTGCGAAGTCCATGCCGGAAAAACCGAAGGCCGAGTCGCCCACGACGGCAACGACCTGTTTGCCGGTGGCGACGGCGGCGCCGATGCACGAGCCCATGCCCATGCCCATGATTGCCCATGTGGCGCAGTCTACGCGGTGGCGGGGCACGCTCATGTTGATGGTGTCGCGGGTGTCGTCGAGGGTGTTGGCACCCTCGTTGATGAGGATGATGTCGGGATTGCTCTCGAGGATGGGCTTGATGGCGCCGAGGGCGGTCCAGTGGTTCATGGGCATTGCCGTGGCGGCAGCGTCGAGGCGGGCTTTGAACTTGGCGTCCTTAGCCTTGGTCTCGGCCTGCAGGGCGGTGAGCCATGCGGGGTCGGCGGCCATCTTGCGGCCTTCCATGCCGGCGAGGATGGCGTCGAGCGACAGACCCATGTCACCGACAACGGGAGCGTAGATGGGACGGTTCACGTCGATTTCCTCGGGGTCGACTTCGAGCTGGACAAACTTCATGTCCTTGTTCCACTTGCCCTTGCCGAATGAGAGCATCCAGTTGAGGCGTGCGCCGATGAGCACGACAACGTCGGCCTCTTTCATGATGGTCGAGCGGCACGAGAGGGCGCTCAGGGGTCCGGCGTCGGGCATGAGTCCCTTGGCCATCGACATGGGGAAGTAAGGAATGTTGTAGGTCTCGATGAGTTTCTTGATCTTGTCGTCGACCTGGGCGTAGGCGGCGCCTTTGCCGAGGAGGATGGCGGGACGTTTGGCGTTCAGGATGGCCTCGACGGCGCGGTCAACGGAGGTGGGGTTGGGCGCTGTGGGCGAGGCGGGGTCCACGGGAGTGAAGAACAGAGCCTCGGCTTCGGCGGCATCCATCACCTCGGCGAGAGCGGGGGTGGTCATGTCGATGTACACGCCGCCGGGACGGCCGCTGACGGCGGCGCGGTAGGCGCGGGCCACGGCTGAGGGGATGTCCTTAGCGTGGGAGCAGCGGAAAGCGGCTTTCACGAGAGGACGGGCGGTGTTGAGCTGGTCAAGCTGCTCGTAGGTGCCCATGTTCATGTCGACCATCGTGGGGTCGGAGGCGCCCGAAATCTGAATCATCGGGTAGCAGTTGACGTTGGCGTTTGCGGTGGCGGTGAGGCCGTTCATGAATCCGAGGGAGGAAACGGTGAGGAGCACACCGGGGGTGCGCGTCAGGTAGCCGTGGGTGGCGGCGGCCATACCGGCCTGCTGCTCGAAGCGGAAGCCGACGTATTTCACGCCGACCTTCTGCATGGCGTAGGCGGCTTCGGTCACGGGGATGCCGATCAGACCGTATACTTTGTCGAGGCCAAGGCGTTTGAGGGCTTCTGCGAGGATGTACATACCGGTCACCTGCTCGGGGAATTCGGGAGCGGGTTTCAGGCAGTTGCACGCGGCGGGTGCGGTTGCGGTGGCCGTATTCTGTGTTGCTGTTGTCGTTGACATATCTTTCTATATATATATAAATAATGTGTATGTGATGGAATTTCGGGTAGAAAAAACCGGCAGGGCAGACAGGGGGGGGGAGGCGTGCAGCTCTGCCGGTTTTTCTTTAAGTCATCTGTGCTGCGTGCTTACTTTGCGGGAGCTGCTGCAGGAGCTGCCTTTGGCATGGGGGTCGTGGTGTGGTTTGCAGCGAAAGAGGCGATTTCGGCGTCGGAGTAGCCGAGGTCTTTCAGCACCTCGTCGGTGTTGCCGCCCAGAGAGGGGCAAGGACCGTAGGTGGGCTGGTAGTTGCTCATGGTGAAGGGCACGCCAACGGTTACGAAAGTGCCGATCTTGCCGCCCTGGTTGATGCGCACGAGGGTGTTGCCGTCGTAGAGGCTCTCGTCGGTCATCATCTCCTTGGTGGACAGCACGGGAGCTACAGGCACACCGGCCTTCGACAGGATGTCGGTGACCTCGTATTTGGTCTTGTCGGCACACCATGCGCCGATACGGGCCAGAATCTCCTCTTTGTGACGGTCGCGGGCGTCGGCGGTGTTGAAGTCGGGGTTGGTCAGCCAATCCTCGAAGCCCAGGGCCTCGCAGGCCAGCTTGAAGTCTTTGGCGCCGCGCTGCAGGATAACGTAAACATAGTTGTTGGCATTCTCCTCAGTGTCGAGGCCGCCGGCGGGTTTGCACTTGTAGGTCCAGCCAAGAACGCCGGAGCCCTCGGTGTTGCCCGAGCGGGGCACGCAGTCGCCGAACTTGCCGTTGGGGTACTGCGGGAACTGAGTCAGATAACCGATGCGGTCGAGAGTGAGCTGGTCGCGGGTCTTGATACGGCACAGGTTCAGGCAGGCATTGTGCATGGACTGATAAACGTATGTGCCCTCGCCGGTCTTCTCACGCTGGCAGAGAGCGGCCAGCAGACCGATGGTCAGGTGCATACCGGTGTTGGAGTCGCCCAGAGCGGCGCCGGACTGAGTGGGGATGTTGTCGGGACCGGAGTACCAGCCGGTGGTGGAAGCGGCGGCGGCGGTCACCTGTGCAACGGGCTCGTAGGCCTTCAGGTTAGCGTATTTCGAAGATACGGGGAAGCCCTTGATGGTGCCGTAGATGCAACGGGGATTCAGGGCGTGCACGGCCTCCCATGAGAAGCCAAGCTTGTCCATGGCTCCGGGGTGGAGATTCTCGACGAAGATGTCGCACTCCTTGATGAGTTTGGTGAGAATGGCCTTACCGTCGGGGGTTTTGGCGTCGAGGGCCAGAGATTTCTTGTCGGAGTTCAGCTGCAGGAAGTAGTAGCTGGGGCAGTCGGGGTCGAACTGCAGTTCCTTACGGGTGGCATCGCCAACGCCGGGACGCTCAATCTTGACAACGTCGGCGCCGAGCCAGGCCAGCATCTGGGTGCATGACGGACCGGACTGTACTTCTGTAAAGTCCACTACTTTGATTCCTTGTAACGGGGCGGTGTTCATGGTGTGTTCCTCCTTTTTAAATTGAAAAAGATGTTTGAATTTTTATGTTAATTATAAATTTTGATTATCATGTGGCGGTGAGGATGATGCGGGTGAATCGTCGGTGAAATGGGACTTACTGAACTCCGAATGTTCGCGCCCTTGCGCATCCGGGCAGGCCTTTCTGACCTGCATTTGTAAAATAAAAACGCCCCTCACCCCAAAAAGTTTACGCCCCTCCCATAATGCTCCGAAAAAAACCGCCGCCCAATCAGGCCAATCAGGCCAATTAGACCAATAAGACCAATTAGACCAATTAGGCCAATTAGCTGAGAAGGCGCGTGCGTGGCCCCCGCAGGGGAGCCACGCACGCGCCTTCTTTTAAGAGTAGTCTTACCAGGATTCGAACCTAGACAGACAGAACCAAAAACTGTAGTGCTACCATTACACCATAAGACTATACCGTCGGCAGCTGCGTTTCGCAGTGCCAGTTCAAGGCCGTCGGGCCCTAAAACGCTGCAAAGTTACACATAATTTTCTTTACGCGCAAAAACAGCGGCAAAAATTTGCATCGCCCGCGCAATTTTTTTTCATAGGCAAGGCACTGACCCGCACACACATTGTCCTCGGCGACCTCTTTCCCGCGGCGCATTGGGGTCGCGCTCGGTTTGTTCGCTTTTTGGTTAAAATTTTGGTCAGAAAGGCCGATAAATTTGGCGGTTTTCAATTGGGCTTTGTAATTTTGCAGCGTCGAAAAAAATATATGTAACGGCGGCCGGGGAATGAACCTTTTGCGCCGCACACAGGTTTTAAATGTGCTATGGGCTCGATGATTCTCCCGGCCCGTGGCCCATCACAGAAGTATAAAAAAGTTCAAGCATTATGCATAACGGCATGAAACTGTACGCATTAACACTGGCAGCGGCCTCCCTCCTCGGTGCCGTCACCGCGAGCGCCGCCACGCCCCGCGACGCCGACGCTGTGCCCGCGCCGGTTCCCGTTTCGCCCGGCGCTGTCTATTCGCTCGACAGCTGCCGAAGCATGGCTCTGGTCAACAACAAGAAGATGATGATGACCCGTCAGCGCATGCGCAAGGCCGAATACGAGAGCAAGGAGGCGTTCGCCGCCTATCTCCCCGCCCTCGATTTTGCCGGCGGATACATGTACAACCAGAAGAAGCTCAGCGTCTTCGGCTCTGACCAGCATCTGCCCGTCGGAACCTTCAACCCCGAAGCGCTGGTCAATCCCGACGCACCGACCTATGTCTACGACGTGGTGAAGAATCCGCAGACAGGCGAGCCCATCATCGTCAACGGCAACCCGGTGCCCACCACCACGGCGCTCATCCCCAAGAAGTCGATGGAGTATGACATTCACAATGTCTTCTTCGGCGCTGTCACCCTCACCCAGCCCATCTACATGGGCGGCAAGATTGCGGCTATGAACCGTCTGACCGGCTACGCCCGCGAGATTGCCGCCGAGCTCCACAACAACGAGGCCGAGAACGTCATCTATGCTGTCGACGCGGCCTACTGGCAGGTTGTCTCCCTCAAGGCCAAGCACGATCTGGCCGTGAGCTACGTGAATCTGCTCGACTCGCTCGACCGCAACGTCGAGCTGATGCTGAAGCAGGGCGTGGCCACGCGTTCGGACAAGCTCTCGGTGGACGTGAAGCTCAACTCGGCACGCGTCGACCTCACCAAGGTGGAGAACGGTCTGACGCTCTCGCGCATGGCGCTGGCCCAGGTGTGCGGCCTGCCCATTGACGCCGATATGCACTGCGCCGACGAGCCCGGCGGCAACCGCCTCCAGCTCTCCTGCGACGTCGACGGCGCCATCCTCTCATCCTCCGACATCAACGCCGCCCTCCAGCGCCGTCCCGACCTGCGCGCCCTCGAGTTAGGCATCAAGGCCGCCGAGGAGAAGAAGAACGTGGCACGCGCCGACCTCATGCCGAAAGTGGCCCTCGTGGGCGCCTACTCGTTCTCCAACCCGAATATGTTCGACGGTTTCCGCCGCCGCTTCAGCGGCGCTTTCTCCGTGGGCGCCATGGTGAAGATTCCGCTGTGGCACTGGGGCGGCAACTATTATAAGATGAAGGCCGCCGAGGTCGACCGCACCATCATGAGCCTGGAGCTGGCCGACTCGCGCGAGCTGGTCAACCTCCAGATCAACCAGGCCTCGTTCAAGGCCCGCGAAAGCCTCAAAGTCTACGCCACCACACAGGCCAACCTGGCCAGCGCCGACGAGAACCTGCGCTGCGCGACGGTCGGCTTCCGCGAGGGCGTCATCACCACCGACGACGTCATGGCCGCCCAGACCGCCTGGCTCAAGGCCAACTCCGAGAACGTCGACGCCATGATCGACGTCCAGCTCTGCAACGTCTACCTCCGCAAAGTCATGGGCACGCTCGTTCCCTGACCCCCGGTTTTCTAACTTATTACGCTAATCAACAACACATTACCAGATATGTCAACGCAAAACACAAATACCCCGCAGAACGCCCCGGAGCAGAAGGGCGCTCCCACCCCCGGACAGGTGCGTCATGAGGGCCGCGCCATAATGCTGACCATGGCCGTGGTGGTGCTCATCACCGCCGCCATCGCCGTCTTCGGTTTCCTGGACATGAACAAGCCTTCGGACACCATCGAGGGCCAGGTTGAAGGCACCACCGTGCGCGTCTCCGGCAAAATGGGCGGACGCGTGGTGAAATTCTACGTCAGCGAGGGCGACACCGTCCACGCCGGCGACACTGTCGTCCACATCCACTCGTCAGTGGCCGAGGCAACGCTCTCGCAGGCCCAGGCCATGAAGCAGGTGGCCGAAGCCGCCGACCGCAAGGTCGACGCCGGCACCCGCCAGCAGATCATCGCCACGGCCGAGAACATGGTGGGCACGGCCCAGGCCGCCGCCGACATCGCCCAGAAGACCTATCAGCGCATGGAGAACCTCTACAAGGAGGGCGTCATCTCCGCCCAGAAGCGCGACGAGGCCAAAGCCGCCTATGACGCCGCCAACTCGCAACTCGGCGCCGCCAAGGACCAGCTCTCGCTGGCACGCGCCGGCGCTCAGAAGGAGGACAAGCAGGCCGCTGCCGCCATGGTGCGCGTGGCCGGCGGAGGCGTCTCCTCGGCCAAGGCCGTCCTTGAGGACAGCTACCTCGTGGCTCCCTGCGACGGAACCGTCGACGAGATTTACCCCGAAGTGGGCGAGCTCGTGGCCATGGGCGCTCCCATCGTCAGCATCCTCAAGGACGACTACTGGGTCACCTTCAACATCCGCGAACAGATGCTGCCCAAGTTCCAAATGGGCAAAACTGTGAAGGTGATGCTCCCCGGCCTCGGCGGCGAGGAACTCGACGTGAAGGTCTACTACATCCGCGACATGGGCGACTATGCCGTATGGCGCGCCACCAAGGTGACCGGCCAGTACGACTCGCGCACCTTCGAAATCAAAGCCCGCCCCGTCGACCCCTCCAAGGCCCGCGGAATGCGTCCCGGCATGTCGGCAATCTACAAACTCTGAACCCACTCCTTTCGCTAAGGCACACCCGTCTGTGAAAATCCGCTAAAGTAATGAAACAGTTCTGGCAGTCACTCTGTTACGGATACCGGTACATCTGCCGCCGCCGACTCTACATAGTCTGCATGGTGTTTGTGCCCCTGCTGTGCACGCTCTTCTTCCTGAGCCTGCTCCAAGAGGGCCTGCCCGTCCGCGTGCCCACCGCCGTGGTCGACCTCGACCACTCGCCCATGTCGCGCTCGATGACGCGCTCGCTCGGCGCCGTTCAAATGGTCGACGTCACCCGCGCCTGCGACTCCTACGACGAGGCACGCCGCGCCGTCCAGAGCGGCGAGGTATACGGCTTCTACGTCATCCCCGCCAACTTCCAGGAGGACGCTCTCGCCGGCCGCAAGCCCGTCATCAACTACTTCTGCGACATGACCTACTTCGTGCCCGGCACTTTCTCCTACAAGGGCTACAAGAGCGTCGCCGTCCAGGCAACAGCCGCCCTCGTCGCCGAAAGCGCCGCCTCGAAAGGCATCAGCACACGCACAATCTCCGCCCTCATCAAGCCCATGTCCATCGACGTGAACCCCATCCACAATCCCTGGACAAACTACTCGATGTACCTCACCCCCTCCTTCTGCATGTGTCTGCTCGAGCTCATGGTCATCATGGTCACGATCATGACCGTCACATACGAAATCAAGGAGAACCACTCGCGCCGATGGCTCCGCGACAACGGCAACAGCATCGTCCTCGCCGTCACCGGCAAGCTCCTGCCCCAGACGCTCATCTTCTGCATCGTGGGCTGGGCCATGCAGGGACTGATGTACGGCTTCGGCCACTTCCCGATGAGCTGCCCCCACTGGGTCATGGCGCTGGCGCTGTTCCTGCTGGTCACCGCCAGCCAGGGCTTCGGGCTGTTCGTGAGCTGCATGGTGCCTAACGTGCGCATGGCCCTGTCGGTCGGCACGCTCTTCGCCATGCTCGCCTTCTCGTTCACCGGATTCTCATTCCCCGTCCAGAGCATGTACGGATTCATGGGCGTCTTCTCGTGGCTGGCTCCCATCCGTTACTATTTCCTCATTCACGTCCAGCAGTGTCTCAACGGCGTGGCGCTCTACTACTCGCGCCTGTGGTTCGTGATGCTCATCGTCCTCACCCTCGCTCCCGCGCTGATGCTGTGGCGCCTGAAACGCGCCTGTCTCCGCCAGGTTTACGTACCCTAACACCCTGCAAATCATGAAGGTTCTCCGCAACATAATCAACTGGCCGATGGCCATGGCACGATGCTTCGCCCGCGAGTGGCACACCGTGCTCCATGACCCGGGAGCTCTCATCTTCTTTGTGATTCTGCCCCTGATGTACCCCATCGCCTACACGCTCATCTACAACCCCGAGGTGGTGCGCGAGCTGCCCGTGGCCGTCGTCGACCACGACCGCTCCTTCGAGTCGCGCAAGCTCGTCCGCGACGCCTCCGCCTCGCCCACGATAGAGATTTACGACTATGTGCCGGACATGCCGGCCGCACGCGACCTCATGGCCCGCGGCGACGTCATGGGCATCCTCGAGATACCTTCCGGCTACGGCCGCAAGATAGGCCGCATGGAGCAGGCCAACGCCACCTTCTACTGCCAGATGTCGCTGCTGCTGCGCTACCGCGCCTTCGTCAGCGCCATCACCAACGTCCAGCTCAAGGACATCGCCGACATCACCGCCCAGCGCGCCGACATGCTCGGCCAGGCCGGCAGCTCGCTCTCCGAAGCGCCCATCGAGAACGAAGAGCACATGCTCGGCGACGAAGAGCAGGGCTTCGCCTCATTCGTCATGCCCGGCGTGCTCGTGCTCATCCTCCAGCAGAGTATGCTCCTCGGCATCTGTCTGCTCGGCGGCACGAGTCAGGAGCGCCGCCGCCGCAACCGCGGCATCGACCCGCGCGACGTGCCCGGCGCACCCGCCTCGGCCATGGCCTGGGGACGCGCGTTCTGCTACGTAACCTTCTACATGGCGGCCGTCGTATGGCTCTTCGACGCTGTCCCCGTCATGTTCAACCTCCCGCACAACATCTCGCTGGTCCACACCTTCCTGCTCATGCTCCCCTTCTGCTTTGCCTCGGCATTCCTGGGACAGGCCATGACCTACTTCGTCAAGGACCGCGAGTCGTGCTTCATCGTCATCGCCTTCACCTCGCTGGTCTACCTCTTCCTCAGCGGTCTCACCTGGCCCATGTACGCCATGCCGCAGATGTGGGTCGAGGCCGGCAAGGCCATCCCCGGCGTGTGGGCCGTCAGCGCATTCATCCGCATGAACGCCAACTCCGCCACCCTCGCCGACTGCGCGCCCGCCATGTGCTGGCTCTGGGGACTCACCGCCGCCTACTCCCTCCTCGCCATCCTCTTCTACCGCCACATCGCCCGCCGCTCCCGCCGCCTCTACGGCGCCACCGCCGCAGCCCGCTCCTGACGCCGCAGCCCCCTATTCCATCCGCCCTATCTCGCGCCTCGCCGACCCCTTGCACCGTCGCCGAGGCGCGTCGCTTTGCGCCCCCGCCGACGCCCCTGCCGAGAAAAAGTAGTTAAAATCTGTTGACTGATTGCGGAATTTTTATTACCTTTGCACCAAATATGTTGTGGCCCCGGGCCGCAGCATACTAATCCCGTGACTTAATTTAGCTAATATCAGTTACTTACATATGTTATCCCTTAGCATCTTCGGAATTACGAACAACGGACTGCTGGCCATCACCGCCGCCCTCACCGGCGCCGCCCTGGTGTTCCTGGCAATGTGGATCGCCGGCCTCATCAGTCCCCGCTCTTTCAACCCGCAGAAAGAGGAACCCTATGAATGCGGTATCCCCACACGCGGAAAGTCTATGTCACAGTTCAGAGTGGGCTACTATCTTTTCGCAATTCTCTTCCTCATGTTCGATGTTGAAACAGTCTTCCTCTTCCCCTGGGCAGTGCAGATGCGCTCCCTCGGCGCACAGGGCCTGGTCAGCATCGTTATCTTTTTCTCAATTTTGGTTCTGGGCCTCGTCTATGCCTGGAAGAAAGGAGCTCTTGAATGGAAGTGACAACAAAAAGCATGCCCTACGAGGCATGGCAGGACAACGAGTATATAGAGAAGCTGGCCGAAGAGCTGCGCGCTTCCGGCACCAACGTCATCGTCGGCAGCCTCGACAAGCTCATCAACTGGGGCCGCTCCAACTCGATCTGGCCCCTCACCTTTGCCACCAGCTGCTGCGGCATTGAGTTCGTGAGCCTCGGCGCCGCACGCTTCGACATGGCACGCTTCGGATGGGAAGTGGCCCGTTCGTCGCCACGTCAGGCCGACTTCATGATGGTGGCCGGCACGATCGTGAACCGCATGGTGCCCGTGTTCCGTCGCCTCTATGACCAGCTGGCCGAGCCCAAGTATGTCATCGCCTGCGGCAGTTGCGCCATCTCCGGCGGCCCCTTCCGCAAGTCCTACCACGTGGCCAAAGGCATCGAGGACATCGTCCCCGTCGACGTGTTTGTCCCCGGTTGTCCCCCGCGCCCCGAGGCTATGATCTACGGAATCATGCAGCTCTCACGAAAGATGAAAGTGGAGAAGTTCTTCGGCGGAGTCAACCGCCAGGAGCGCCGCATCAAGTTCTACGAGGAGCACCCCGAGTGCCAGTAATCCCACATCAACCAATCACGCATCAGCACCACACATTATTATATATATGGCAAACATGCTGGAAAAAATAGCCAAAGAATTTCCCATGGCAACCGTGGAGACCGCGGACGCCAAAACAACCATAACCATCGACGACAGCCACTGGCACGCCCTGGCTCGCCGCCTCCGCGACGACGCCGAAACCCCGCAGGACTACCTGGTGACAATCGTCGGCGTGGACTGGAAAGACTCGATGGGCTGCCTCTACGAGCTCATGTCGTCGGCCGACCCCAAAGGCAACATCCTGCAGGTCAAGGTGGTGGCCAAAGACGTTGACGGTCGCCCCATGCTCCACTCCGTCGCCGACATCTGGGATATCGCCGTCTACTATGAGCGCGAGGTCTACGACTTCTTCGGCATCGTCTTCATCGGCAACCCCGACATGCGCCGCCTCTTCCTCAGCATCGACTGGAAAGGCTATCCCCTGCGCAAAGACTACGACGACGACCCCATCCTCAACCCCGTCTCCACCGAGTCGGAGCGCCAGAGCGACTTCACCGATATGTGGGTCGAGGACAAGGACGGCAACGTCTCCAAAACCCAGCGCCGTATCTTCGCCGAGAACGACTTTGTGGTGAACATCGGCCCGCAGCACCCCGCAACCCACGGCGTGCTCCGTTTCCGCACCGCCGTCAACGGCGAGGAAATCAAGAAGATTGACGTATACATGGGCTACATCCACCGCGGCATCGAGAAACTCTGCGAGAATCTCACCTACCCGCAGACGCTCCACTTCATGGACCGTATGGACTATTTCTCCGCCCATAACTACCACCACGCCCTGTGCATGCTCTACGAGAAGGCCGCCGGCATCGAAATCTCGCGCCGCGCTCAGGTCATCCGCGTCATGATGGACGAGCTCAGCCGCATCGCCTCGCACATGCTCTTCATCGGAACATACTGCATGGACCTCGGCGCCACCACGATGCTCTTCTACACCCTGCGCGTCCGCGAACAGATTCTCGACATCATGGAGAAAACCTGCGGCGCCCGCATGACATTCAACTACGAGTGCATCGGCGGCGTCATGCAGGACCTCGCCCCGGACTTCGTTCAGGACGTTCACGCCCTGCTCGACGTCCTCCCCGCAAACATCAAGGAATACAACAAGCTGTTCGTCGGCAACGTCATCACCCAGAACCGCCTGCGCAACGTCGGCATCCTCACCAACGAAGACGCCAAGTCGTGGGGCATCACCGGTCCCTCGGGACGCGCCTCCGGCTGGGCCTGCGATATGCGCAAATGGCTCCCCTATTCGATCTACTCCGAGCTTGACTTCGAGGAAGTTACCGCCACCGAGGGCGACTCGCTGGCACGCTTCAACGTCCGCATGCGCGAGATGGAAGAGTCGGCAAAAATCCTCAGCCAGCTCGTCGACAACATCCCCGAAGGCGAGTATTGCGTGAAAGTGCCCAAAGTGCTCAAGCTCCCGAAAGGCTCCTGGTTCCAGGTCACCGAGGGTTGCCGCGGCGCCTTCGGCCTCTATCTCGAGAGCGACGGCACCACCAAGCCCTACCGCCTCAAGATCGCGCCCCCCTGTCTCAACCTCGCCGCTGTCGTCGACCACATCACCGTCGGCCAGAAAATCGCCGACCTCATCACCATCGGCGGCTCGCTCGACTACATCGTCCCCGACATGGACCGTTAACCCCCCCCCGACTCCCTGACAGCCAATCAATGAAATCACGGCGCGACTCCCCTTGCGCCACTAACAAAGAAAATATACACCCCGAAAAATCACTATGCAAGATTTCTCAGTCATCACCGATTGGATCCACACCTTCCTGCTCAGTACGCTGGGATGCCCCTCCTGGCTGGCAGTGACCATTGAATGCGTGCTCATAGGCGTGGGCCTCCTGCTGGTTTACGCTGTGCTGGCACTCTTCTACATCCTCTACGAGCGCAAAGTCTGCGCCTACTTCCAGTGCCGCCTCGGCCCCAACCGCGTCGGTCCCTGGGGTCTGCTCCAGTCTGTGGCCGATATGTTCAAGATTCTCATCAAAGAGCTCATCCACCTCAAGAACATCGACCGCTTCCTCTTCGCGCTGGCGCCATACCTGGTGATCATTGCCTCGATGCTGGCCTTCGCCGTCCTCCCCTGGGCTAACGGCCTGCAGGTCATCGACTTCAACATAGGCATCTTCTTCCTCCTGGCCGTCTCCAGCATCGGCGTGCTGGGTATCCTCCTGGCCGGTTGGTCGTCGAACAACAAGTTCACCCTCATCGGCGCCCTCCGCTCCGGCTCGCAGATGGTCAGCTATGAGCTCTCCACCGGCCTGTCCGTGCTCACCATGGTCTGCCTCGCCGGCTCAATGTCCGTCGGCGACATCGTGGCCTCGCAGGAGCGCCTCTGGTTCCTCTTCTCCGGCCATCTCCCCGCAATCATCGCTTTCATCATCTTCCTCATCGCCGGTACGGCCGAGACAAACCGCGGCCCGTTCGACCTTCCCGAAGCAGAGAGCGAGCTGACGGCCGGCTACCACACCGAGTACTCCGGCATCCACTTCGGTTTCTTCTATCTGGCTGAATATCTGAACTTATTCATCGTCTCAGGCGTTGCATCTCTGATGTTCCTCGGCGGATGGATGCCCTTCCACATCCCCGGCTGGGAAGGCTTCAACCACGTCATGGACTACATCCCCGGCCTCGTTTGGTTCCTGCTCAAGTGCTTCACACTGAGCTTCGTAATCATCTGGTTCAAGTGGACTTTCCCCCGCATCCGTATCGACCAGATGCTCAAACTTGAGTGGAAATACCTGCTGCCCATCAACCTCTTCAACCTCGTGCTCATGGCAATCATCATTGTCAACGGCTGGGTGATCTGAGCAGCACCGTCATCATCCGATAAAGAAAAAAACACAACATATACCTCATATACCTCCAAAAAACTCATAACAGAACATGAGCGAGAAATACGGAAAAATATCTCAGGTAATCGGCCCGGTCGTGGACGTTGTCTTTGACGCCGGCCAAGCCGCAGAAGGCGATGTGATCATCCCGCCTATCTACACGGCCCTGAAAGTTGAACGTGAAGGTGACCATCCCCTCATCCTCGAGGTGGAGCAGCACATCGGCGAGGACACCGTGCGCTGCGTGGCCATGGAGAGCACCGACGGTCTCCAACGCGGAATGCGCGTCGACAGCCTCGAGCGTGCCATCGCCGTTCCCACCGGCGCCCAGATCAAGGGCCGCCTCCTCAACGTCATCGGCGACGCCATCGACAATCTCCCCGCCCTGGACCGCACAAACCTGCGCCCCATCCACCAGCCCGCACCCGAGTTTGACGAGCTCACCATCGGCACCGAAATCCTCTCCACCGGCATCAAGGTCATCGACCTGCTCGAGCCCTACTCAAAGGGCGGCAAAATCGGCCTCTTCGGCGGCGCCGGCGTCGGCAAAACCGTTCTCATCATGGAGCTCATCAACAACATCGCCAAAGGACACGACGGCTACTCGGTGTTCACCGGCGTCGGCGAGCGTACCCGCGAGGGTAACGACCTGCTGCGCGAGATGATCGAGAGCGGCGTCATGCGCTATGGCGACAAGTTCAAGGAGGGCATGGAAAAAGGCGAATGGAACCTCCAGGACGTCGACATGAAGAACCTCGGCGACAGCCAGGCCACACTTGTCTTCGGCCAGATGAACGAGCCGCCGGGCGCACGTCTGCGCGTGGCACTCTCCGGCCTCACCGTCGCCGAGCAGTTCCGCGACCAGGACGGAGGCGGCAAGGACATCCTGCTGTTCATCGACAACATCTTCCGTTTCACCCAGGCCGGTTCCGAGGTGTCCGCACTTCTGGGACGTATGCCTTCGGCAGTGGGTTACCAGCCCACCCTCGCCTCCGAGATGGGCGCCCTCCAGGAGCGCATCACCTCCACCAAAAACGGTTCTATCACATCGGTGCAGGCCATCTACGTCCCTGCCGACGACCTCACCGACCCCGCTCCCGCAACCACATTCTCGTTCCTGGACGCCACCACGGTGCTCTCGCGTAAGATCGCCGAGCTGGGCATCTACCCCGCCGTAGACCCCCTCGAGTCAACATCGCGAATCCTCGACCCGAACATCATCGGCGAGGAACACTACAACACCGCCCAGGCCGTCAAGCAGCTGCTGCAGAAATACAACGAGCTGCAGGACATCATCGCCATCCTCGGCGTCGACGAGCTCTCCGACGACGACAAACTCGTCGTGGCCCGCGCCCGCCGCGCCCAGCGTTTCCTGTCCCAGCCCTTCCACGTGGCCGAGCAGTTCACCGGCCTCCCCGGCGTCATGGTGCCCCTCTCGGAGACTATCCGCGGCTTCAAGATGATTCTCAGCGGCGAAGTCGACTATCTCCCCGAGCAGGCTTTCCTCAACGTCGGAACCATCGACGAGGCTATCGAAAAAGGCAAGAAGCTCCTGGCCGAGGTCCAGTAACCCCCAGCCCGCGCAGTTTCTCACTACACCGCAAGTGTGAACCTTAACCATTAAAACAACGCAATGACACTGAAGATCATATCCACAACTGAGGTCGTTTTCCAGGGTACCGTCGAGAGCGTTCAGCTCCCCGGAACCATGGGCCGATTCACCGTCCTTAACCACCACGCCTCGCTGGTGTCTTCTCTGGCACCCGGCAAAATCATGTACCGTCAGGACAACGGCACCGAGCATGAGTTCGAGGTGAAAGGCGGCATCGCGGATATCGACAACAACGTAGTGTCTGTGTGCATTTATTAACCCGTCCCCTATTATGAGAAAGATAATCAGCATACTCTTCGCCGCGCTGGCAGCAATGGTTCTGGCCGTCCCCGCCATGGCCGATGCCGCCACTGACGCCACCCACAAGGAGGAGAAGGCCCTGGACCCCAAGGAAATTATCTTCGAGCACCTTGGCGACGGTTACGGCTGGGAAGTGCCCTTCAACCACCACAAGCGCATACCCCTCCCCGTCATCGTCAAGGCTAAGGGCGACGGCTGGCACTGCTTCCTGTCCTCACGGCTTGACAACGGTCAGGAGTACACCACCGCCGACGGCGTCACATTCCGCATCGCCGGCCACGACTCCCCCTACAAGGGCAAGGTCGTTCAGGTGCTCTCCGACGGTCAGGAAGTCAAGCCCACATTCGACATCTCCATCACCAAGAACGTGGCCGCCATGTTCATCTCCTTCATCGTCGTGGCATGGTTGCTCATCTGGCTGGCACGCTTCCACAAGCGCAACCCGCTCAAGGCGCCCCGCAAGGGCCTCGGCTTCGTCGAGGTGCTCGTCGTCTTCATCTGGGACAGCGTGGTCAAGTCCACCCTCAAGGACAAGGCCATGAAGTTCGCCCCCTATCTGATGACCGTCTTCTTCTTCATCTTCTTCATGAACCTGCTGGGACTGGTCGTTGTCTTCCCCGGCGGCGCGAACCTCACCGGCAACATCGCCGTCACCCTCACCCTCGCCGTCCTCACATTCCTGGTGACCAACATCTTCGGCAACAAGCACTACTGGAAAGAAATTTTCTGGCCCGACGTGCCCCTGTGGCTGAAGTTCCCCCTCCCCATCATGCCCATGATCGAAATCTTCGGCATGTTCACCAAACCGGCGGCCCTCACCGTCCGTCTCTTCGCCAACATGATGGGCGGCCACATGATTGTGCTCGTCCTCACCCTGCTCATCTTCATCTTCTCGGCCGTGAACCCCATCGCCGGCGGCGCCACCACGGTTGTCAGCGTGCTGTTCAGCGTGTTCATGCTGCTGATCGACGTGCTGGTCAGCTTCATCCAGGCCTACGTCTTCACCATGCTGAGCACCATCTTCATCAGCCTGGCTCAGGAGAAAGAGCATGAGAAGGAAAGCAAAGAGCAGCACGACGCCGACGAACGCCGCGAGCGTGAAGAGCGCCTCGAGGACCACATGGTCAACACCGGCCTCGACTCGGCCATCGAACCCGTCAAAGCCGCCCCGGCTCCCGCAGCCGCCAAGTAACAAAGAACCCCACACAGGCCCTCAATGGCCTGACAAACAGAGAAATATAAACAAAACAAAAATAACAAACTCCACAAAAACTCAAAGATTATGTTAGGAATTTTAGCAGCAGAAGGCCTCGTAGGTCTGGGCGCCAGCATCGGCGCAGCAATTGCAGCCATCGGCGCAGGTATCGGTATCGGCAAAATCGGCGCCGCCGCAATGGAGGCCATCGCACGCCAGCCTGAGAGCGCAGGCGACATCCGCTCGAACATGATTGTGATTGCCGCCCTGGTTGAGGGTGTTGCCCTCTTCGCCGTTATTGTCTGCGTACTGGCCCTGTTCGTCTAAGCCAAGCGGCAGGTTCACAGGCCATTACGCCTCCTAAACTCATCCGACTTCACCACAAGCCCCGCCGCCACCCGGCGGCGGGCGCCAAGGGTGAAGGCCTTCCCCCCAACTATTCTCTAATCATCTCTCAGATTTTAACAATCATCTTAATAGGTTATGGAACTATTCAAACCTGACTTTGGACTTGTCTTCTGGATGTTCGTGGGCTTCGCTGTCCTCTTCTTCATCCTGTGGAAGTTCGCCTGGCCCGTTATCCTCAAGACCGTGGACAAGCGCGCTGACCTCATCGACAAGGGTGTTGAATATGCCCAGAACGCCAAAATCCATCTTGACAACGCTCAGAAAGAGTCGGAGAAGATGCTCAACCAGACCCGCGCCCAGCAAGCCGACATGCTCCGCGACGCCGACCGCATGAAGACTCAGATCATCGAGGAAGCCCGCACCGCCGCCCAGCAGGAGGCCCAGAAGGTGATGGACGCCGCTCGTGTCTCCATCGCCCAGCAGCAGAAGCAGGCTGAGAAGCAGTTCCGTGACCAGGTGAGCGACTTTGCACTCAACATCGCCGCAAAAGTTGTCAAGAACCAGATGGCCGACCCCAAGGCACAGTCCGAACTTGTCAACACCTACCTGGACGAGATTGAAAACAACAACGACGGCAAGCCCCAGGCCGACGCCGCCAAAAAGTAACTGACGCTCACCCCTCAAAAAAACCGCAAAGGACAATGGACCAAGGACTTCTGCCGCGGCGCTATGCCAAGGCTCTCTACAAATACGCAGCCGAGAAGGACGCCACCGCCGGCGTCTACGCCCTCATGCAGCGCATCAGCGCCGCCTTCAGCTCCACGCCGGGCCTGCAGAAAGCTCTGGCCAACCCCTTTGTCTCCGACGCCGACAAACAGCAGCTCGCTGCCTCCGCCGCCGGCACCGTGCCCGGTAAAGACCCCATCCTCGACGATTTCGTGAGCCTGCTCATCCGCAACCACCGCATCGACCTGCTCCACGAAACCGCCATCGCCTACGAGATGCTCTACCGTCGCACCAACAACATCTACAGCGTCAACATCGAGTCGGCCGCGCCCCTCTCGGACAGCGACCGCAGCCGCATCACCTCCCTCGTCGAACGCCATCTCCACGGCGCCACGGCCGAGTACTCCTTCACCGTCGACCCCGACCTCATCGGCGGATTCGTCGTGAACATCGAGAACGAACGCCTCGACGCCTCCGTGCGCAACGAACTCGAGCAGATGCGCCAGCACCTCATCAGCTGACCCCCAACCTCTTACAGAGCCGCCTTCGGCTCTGACACCCCAAAAAAACAAACACCTCTCAAGTCATAAAGTAACTCCTCAAGAACAACATACCTCACAATGATAAATCCCAGCGAGATTTCAGAAGTGCTCAAGCAGCAGCTTGAAAACGTGAACAGCCACGTATCCTTCGAAGAGACCGGCAAAGTCCTGGAAGTGGGCGACGGCGTTGCACACGTCTACGGCCTCGACAACGTGAAGGCCAATGAGCTCGTGCAGTTCGAGAACGGCGTCACCGGCGTGGCCCTCAACCTTGAAGAGAGCAACGTGGGCGTCATCCTCATGGACAACGTCAACGCCGTTACTGAAGGCATGAGCGTGAAACGCACCGGCCGCATCGCCTCCATCCCCGTCGGCGACGGCGTCTTCGGCCGCGTCATCAACGTCCTTGGCCAGCCCATCGACGGCCAGGGCCCCATCTCCGGCAAGCTCATCGACATGCCCCTCGAGCGCAAGGCCCCCGGCGTCGTCTATCGCCAGCCCGTGACCCAGCCGCTCCAGACCGGCCTCAAGGCCGTCGACGCCATGGTGCCCATCGGCCGCGGCCAGCGCGAGCTGATCATCGGCGACCGCCAGATCGGTAAGACAGCTATCGCCATCGACACAATCATCAACCAGCGCAAGAACTTCGAGGACGGCAAACCCGTCTACTGCATCTATGTGGCCATCGGCCAGAAAGGCTCGTCAGTGGCCGCCACCGTCGAGACCCTGCGCAAATACGGCGCCCTGGACTACACCGTCGTCGTCGCCGCAACAGCCGCCGACTCTGCCTCCATGCGCTACTATGCCCCCTTCGCCGGCGTGGCAATCGGCGAGTTCATCCGCGACACCGGCCGCGACGCTCTCATCGTCTACGACGACCTCTCCAAACAGGCCGTCGCCTACCGCGAGATTTCGCTGATTCTGAAACGCCCCTCCGGCCGTGAGGCATACCCCGGCGACATCTTCTACCTCCACTCACGTCTGCTGGAGCGCGCCGCCAAAATCATCGACAACCAGGAGATGGCCGAGAAGATGAACGACCTCCCCGACGTGCTCCGTCCCATGGTCAAAGGCGGCGGCTCGCTCACCGCGCTCCCCATCATCGAGACACAGGCCGGCGACGTTTCGGCATATATCCCCACCAACGTCATCTCCATCACCGACGGTCAGATCTTCCTGGAGACAGCCCTCTTCAACCGCGGCATCCGCCCCGCCATCAACGTGGGCATCTCCGTGAGCCGTGTGGGCGGTAACGCCCAGATCAAGTCGATGAAGAAAGTGGCCGGCACGCTGAAAATCGACCAGGCCCAGTTCCGCGAGCTCGAGGCCTTCACCAAATTCGGCGGCGACATGGACGCCGTCACCGCCCGCGTCATCGACAAGGGCCGCAAGAACGAGCGCCTGCTCATCCAGCCTCAGTACCGCCCCTGGCCCGTCGCCGAGCAGATCGCCGTCATCTACTGCGGCGTTCATTCGCTGCTCGAGAAAGTGCCCATGGACAGCGTCGCCGACTTCGAGCAGCAGTTCATCCAGATCATGCAGACCAAGTATCCCGAAGCCCTCAAGACCCTGGGCGAAGGACGCCTCACCGAGGACGCCGAAGCCGCCATCAAAGCTGCCGCCGCCGACGTGGCCGGCCGCTTCCAGACTGCCTGAACGCAACTCTATATAAACCATCTCCCCTCCGGAGCACAACTCACCAACTAAACTCAGTCATCAGCTCAGTAATCCCCAAATGGCAACACTCAGAGAACTAAAAGGACGCATCGGGTCCGTGGCCTCGTCAGAGAAAATCACCGGCGCCATGAAGATGATTTCATCCGCAAAGATGCACAAGGCTGAAAGCTCATTGCAGCGCCAGGTGCCCTTCCGCAGCCAGATCGAAACCATCATCGGCAACGTGCTCAGCTCCGACGCCCGGTTCAACTCACCCATCGTCACGGCCCCGGCCGAGACACGCCGCCTGCTGGTGATTGTCTGGGGCAGCGACGACGGCCTCTGCGGCGCCTACAACGCCAACCTCTACAAACGCCTCGTCGAATATCTGGGCGAGCTTCGCACCTCGCTCGGCAACGACGTCCACATCGACGTCATGGGCATCGGCCGCAAAATCGTCCATGCCCTCAGCCACCTCACCATGGCCAACACCGCCGTGGTCCCCGCCCCGGATGGCGTCGACTCGAAGACCGAAGGCGCACCCGTCAACTCCTTCATGCAGAGCCTCGAACAGAAGTTCCAGACCGGCGAATACGACCGCGTCGACACGCTCTACATGAAGTTCTACACCGCCGGCCGCCAGCGCCCCGTCGCCGCACAGCTCCTGCCCGTGCTGCCCGAGACATTCACCGGTGCCGGCGCCCCCGCCGAGACAGGCCGCCCCTACCTGTTCGAGCCCAACCCCAACGCCATCTTCAACACCGTGCTCCCCATGTTCCTCATGTCTGTCATGCAGGACATCTTCACGGAGAACCGCGCCTCCGAGCAGGCCGCCCGCGTCATGGCCATGCAGGCCGCCAACGACAACGCCAAAAACCTGCTCGACTCGCTGCGCCTCGAATACAACAAACTGCGCCAGCAGTCTATCACCAACGAACTCCTCGACATCGTCGGAGGCCAGGTGCGCGACTAAACCGCCACTCCCCCCTCCACCCCATATATTTCAACTGAACAAAACCCAATCAAAACCTCAGCAACTCACAGATAGATAATGAGTAGTGTAAAAGAATACTTCAAATCTCTTGGCAACGGATTCGCCAGCCTCATCAAAGGCCTGTCAGTCACCGGCAAAGAGTTTGTGACGCCGAAAATCACAGAACGCTATCCCGAAGACCGCGACACCTACAAATGGCCCGAGCGCTTCCGCGCCTGCCTCGAGCTCGTCTATGACAAAGAGGGCAACCACAAATGCATCGCCTGCGGCACCTGCGAGCGCGTGTGCCCCAACGGCACCATCTCCCTGCAGACAAAGATGGTGGACACCCTCACCGGCAAAAAACGCAAACTCGTCAAGTACTCCTACGACCTGGGCAGCTGCACATTCTGCCAGCTCTGCGTCACCAACTGCCCCACCCAGGCCCTGGACTTCAGCAACAACTTCGAACAGGCCGTCTTCACCCGCTCCAAACTCGTGAAACAGCTCAACTATCTGCCGGAGAAAGAAGAGCCGGCACCCACGCCCGAACAGCTGGCCGCTGCCGCCGCCGAGCGCGAGCGCAAGATAGCCGAGGCAAAGGCCAAAGCCGCCGCCATGGCCGCCGCAAAAGCCAAGGCTGCCGCCGCCGGCGAGCCCGCGCCCATGACCCCGGCCGAGAAAGCCAAGGCCGCCGCTATGGCCGACCCCGAGCTCGCACGCAAGATTGCCGAGGCCAAAGCCAAAGCCGCAGCCATCAAGGCCGCCCGCGAGAAAGGCGAAGCCAACAGCTGACGCCCCGCCGCTTCACCCCTCAAGGCAACCCAATCAACCCTCCGAAAGGATACAAACTCTGTTGAAAAAACTGAAATCACAATATGGACTCACTCGGTAGTTTAATCATCTACGCCATCCTGGCCCTCGCAATGGTGGGCTTCGGCATCATGGCCGTGGTGACCCGCAAGATTCTGCGCGCCGCCACCTACCTGCTCTTCACGCTGTTCGCGACAGCCGGCGTGTACTTCATGCTCGATTACGAATTCCTGGGAGCCGTGCAGATCGCCGTCTATGCCGGCGGCATCGTCGTGCTCTTCGTCTTCTCGATCCTGCTCACCACCCACCCGGGCGACAACTCGGAGCGCCTCCACTCGCGCCGCCGCACCATGGGCCTCATCGCCGCCGTGGCCATGCTCGGCGTCACAGCCTATGCCCTCGTATCGCGCTGCGCCCTGCTCACCACCAAGCTCCCCTACATGGAGAACCCCGACATGCACGAAATCGGCGGCCAGCTCGTAGGCACTGCAGCAGGAGGCTCGTCATCAGGCCTCTATCTCCTCCCCTTCGAGGCCATCTCAGTGCTCCTGCTCGCCTGCATCATCGGTGGTGTTGTCGTGGCACGTAAACGTTAAAAACGTAGAAACAGAATTACAGCTATGAATGAACTTCTAAACTCAATACACATCACCCCGCTGTGGTATCTCATCCCCAGCCTGCTGATGTTCTGCGCCGGCGTTTACGGCTTCCTCACACGCAAGAACCTCATTGCCATGCTCATCTCCATCGAGCTCATGCTCAATGCCGTGGACATCAACTTCGTGGTCTTCAACCGCTACTTCTTCCCCCACTCCATGGAGGGCATGTTCTTCACGCTCTTTGCAATAGCCATCGCCGCCGCCGAGACAGCCCTCGCAATAGCCATCATCATCAACATCTACAGAGCCGTCCATAACGTTGACGTCACCTCTGTCAACGAAATGAAATTCTAACGCATCATGGATATCAACTCAACACTGCCGGTATTGTCACTGCTCATTCTGGCCATACCGCTCTTCAACTTCCTGTGGCTGGGCATTGCCGGCAGCAAGCTGCCCCACAAGGTGGCCGCCGCCTTCGGCATTACGGGCATGGGCGCCTGCCTGGTGTTCGCCTGCATGATTGCCGCAACATACTTCTTCAGCGGCGACCCCGCTTTCCAGACCACTCTCGCCGACGGAACAATCGAACGACTCCACTACACCGTCTTCGACCAAACCTGGCTGGTGTTCACTCAGAACCTTGTCATCAAACTCGGCTTCTATCTCGACCCCATCTCCGCCATGATGCTCGTGGTCATCACCACCATCTCCTTCTGCGTCCATCTCTACTCGCTGGGCTACATGGAGGGTGAACGCGGTTTCCAGCGCTACTACGCATTCCTGAGCCTCTTCTCATTCTCGATGCTCGGCCTCGTGGTCGCCACCAACATCTTCCAGATGTACATCTTCTGGGAGCTCGTGGGCGCTTCGTCCTACCTGCTCATCGGATTCTACTACACCCTCCCCGCCGCCGTCTCCGCCTCCAAGAAAGCCTTCATCGTCACCCGCTTCGCCGACCTGGGCTTCCTCATCGGCATCCTCATCCTCTCTTTCTACACCGACACCTTCGACTTCGCCACACTCACCGACAACCCCGCCGGCGTGCTGGCGTCGACAGGCGGCGCAACCTTCATGGGCGCCTCAGTGCTCACCTGGGCCCTCGTCCTCATCTATGTTGGCGGCATGGGCAAATCGGCTATGATGCCCCTCCACATCTGGCTGCCTGACGCTATGGAAGGCCCCACTCCCGTTTCCGCACTCATCCACGCCGCCACCATGGTTGTGGCAGGCGTATTCCTGGTGGCTCGCATGTTCCCCGTCTACATGCTCGAGTATGCCGCAACAGTCTTCATCGTCGTCGTCGGCGCCGTCACTGCCTTCTACGCCGCTGTCGTTGCCTGCGCACAGATCGACATCAAGCGCGTACTCGCCTTCTCGACCATCTCGCAGATCGCGTTCATGATGGTCAGCCTCGGCGTCGCCTCGCTCGGCCACGGCGAAGTCTGCCACCACGGCCTCGGTTTCATGGCCTCAATGTTCCACCTCTTCACACACGCCATGTTCAAGGCCCTGCTCTTCCTCGGCGCCGGCGCCCTGATTCATGCCGTTCACTCCAACAACTACACCGCCATGGGCGGCCTGCGCAAATACATGCCCATCACTCAGTGGACATTCCTCATCGGCTGTCTGGCCATCGCCGGCATCCCGCCCTTCTCCGGATTCTTCTCCAAGGACGAAATCCTCTCGGCCTGCTACGCCTGGAGCCCCTGGATCGGCGTCTGGATGACCATGGTGGCCGCCCTCACCGCATTCTACATGTTCCGCCTCTACTACCTCATCTTCTGGTGGAACAACCCCGAATTCAAGCATCGCCCGCACGACGCACCCTGGTCGATGAGCATTCCCCTCATCTTCCTGGCCGGCGTGAGTTGCGTGGCCGGCTTCATCCCCTTCGGCGAGCTGGTTTCGTGGAACCACATCACCTACCACATCCACCTCGACCCCTCAATCGCCATCTCCAGCGTGGTCATCGCCATCCTGGCCATTGCCCTCGCCACAGTCATGTACCGCAAGGAGAATCCCCTCCCCGCCAAGTTCCGCGCCGCTATGCCGCGCCTCTGGGAGTGGGCTCACCACCGCTTCTACTGGGACGAGCTTTACATGTTTGTCACCCACAAAATCATCTTCCACGGCATCTGCCGCCCCATCGCCTGGTTTGACCGCCACATCATCGACGGCACCATGAACGGCTTCGCCTACATCACAAACCGCGCGTCGTGGACCATCCGCGGCCTCCAGTCAGGCCAGGCTCAGTTCTACGTCTGGTTCTATCTGGTCGGCATCCTCGTGATCGCCGCCGTGACAATGCTCGCCTGCCTTGCCTGACCCCGTGACAACGATGTGAAACTCCCATCCCCAATCAATCTGAAAAAAAACCATTAAACAATGTTCAGCAATATACTGATATATTTTGTGGCGATTCCCATAGTGATGCTGGGACTCCTCGCCATCTGTCAAAATGTGAAGCAGGTGCGCACGGTGGCCGTCCTGGGCAGCTCCGCGCTGGTGGCGCTGTCAATCTGGCTCCTGTGCGACTATCTGCAGCTGCGCGCCGCCGACCCCGACGCGCCCATGTTCTTCGTCCAGAGCTGGGAGTGGTTCCCCGCACTCAACATCCATCTCGCCGTCGGCGTCGACGGCGTCAGCGTGGCAATGCTCATCCTCACCGGTTTCATTGTCTTCGCCGGAACCTTCGCCTCCTGGAAAATCGATGACCCGAAAGCCTTCTTCCTGTGGCTCATTCTGCTGAGCACCGGCGTCTACGGCTTCTTCATCAGCATCGACCTCTTCACAATGTTCATGTTCTACGAGGTGGCCCTCATCCCCATGTACCTGCTCATCGGCCTGTGGGGCACCGGACGCAAGGAGTACTCGGCCATGAAGCTCACGCTCATGCTCATGGGCGGCTCGGCATTCCTCATGCTCGGCCTCATCGGCATCTACTACCACAGCGCTCCCGAAGGCTCACAGCACACCTGGAACCTGCTCGAAATCGTCCAGAACGACGCCATCCCCCACGGCTGGCAGAGCTTCCTCTTCCCCATGACCTTCGTCGGCTTCGGCGTCCTCGGCGCCATGTTCCCCTTCCACACATGGAGCCCCGACGGTCACGCCTGCGCCCCCACGGCAGTCTCCATGCTCCACGCCGGCGTGCTCATGAAACTCGGCGGCTACGGATGCTTCCGCGTCGCCATCTACTGCATGCCCTGGGCTGCCAACGAACTGGCCTGGATATTCCTCATCCTCACCGGCATCTCAATCGTCTACGGAGCCTTCTCGGCCTGCGTGCAGACCGACCTCAAATACATCAACGCCTACTCGTCTGTCTCACACTGCGGCATGGTGCTCTTCGCAATCCTCATGCTCAACACCACCGCAATGACCGGCGCAATCATGCAGATGCTCTCTCACGGTCTGATGACGGCCCTCTTCTTCGCCCTCATCGGCATGATCTACGGCCGCACCCACACCCGCGACATCACCAAGATGGGCGGCCTCATGCGAATCATGCCCTACCTCGGCGTCGGATACGTCATCGCCGGTATGGCCTCGCTCGGCCTCCCCGGACTCTCCGGTTTCGTCTCCGAGATGACAATCTTCGTGGGCTCGTTCGAACACGCCGACTTCTTCCACCGCTTCCTCACAATCCTGGCCTGCTCATCCATCGTCATCACCGCGGTATACATCCTCCGCGTCGTGGGCAAGCTCCTCTTCGGCCCCGTGCAGGACAAGCATCACCTGGAGCTCACCGACGCATCATGGTTCGAGCGCCTCTCAACCGTCACGCTCATCGTCTGCGTGGCCGCCATCGGCTGCTTCCCCAATTTCTTCGCCGACCTGATCAAGGCCACGTTCAACCCCGAAATATTTGCCGCCATCGGCCTCAATTAATAAAAACCAAGAAAAAAGCGGGACGCGCCGCCCGAAGCCCCCTCTTCTACGGCGCTCTCCCGCGCAATAAGCAAACTCTCAATGGATTATTCTCAGTTTTTAACCATGAAGCAAGAAATAGGCGTGCTTGTCCTTTTCTTGGTGGTATTTATTTATGACATCTTTGCGCCGGCACGCTCGTCCAAGGCCATAGCGTGGATCTCCACCGTGGGCATGCTGCTGCTCACCGTCGCCGGCTTCTTCCCCTGCCTGCTGGGCGTTCCCTCCGACGAGGCCGTCTCGGTCTTCAACGGCATGTACGTCACCTCGCCCGTTGTCTGCGCCATCAAGTGCATCCTCAACGTGGGCGTCACCATCGTGCTGCTCCAGTCGGTCAAGTGGGTCAACAACGATATGATGGCCATGCGCCGCGGCGAGTTCTACGAGCTGCTGCTCGTCACCCTCTTCGGCATGTACCTGATGGTTTCGGCACGCCACTTCCTGCTCTTCGTCATCGGCCTCGAAAGCGCTTCGCTGCCCCTCGCCGCCATGGTCGCCCTCGACAAGAACCGCTACGAGAGCCGTGAGGCCGCCATCAAATACATCCTCACCGCCTGCTTCTCATCGGCCGTCTTCATGATGGGCCTCTCGTTCGTCTACGGCCTCACCGGCTCGCTCTTCTTCAGCGACATCTACGCCTCGCTCGGAATGGCCGAGAACAGCGCACTGCTCATCCTCGCCCTCGCCTTCGTCATCGCCGGCATCGGCTTCAAGCTCTCGCTCGTGCCCTTCCACCTCTGGACCGCCGACGTATATCAGGGCGCCCCGACATCCGTCACCTCCTACCTCTCCGTCATCTCCAAAGGCGCCGCAGCCTTCGCCTTCCTCGTGATTCTGGCCCAAGCATTCGGCTGCGTCTACGAGCAGGTGTGGGAGTGGATGCTCTACGCCATCATCATCCTCACGATCACCATCGGCAACCTCTTCGCCATCCGCCAGCGCAACATGAAGCGCTTCCTGGCCTTCTCGTCAATCTCACAGGCCGGCTACATCATGCTCGGCGTCATCGCCCTCAACTTCATGGGCACCGCCGCAATGATGTACTACATCCTCGTCTACGTCTTCTCCAACCTCGCCGCCTTCGGCGTCACACAGGCCATCGAGAACAAGACCGGCATGGTCTCCATCGACGACTACCGCGGCCTCTCCAAGTCAAACCCGGCCCTGGCCTTCTGCATGATGCTGGCAATGTTCTCGCTGGCAGGCATACCTCCCTTCGCCGGATTCTTCAGCAAGTTCTTCATCTTCACCGCCGCCATCAACCAGGGCTCCGTCGCCATCTACGTCCTCGTGCTCATCGCCCTCATCAACACCATCATCTCCCTGTACTACTATCTGCTGGTGGTGAAGAGCATGTACATCACCCCCGGCGAACCCGTCGTGGCACGCTTCCGCTCCGACGCCTCCGAGCGCCTGGGCCTCGTGCTCACCGTCGGCGGCATCATCCTCCTCGGCATCGTCAGCCCCGTCTACAACTGGCTGCTTGACACCGCCGCCAACTCCGAACTGCTGGCGTTCCTGCTCAACGTCTGACACCCTCGGCACGACGCCATCCCGGCATCGCGCCCTCCAAAAGTGCACAGCACACATAACTAATTTTTCATACGCGTCCACCACGGATGCAACCCCTGAGGCGGAACCCTGCGGCTCCGCCTCAGTTTTTTTGCGCGCTTTTCGCCAATTTTTTCCTCGCACGACACAAACTTTTTCGCCCCCGTTGTGTTTCTATTTTAAAACAACAAGAAATTTTAACTTACTTCACACATTTCCCCCGGCCGCGCGCCGGAGCTCACATTTAAACAAAACACATTATAAATAAAATTAAAGTCTAACAACAAAAAATAAAAAAACACACACCCTCATGAAAAAGTCATTATTAATCCTTGGTGCCGGCGTTGCTTCATTATGCGCCGCCCCCGATGCAGCCGCACAGGACGAAGTCGTTGTGGCTGAAGAAACAGTCAGCGTAACAGAGGAGGTGCCCTGCCAGACACACTACTATTCGACATCCCGCGACAACTGGTTCATCCAGTTCGGTGCCGGCGTCTCAGTGCCCTTCGTTGAGAACTCCATGCCCAACGGCGACGCCCACCGCCAGGTGACCGCCGCCTATAACTTCGGCTTCGGCAAATGGTTCAGCCCCTACCTGGGATGGCGCCTCAGCGCCACCGGCGGCGCCATGCACTGGGAGTTTGAGAAATACTCAAAAGCCAAATACATCAGCGCCAACGCCGACCTCATGTGGGACATGTTCAACTCCTTCAAGGTCAACCCCAACCGCGTATTCTCCATCATCCCCTTCGTGGGCGTGGGATACACCTACTGCTGGGACTACAACACCGTTGCCACAAACGTCGCACCCTACGTGGACCGCAGCAAGAGCGACAACCCGCGTGTGAAACAGTCCTTGCTCCCCGTCAGCGCCGGCCTTCAGCTCCGATTCCGCTGCGGCAAGTATGTTGACATCTTCGCCGAAGGCCGCGCTCAGTTCTATGGCGACAACTTCAACAACGTTGTTCACGGACAGCCCATCGAGGCCATGATAACCGCCGTGGGAGGCATCGCCATCAACATCGGCGGCTCAGGCTTCCACTCCTACAACCCCTGCGACTACCTCAGCTACATCAACAACCTCAACAACCAGGTCAATGACCTGCGTGGCGAACTCGCCGCCACCGGCGCCGCCCTCGCCGCCGCAGAAGCCCAGCTCCCCTGCCCCGAAGTAACGGCAGCTCCCGTGGCCGTAAGCACCCCCATGCTCTCCACAGTACGCTTCAAAATCAACAGCGCCGAAATCGAACCCTTTGAGGAAGTGAACGTCTACAACGTGGCCCAGTACCTCAAAGCCAATCCCAACACCTCCGTCACCATCGCCGGATATGCTGACAAAGACACCGGCACCTCCGAGTACAACCTCGGCCTCTCACGCCGCCGCGCCGAAGCAGTCCGCGACCAGCTCGTCAACAATTACGGCATCAACCCCGACCGCCTCTCCATCTCTGCCGAAGGCAGCTCAGAGCAGCCCTATCCTGACAACAACAACTGGAACCGCATTGTCATCTTCTCCAACAAATAAACACTGAACTCCCAACTCTCCGCACCGCGCGGGCGGTTCCCCATCCCCCGCGAACCGCCCGCGCCTCCGTTTCCCACCCCTGCAACCACAACACTCACCACCCCCGCCATGAACAAAGAAATAGAACAAGCCTTCGACCTCAGCGGCAAGACCGCCGTCGTCACCGGCGCCTCGGCCGGCATCGGTCAGGCCTGCGCCGAAATCCTCGCCGCCGCCGGCGCAAACGTCGTCGTCTCCGGCCGCCACATCGAGCAGGCACGCGCCGCCGCCGACGCAATCATCAGCGCCGGAGGCCATGCCGCAGCCACCGTCTGCGACGTCCTCAACGAAGACGACCTCCGCGCCCTCATCGACTTCGCCGTCCACACCTTCGGCACCGTCAACATCCTCGTCAACAACGCCGGCGGCGGAGGCGGCGGCCGCGAGAATCCCTTCAGCATCGACCGCGCATACGTCGAGCGCATCTACGCCATGAACGTCTTCGCGCCCTGGGAACTCTGCCGCCTCGCAGCCCCCCACATGCGCGAGTCGGGCTACGGCGCCATCGTCAACATCACCTCCATGAGCAGCATCGATCGCGAGAAGGCCATGGCCATCTACGGCTCCTCCAAAGCCGCCCTCAACCACATGACCGCCAACCTCGCCTATGACTACGGCCCCATGGGCATCCGCATCAACAACGTCGGCCCCGGCGCCACACGCACCGCCGCTCTCTCCACTGTCCTCACCCCCGAGCTCGAGAAGGTGATGCTGCGCCACACGCCCCTCGAACGCCTGGGCGAGACCGCCGACATCGCCCGCGCCGTCCTCTTCCTCTGCTCTCCCGCCTCGTCGTGGATCTCCGGCCAGACCCTCATGGTCAACGGCGGCGGCTCCCAAACCCTCGACTGACCCCGCTCCCCGCCTCTCCGACGCCCCCGCCCGCTCCGACGCGCCCCCTCCGCGCCGTCCGCGGCGCCGCCTCGGCTCCTTCCTCGGCGCGCCGCCCTTCGCCGCCCCCGCCTCTGCCCGGCGGCCCTGCCGGCTCTCTGCACCGTGCCGGCAGCCTGCGGCTGCCGGTCCTCGTCCCTTTAAGAATCAACAACGAATTTTCTAAATTATTTAACATTTCAGAGCCGCCCATCCCGGGCGGCTCGCCTTTTATGTTGTACAACATATTTTCAGTTTTTCAATCATCCGCTTTTGGACGGGTCTCCACCGCGCTGACACTTTGCAACCAATCCCCAACTTTTTGCAGCCGATTCCATCGCGATAGCTGCCGTCACAACGCATCATGACACGGCACAGCGCCACCAAACAAATGTTAACGGAGCGCAACCGTCCCCTCCGAGTTTCAATCCGGAGGAAACGAGACGATTTTTATGTTAATTATTGTGAATAAATATGGACATTTCGGAATTTTTATTGTAATTTAGCGTCTGATATAGAGCCTCCGTGCCCGTTTGCGCCAATGCGTCATGCTGCGGCGCTCTCATTCGTTAAAAAAAGTTCAGACGGCGCGACCGCTCTTTATCGCTCTAACTCACAATCATTCAATCGAATAACAAACTCAATTATTAATAACAACTAAAAAACTCATTAACAACCAACCAAAAGACCAGAAAAGAAAGCAACAATCAAACCTAATGCCCGGACCCGGCGTCCCAGACTTCCGGGCCCATCGGAGAACCGGCAGCCTCCGTAGCCGCCATCTCCTGAAAAACTAAACCAACCCCCAAAAACCGCCGCCACAACGGGTTCTCCCCCAAAAGGCCCGCAACGGACAAAACGGCAAAACTAACAATCCAACTACTCAAAACCTTATGAGAAAACATCTTTTAGCAACTCTGTTGCTGACATGCGCAGTGCCTTTCGGAGCTCAGGCTGCTGAGTCTCCCGTGCCCGCGCCGCAGTCACAAGGTCAGGGCGTTGTCTCCATCAAGGGTACCGTCCTGGATGAGAACAACGAACCCATCATCGGTGCCAGCGTAACGCCCAAGGGTTCTACAAAAGGCGTTCCCACCGATGCCTTCGGTAACTTCACAATCTCCGTCGCTCCCGGCACGCCCCTCACCGTCAACTTTGTTGGTTACAAACCCGCAACCCTCAAAGCTGCCGAGAACATGACATTCTACATGCAGCCCACCACCGAAATGCTCGACCAGCTCGTTGTCGTAGGTTACGGCCAGCAGAAAAAAGCAAACCTGACCGGCGCCGTCGCCACCGTTGACGTTGCCCGCGTTATGGACTCACGTCCCACTTCCGACGTCACCAAGGCCCTCCAGGGTGCCGTCCCCGGCCTGACCATCACCACCACCAGCGGTGACATCGCAGCCAACCCCACCATCAACATCCGTGGCTTGGGTACTCTTTCGAACGACCACACCTCCAACCCCCTCATCGTGGTGGACGGCGTGCCCGTTGACGACATGAGCTTCCTCAACCCCGACGATATCGCTGAAATCTCCGTCCTCAAGGATGCCGCTTCCGCTTCGATCTACGGTACTCGCGCTGCATTCGGTGTCATTCTCATCACCACCAAAAACGCCAACACCATGGACCGCGTGAGCGTCTCTTACACCAACAACTTCAGCTGGGGCCGCGCCACCAAGCTCCCCAAGCCCAACAGCACCGTCAACCAGCTGAAAGTGGCCATGGACAACACCAACCCCGGTGGTGACACTGAAATCTTTGGCATGTACTACGACGAGCTCCTTCCCTTTGCCGAGGCATGGGCTGCACAGCACAACGGCCCCTACAAAAGCTATGTTGAGCTGAAACCCTTCCAGAGCAAGGACAACGTCGGCGACTACTACGTGTTCCCCAAGAACGCCATCTCACCCATGACCGGAGAGCAGCTGGTTACCAACCGCTTCCTCAGCTACGCTGACTGGGACATTGAGTCTACCATCTTCCACACCGCCCCCGGCCAGAAACACAATGTGAGCCTGGAAGGAACCTCCGGCAAGACCCACTACCGTCTCAGCTTCGGCTATGACAGCAAAGAAGGCCTCCTGCGCTTCAACCCCGACAAGCTCCACCGCTACATGGCCAATGCCAGCATCGACACTCAGATCTTCAGCTGGTTGAAAGCCGGCGCACGCTTCTCTTTCTCAGACCGCGAGTACGAGTCGCCCAACCTCAACCGTGACTCTTACCAGTATCTGTGGCGCTTCCCCAGCTTCTTTGAGATGTTCGGTTATGTTTACGACGCAGAAGGCACTCCCCGCTCATTCCGTAACGACATTACCATCCGCCAGAACTCCCACAAGGACAAAACCGTCACCACCCAGACCCGCATGCAGGGTTGGATGCAGGCTGAGCTGCTGAAAGGCCTCATTCTCCAGGCCGACTTCACCTACAACCTCCAGAACCAGGACTCCGACGCCGCCGTTGTTCCCTACACCGCATGGAACAACTGGACCCCCGGCTCCAACACCCTCGGCTCATGGACACCGTACAGCCAGGCCACTTCTCGCGCCGCTCAGAGCCACTACCGCGACGACACCTGGACCGCCAACGTATTTGCCACATACACCCATTCTTTCAACCAGGCTCACAACCTGAAGGTTATGGCCGGTTGGACCGCCGAACAGGAAGAGTACAAATACTTCTACGCTCAGCGCTACGGTCTGGTTGACTACAACCTCCCCAACCTCAACCTCACCAACGGCGACACCTACAACGTTTCCGCCTCCAACACCCACCGCGCCACCACCGGCTTCTTCGGTCGTATCAACTATGACTACAAGGGCATCTACCTCCTGGAAGCCAACGGCCGCTACGACGGTTCTTCCCGCTTCCCCGCCAATGACCAGTGGGCATTCTTCCC
>SFOH01000073.1 GCA_004552485.1 Bacteroidales bacterium | reverse complement strand
AACGGGAGCCACGGGTTTTCCGCCCAGATAGGCTGTCGACATTTTCCAGTTGCGGAGGTCGAAGGTGAGGCGGTAAACGCCGGCTTCGGTCACGCGCCACTTGTTGTCGGGGTCGCCGGCGTGCATGTCGAATGCGACCTTGTCGATAGGATCTTTGCCTATTTCTGTGCCGTTGTCAACGGGACGGATGAAGGGGGCGTCCCAGGAGCCGGCGGTGAGGCAGAGCTTGAGTTCGCCGGTGTTGAGGGTGCCTTCCCAGGTGAAGACCAGGGGGTCTTCTTTCTCGTCATCGCAGGCTGATGCCAGCAGGGCGGCGGCCACGATGGTCAGTGAAGACAGTATCTTGTTTATTTTCATTGTTGTAGATGTTATGAAATGGTTGGTTCTGCGGGCGCCGGGACTGTTGCGGGCCTCGGCGCCCGTGGTGTTATGTCACTGTAATCAGCTGTTGTAGCCGGGGTTCTGTTTGAGATTCTTGTTGGCATCCAGGATGGGACGCATGATGGGGAAGATGATGGTGTGAGAGTCGTTGTCAGGTGTCTTGTCCCACCATGTGCCGTTGTAGAACTTGCCAAAGCGGATGAGGTCGATGCGGCGGCGGCCTTCGGCGAAGAATTCGCGGCCCCACTCGTCCAGCATCTCTTTCTCGGTGAGTTCCACGGAGCCTTCGGGCTGGTAAAGCACTTTCTGGAGGTTTTCGGCGGGATAGTTGCGGCGGCGCACTCTGTTGAGGAGGCGGGCGGCCTCAGCCTTCTTGCCGGCGCGGAGCTTGCACTCGGCCAGAGAGTAGATGATTTCGGGGAGGCGAATCTCGGTGTAGTCACTCTCCATCTGGTGCTCGTCGGTGTCAGAGTAGAAGGGATATTTGGCGAAGTGGTATCCTGAGTTGTGGTCGCCGTTGGTGAGGTTGGAGGTCTTGTCGGAGGGCCATTTGTCGGGAGCCATGTCCTGGAAGTTGCCGACGGCGTCGCGGATGTAGAGGTCGTAGGAGCGCTCGGGGGCACGGACGCGGCGTTTGGCACCGTTGTCGTCCACATACTCCAGGTAGCCGAAGAAGAACATGCCCTCGCGTTTTGAATTGCCGAGGTTCTTGTAGAGTTTCATGCGGTAGTCGCCCTCATATTTGCGGAAGTTCTGGACAGGCATACCCAGCTCAAAGTCGTAGAGGTTGCCGGAGAGGTCGTAGGAGGGAGAGCAGGCGTATTTGCAGTTGTGGTCGCCGGCCTTGCACTTTGAGTCGTTGAGGTAGTAGCGGGCACGTGCGGGAACCGTCCACCAGTAGGTGTCGCCTTGATACTGCCAGTAGGAGTATCCCTGGTCGGCGGGGAATCCGAAGATAACCTCGTCGCAGGTGTCGTTGTTCCAGTCGAAGGGAGCGTCCCAGGTGTCGGCAATCTGATAGGGGCCGTATTTGCCTTCCAGGATGTTCTGGGCATATTGTGCGCAGTCGGCGTAGTGGTCCTCGCCCACATAGACTTCGGCGTTGAGGTAGAGGCGGACGAGGAGGGCGGCGGCGGAGGCTTTGGTCCACTGGCCCTGGATGCCGGCCTGGGAGCCGAGTGACTCTTTCTGGCCCAGCAGCTCGATGCAGTCTTTCAGCTCTGACTCGATGAAGTCGAAAATGACTTTGGGCTCAACCTGGCCCACGGAGTTCTTGCTGACGTCATTGAAGGAGACGGCCAGGGGGACGTTGCGGAAGGCGTCGAGGAGGCGGAGATAGAACCAGGCACGAAGAGTGCGGCACTGCGCCGCCAGATTGTTGAACTCGGCCTGTGAGAAGCCGAACTTCTCGGCGGAGAGTTTCTCCATGTCTTCGATCACATAGTTGCACTGGCCTATGCCCTGGAAGCAGCCGTTCCACTCGGTCTGGGCGTCGCCGCCGTCTTCCACGTTCCACTGGTGATAGTGGAGCTTGCGCCATTTGCCGCCGTCGTCCCACCATCCGTCGCGGGAGGGGGTGATGAGCTGGTCGGCGGAGAGCTCGTTGAGGACGTGGCGGCTCTGGATCGACCAGAACGCGTGCTCGAAGGGGCGGAACACGGCACGCACAACGTCGCTCTTGGTGTTGTAGTAGTTCTGGGTGCCAACCTGGTCATAGAGGGTCTCATCCAGGTCAGTGCAGCCCGCGGAGGCGACGGCGCCAACGGCAACCACGCATCCGGCTATATATTTAATGAGTTTCGTTTTCATTGTTCTTGCGATTTCTTATTGGAAATTAGAAGTCAAGCTGCACGCCCAGGATGAACTGGCGTGTTGAGGGGAAGTAGGAGCGCGAGCCCTGGCCGCCGGGGGTGAGGCCGTTCACCTGATAGGTGGAGGGGTCCACGCCGGAGAACTTGGTGATGGTGAACACGTTCTTGACGGTACCGTAGATGCGGGCGCGGTCGAGGAATCGGCACTGAGGCACGTTCAGAGTGTAGCCCAGTGTGATTTGGTCAAGCTTGAAGTAGTCGCCGCTCTCCAGGAAGTAGTCGGTGACGGCGTGGGGCGATGTGGGGCTGATGGCAAAGTTTTTGCCATAGGCCTTCTTGAGCATATTGCCCGTGAACTTGCGTGTGCCGTAGTAGAAATCATGGATGTTGAAGATGTCGTAACCGAATGCGCCGCGGAAGAAGAGGCTGAGGTCGAAGTTGCGATAGCGGAAGTTGTGGGTCGAAGACATTGTGAACTTGGGCATACCGTTGCCCACTTTCACGCGGTCTGCCTCGCCGGCCTGTGCGGCGTTGATGATGTCGCCGTCCTTGTCGTAGACCAGCCACTCTCCGTTCTCATTGATGCCGGCGTATTTCCACATGTAGAAATTGCCCACGGACTCGCCCTTCTCGATGCGCTGCAGGTTATAGTAGGGGTAGGGGTCCTCGGTGGAGCAGACGCTGTAGTAGTCCTGGCCCACATACTTGGAGTTGGAGAAGTCCACGAACTTGTTGGACATCACTGTGCCCACAAAGTTGAAGTTGTAGTCGAAGTCCTTGGACTGGACGGCGTTGAAGGTGAGGTCAAACTCGAAGCCGGTGTTCTTCATGGTGCCCACGTTCACGAAGGTCTCGTCGTGGAGGTAGGGGGGCACGGACACTTTGTAGTTGCCGAGCAGGTCCTGTGTCTTGCGGTTGAAATAGTTGAGGGAGCCGTAGAAGCGGTTGTTGAACATTGAGAAGTCGAGACCGACGTTCCAGTTTTTGCCTTTCTCCCATTTCAGGTCGGGGTTAACGTTCTTGGAGGGGCCCCACACTTGTATGAACTTGCCGTTATAGAGGTAGTATCCGAACCCGGTCATGGTGTTCAGGGAGTTGTAGGAGCCGAAGTCCTGGTTGCCGGTTTCGCCGTAGTCAGCGCGGATTTTCAGGTCGTTGAGCCATGATTTGGTGCTCTCCATGAAGTTCTCCTGGCTGATGCGCCAGCCCACGGACACGGCGGGGAAGTTACCCCACTTGTGATTGGCGCCGAATTTCGAGGAGCCCTCGTGGCGCAGAGAGGCGGTCAGCAGGTACTTGCCGTCCCAGTCGTAGCTGATGCGACCGAAGAAGGAGATGAGTTTGGCGTCGTTCTTGTAGGAACCCATGTCCACTTCGCCTTCCTCCTTGGCATATTCGCCGGTGCCCATGTTGTCGGCGCCGAGGCCGTCGTTGGGGAAGTCTTTGTTGTAGATGTTGAAGCCCTCGTACTGTGAGTACTGGTAGGAGTAACCGGCCATGGCTTTGATGTTGTTCTTGCCCAGGCGGGCGGTGAAGTTGGTTATCCATTCCAGTGAGAGCTGGCGCTCTTTGGAATAGGAGCGTGAGGCCTCGCCGGAGCGGCCGTTGTTGACACACTGTGTGGAGGTGGAGGGGCGGAACCACCAGTTGTTGTTGTCATACTGATGGTCTGCGAAGGTGACCTGTGTGTTGAGGGTGTAGGGACAGTCGTCGCCTTTCCAGAACAGGGGGAGGAGGTTGAGTTTGGCGGTGGCGTCCCAGTCAAGGAGCTTGGTGTCGGCCTTGTCGGTCTCCAGCTTCTGGCTCTCGACGGGGTTGTAGCCAACGACCTGGCCCTGGAAGTTATAATAAGATGTGGGGTTCTCGGGGTCCATGAGGGGCGTGGTGGGGTTGGCCTCGATGGCGTTCTTGAACACGCTCCAGTCGGCGTTGCTGCGGTAGATGATACGCGGCGCCAGGTTTACGGTGAAATTGAAGAGGCCGCCTTTGGTGAGGTGGTTGATGGAGGCGCGGCCGCCGTATTCCTCGCGGTTGGAGCGGAGGTCGACGCCGCTGTGGTCGCGGTAGTCAACGCTGACGCGGTAGTTGGTGCGTTCGTTGCCGCCGGAGAGGCTGAGGGTGTGCTGGTGGGCGAAGCCGGTGCGCGAGACGCCGTCAAGCCAGTCGTAGTTGCCGCCTAAGTCGATGCCGGAATCGCCCCAGCCGAGACGCACGGCACGGTAGTCGGCGGCGGACATCATGTCCAGTTCCTTCACGATTTTGTCCCATGCAAAAGTGGCGGAGTAGGTGGTGTGAATCTGTCCGTCCTTGGTGCCTTTTTTGGTGGTTACAAGGATGACGCCGTTCGAGCCGCGTGTGCCGTAGATGGCCGATGCGGCACCGTCTTTCAGGATGTCGAAAGAGGCGATGTCGTTGGCGTTGAGGTTGGTCAGATTGCCGCCGGGAACGCCGTCGATGACGATGAGCGGGCCAAGGCCTGCCGAGCGGCTGCTGACGCCACGAATCTGGATGCTGGCCTGGTTGTTGGGGTCGCCGGCGCCAGTGTTGGTGATGGATACGCCGGGGACTTTGCCCTGAATCATCATGGAGGGGTCAACAGAGCTCACGGACAGGAAGTCTTTCTCGCTGACGTGAGAGATGGCCGAGGTCAGCTCTTTCTTGTCCATGGTGCCGTAACCGATGACAACGACCTCGTTGAGGGTCTCGTTGTCGGGGGCCATCACCACGTCCAGCTGCGAGCGGCCGTTGACGGCGATTTCCTGGGTCTGGCAACCGACGTATGAGAATACAATGGTTGCTTTCTGGGGCACGTTTTTCAGCTCGTAGACGCCGTCGATGTCGGTGACTGCGGACTGCGAGGTGCCTTTCACTGTGACTGACACGCCGATGAGCGGCTCGTCAGTGCCGGCTTCTGTCACGGTGCCTTTCACGCTGAGGGTCTGCGCAAGGGCTTGCGCCGGCATCAACGTGGCAACAACAAGCAACAGGAGCACTGCTAAGTTTTGTATTGTCCGTTTCATTAAGGAATGGAATTAGATTGATTATTTTTTGATTGGTTTTAGTAAGTTTCTTCTGGTGGCTGAGGATTTAGAGGAGGTCGCCGGGGAGGTCTGATTGCCGGGAAAGGCGTTCAGTGATGAATGAGATTTATAGGTTTTATTCCCATGTTTAGGTGCAAAATTAATATAAAATTAAGAGAAATTTACAGTTTTCCGTAAAAAAGTAGATAAAAATTGTGCATGAAACTATGTAATTCCCTGAGTGATAGCGTGATGAATGAAAAGGTAGGATGTGAAAAATGTAGATGAAATTCAGCCTTTTTCCGTGCCGATGGCGGTCACGCGGGCCTCGAATTCGTCGCGGGGACACGCGGCGGCGTTGCGCAGGCGCGTGCGGTAGTTGTAGATGGTGGAGTTGGAGTAGCGCAGGAATTTGGCGATGGAGGCCGACTCGGTCACGCCCAGACGGATGAGGGCATAGATGCGCAGCGCGGGCGTCAGAGAGCCCTCGGTGTGCGGCACGATGCGCGCCGGCTCGGTGAGCAGAGCGTTGAATTCATCGATGAAGGTGGGGAAGAGGCGCAGGAAGGTTGAGTCGAAGTCGGCATAGAATTCCTTGAAGGCGCGGTCGATCATGGCATCGGAGTCGAGGTCCTTGGTGACGCGGGCGAGCTTGCCGGTGGCCAGCTGCAGGCGCAGCTGTTTGCGGTAGGCGCTGAGAGTGTCGATGTTGGCCAGGCACTGCTCCATGTAGGTGCTGAGGTATTCGTTCTTGATGAGACTCTCCTCCTCGACGGCAGCTTTCGCTGCCGTGAGCTTGGCGTTGACGCTGCGCAGCTTGGTGTTGGCCTCCTCGAGCTTTGACGAGGCGTAGCGCGCACGTTTCATCTGCTTGTAGACGAACACCAGCGACACGCCCAGGAGAACGGCCATAAGGGCGATGAGCGTGATCATCACGGTGAGACGCCGCTGCTGGGCATTGATGCGGTCGATGTACATCTTGTTGACCATGGGGAACACCTCGTTGATTTCGAAGACGCGCTGGCGCGATTTTGAGGCGACGGCATCGTCGAGGCAGAGCCGCATGAGACGGTAGGCGCGCTCGATGTCGCCCTCCTCGTAGAGAATCATGGCCAGCTTGCGGGGCGCCACATATTCGCGTACGCCGCTTTTGAGGTCGGCGATGGAGGCGATGAGCAGGTTGTGCTTCTCGGCCGGGCGGTTCTTGAGACCGCGGTAGGCTTCGGCGAGAGTATAGGCCAGAATGGCGCGGTCATGCTCGCGCAGTGAGCGGCCTGCCATGTAGTTCTCGAGGAGCTTTGCGGCTTCGGCATACTGGCCGTGGGCGTTCAGAGCATCGGCGCGTACCACGGTGTGCGTGACAGTGCCGAGCGGATTGACGCTGAGGATTGAGTCGCGGTATTGGTCGGTGAGACGGCGGTAGAGGGCACGGTCTTCCTCGCGTACGGCATAGTCGGCCATGTTGCCGAATGTGAGGCGCATGATGTGGTAGTAGTAGGGCCGCGCCTCCGGGTGGATGCCGTCGGCCTGGAGGGCCTTGATTTCGCGCACGGCCTCGGTGTAGGAGCCCGTGAGCGAGAGGATGTTGATGGAGTTGAGACGGCCGAAGTCGATCTGCAGCTTGTCTTTGCTGCGGAGTGCCGCATCGAGACGCCGGGCGGCATAGGCGATGGCCGAGTCGGCATTGTTGCTGAGATAAGCGCCGAAGAGGTCGCCGAGGAGTACGGAGCGGTCGACGGCCTTTGTGCGCGTGCCCAGCAGGTCGCGCAGACTGTTAATTTCCTGCTCCTTGCGCAGCAGGTTTTCGGCATGGCCGCTCATGGCGCTGTCGAGCGCGGCGGTGAGCTGCGCATCCGTCGGCGAGGCACCGGCCAGGGCGCCCTGAGCGACCGAAGCGCCGCACATTATTATAATAAGTGAAGCAAGAAACGATTTCATGGCATGGTTCATGTTGCAAACTTACGAAATCCCGCGCAAATATGCAACCCGCCGCCCACCTTTCTGCCATTAACCTCACGGCATGTGTCCGTTCCTGAAAAAGGTTGACTCGGTTTGTTGGTTTAACTTAGGATGGTTGACTCTTTGTCTAAGAGTGGTTGTCTAACTGGGTCCTATCCCTGGG
>SFOH01000002.1 GCA_004552485.1 Bacteroidales bacterium | reverse complement strand
CTTGCGGCGCAAACCCGCCCCGCGCCCCTTTTCGACGCAACCGCGAGCCGCAGGCTCGCGGCACGGTAAGCTCCGCGAAAGGCCAGCGAAGGAGGCCGGACCCGCTGAGCAGCGAGCGGAGGAAGGGAGGGGAGAGAGATAGGGGGGGGGGGAGAACGGCACGAGGCTGCGCCGGATGGGCGCAGCCTCGTGGGATGGGGTTTCGGGATGGAGGGGGTGGAACTTAGTTTTTCTTTACGTAGAGCTTCTGGAAGGCGGACTGGCCGGGGACGGCGGCTTCGGGGATTTCGTCATCGGAGGCGACGACGCGTACGATGTAGGGAAGCACGCCAATGGCGAGGGCCTTGTCTTCGGCGGCGATGTCCACTTCTATATTAAAGGGATATTTGCCGGCGGGGATGTAGTTGAAGTTGTCGGGGTTGGCAGAGGTGGGACGGCGCCAGCCGAAGGGAACGACGGCGGTGTAGTGTCCTTCCATGGCGAAGAAGTATTCTGCGGCAGTGATGACGGCATTCTTGCCGGCTTCGTTGTTGCGGATGTTGATGGCATCGACGATGAGGCTGTCGCCCTGAACGAGATAGATCGTGTCGCCGAGCATGCGGTTGGGGGTGGATATGCTGACGCTTACGTCAGGGAGATCATCGTCGTCGGAGCATGAGACGTAGACGAGTGAAAGCGGCAGTAGAATAAAGAGAAGTGCGAGCAACTTTTTCATAATTCTGTACTTGTTTTGTGTGTTTACGGTAAGATGTTAATATAAAGAAGCAAATGTGTATTTTCTTGTGAGATTCATTTGTGTAACGCCTGAGCGCCGTAAAAGGTTCAGCGCAAAGCCATAAAATAATGAGGCGTCAGTCGAGCATCAGCGGCAGGACGGGGCGTACGGTCGGCAACGAGAAGACTTCGCCGACGCGCTGCGAGGAGAAGAGTAGCGATGTGAGGACGGCGATGTCGACGTCGAGGGTGAGGTGGCGCATGGTGAAATCAGTGCGCGTGCACTTTCCGTGGCGGAGTATGAAGACGCCGTTGTTGGCGGGAATGATCGAATCGTGAAGACGGATGACCTGCTCAAGTTCGGGGTGCGCCTGCGCGAGCGCGGTGAGGACGGTCATGGCGTCGATGATGCGCAGCATTGCGCGCGGGCGCAGCTGCTCCCTACCCTCCGGGCATATCATCTGCTGCGGCTTCGGCTCTTCCACAATGGGTGCGCCGGGCAGATTCTGTGCCTCGACCGTCGCCGTGTCTTCCTCCACAATAACCTCACGGCCCGTTTCGGGGAAGGCGTGCACGGCCATGGGGCGGTTAGAGTGGACAAGGGAGAGCACGTTGTCGGCGGCGTCGCGGTCGACGGCGTAAAGGGCCACCACGTGTGTCTCGCCGCTGCGAGGCACGGCGAAGGCCATGGCGGCAATGCCACCGTTCTCGACATCGCGGACAGCGGCGGCTGTTCCGTGGTCGAGTTCAAAGCGCTCTATTATATATGTGTAATCTTCCTCGGAATGGAGTACGGTGCAGGCCATGCGACGCTCCAGGCGCGCGAATCCGTCGTAATCGACCGGGCATGGCTCATAGCGCCGCGAGACGGGGAAAGCGTGCACGGATGTGTAGCGCTGGAGGTCGTAATAGACGGCATTGGCAAAGCCGAAGCGGTCGTAGAAGAAGTAGAGGCTGCGGGCGGACGGAATGACGGCGGCAAAGGCCATGCCGCTGTCGGCCGCCTCGTGCAACGCCTGCGTCATAAGTTGCGACATATAGCCGTGGCCGCGTGCAGCGCGGGCCGTTGCCACACCATGAATAAAAGCCAGTCCCAATTCGCTGTCGTGAAAGAGGAAGCGATAGGGTCGCATCATCAGCGAGGAGAGCACAGCTCCGTCCTGCTCAAGAAGCATGGCCCGGTCGTCGCGGTAGACGCGCGAGAAGAACCAGGCGACCCGTGCCTTGTCAGCGAAAGTTTCGTTGAATAGTCTGCGTATTTTTTCTTTCTTGTCTGTCATCAACATAATAACGCGCGCGCGTAAATTTTGTTCTGAAACAGGCGCGACGGCCTCTCTGTTACGCTTTTTTAACAACAGGCGCGAACGCCGCATTAGCAGTGAGTTTACAGCGAGGATGTGCAGCGTATTTTCACATGTCGTCAACAACAATATTTTGCTGTTCAATGTTTTATGCGTAACTTTGCAGTCGCAAACCCACAGACGCCGCCACTGTTTGCGGCAGTCTTTGCCGAAAATCGGCGGCTCCGGCACCCACGTCACAGACCACGCAGAAGCGCTGTTGCAGACCCCCCCCGGAGCGAGTACTAACTTAAACACCCAACAATGAGAAAAGTCACATTTATCATTGCCTCGTTAGTTCTGTTATTTGCCGTCACCTCCGCATACAACGACGGAAACCGCGGCGTTCAGCCCGGCCAGACAGCCCCCCTGAGCGAACTCCCTGAGGCAATTGCCAATGAAGCCGTTCTCAACGCCAACGAACAAATTCTCCTCAACTTCTGGAGCGCCTCCGACGCCGAAAGCCGCGTCCGCACGAAGCACTACCAGAGCATAACCGACAAAAACATCCGGCTCATCAACGTCAACATCGACGACAACGAGAGCCTGAGCCGCGCCATCGCCAAGGCCGACGGCATCGCCCACAGCCACCGCATCCACGGCAGCCTGGCCGAAAAAATCCGCCGCGAATTCCGCCTCCCCGACAACTGCGGCGGAGCCCTGCTGATAGCCTCCGACGGCACAGTGTCGGCGGCGAACCCCGAATTCTGACAATTACAGCTCATAGAAAACAGACCGAGCTTTGACGATGCACTGCGGAACGTGCGCCTTCAAAGCTTTTTTTATGCACTTTTTCGGACGAAATCACCCTGCTTTCCGCAGAAAATTTTGGATGTTCCGCCAAATTTCTGTAATTTTGTCATACTGATTATAAAAAAGCAAAACACAACCGAAAAGAATGGCAAAAATCTATAAGAACCTGACAGAATTAATCGGCCGCACGCCGCTTGTTGAGGTGTGCGAGATTGAGCGCGAGGACGGCCTCAAGGCCCGCGTCCTCGTGAAACTCGAGAGCTACAATCCGGCCGGCAGCGCCAAAGACCGCGTGGCGCTGGCTATGATCGAAGACGCCGAGCGCCGCGGCATCCTCAACCCCGGCGCGACTATCATCGAACCCACGAGCGGCAACACCGGCATCGGCCTGGCCTGGGTGGCCGGCCTCCGCGGCTACAAATGTGTGCTCACCATGCCGGAGACCATGAGCGTCGAACGCCGCAATCTCCTCAAAGCCTTGGGCGCCAAGCTGGTGCTGACACCCGGCAAGGACGGCATGAACGGCGCCATCGCCAAAGCACGCGAGCTCCACGAGCAGACGCCCGGCTCGTTCATCCCCGACCAGTTCAACAATCCCGTCAACGCCGTCGCCCACGAGCACACCACCGCCATGGAGATATGGGAAGACACTGACGGCGAGGTTGACATCGTCGTCGCCGGCGTAGGCACCGGCGGCACACTCTGCGGCACCGCCAAGCGCCTTAAGAGCCTGAAAAAGAGCGTGAAGGCCATCGCCGTCGAACCCTCCGACTCGCCCGTTCTCAGCGGCGGCAAACCGGGTCCGCACAAGCTGCAGGGCATCGGCGCCGGATTCGTCCCCGGCAACTATTGCGCCGACCTGGTCGACGAAATAATAACGGTGACGTCCGACGACGCCTTCAGCGCCGCACGACGTCTGGCCTCGCGCGAGGGCATACTCGCCGGCATATCCTCCGGCGCCGCTTTTTGGGCCGCCGTTGAAGTTGCCCGCCGACCGGAGAATGCCGGTAAAACCATAGTGGCCGTGCTCCCCGACACCGGCCAGCGCTATCTTTCAACCCCATTGTTTGCTTATGATTCCTGACAGAGAAAAGATAGTCGATGAGCTGTGCAGCCAGCCTGACAGTGCGACAGAAATTGTGAATCACCCTTCCGGACGCCTCCCGTCGGTTCAACGCCTGGAGCGGATAATGTGCCTCATCCGCGAGGTCATGTTCCCCGACTTCTTCGTGGACGCCGCTCCGGCGCCACACATGCTGCGCCACTTCACGGCCGTGCGCCTCGACAGCATGCACACCGAGCTGACGGCGCAGATACGCCGCGCCTGCCGCCTGGCCAAGAATCCGGCCGACGATGCCGCCGCCATCGCCGAGGACTTCGTCGACGCCCTGCCCGAGCTGCGGCGACTGCTGCTGACCGACGTCGACGCCATGTTCGCCAACGACCCGGCCGCCGTCGATCGCTCGGAGGTCATCTTCTGCTACCCGGCTTTCACGGGCATGCTCCACTACCGCATCGCCCACGCCCTGCTCGAACGCGGCGTCCCCCTGCTGCCGCGCATCATCACCGAGATGGCCCACAGCAAAACGGGCATCGACATCCACCCCGGCGCCAAAATCGGTCCCTATTTCAGCATCGACCACGGCACCGGCGTCGTGATTGGCGAGACCTGCGTCATCGGCCATCATGTGTCAATATATCAGGGTGTTACGCTCGGCGCGAAGAATTTTGTGCTCGACCCCAGCGGCAAGCCCATGAACATACCGCGCCACCCCGTCATCGAAGACTATGTGACCATCTACTCCAACGCCACCATCCTCGGCCGCGTGACCATCGGCAGCCATGCCGTCATCGGCGGCAACCTGTGGGTCACGCACGACGTTCCGGCCCACGGACGCGTGCTCCAGCGCACGCCCGTGGAGCAGCGCATCGAGGGCGGCGACGCCAAATGAGGCACCGTGAAAGCCTTCGGAGGCAAAAAAGCAGTGCAAAAGTTGTGATATATTGAATTTTATCCGTAAATTTGCACCGCAAAAAATGGCACGGGCCTGCCGCCGGCAGGACTGTGTTGCATAGATGTGCGGGGCGAAGGCTCTGTGCATTAATGCCTAACTAATTGATATTCAAATGGAAATACTACGTACAGTAGATGCATTGAAAGCAGCGGCACAGGCCGCACGCGAGGCCGGAAAGACCGTGGGCTTCGTCCCGACAATGGGCGCCCTTCACGCCGGTCACATCAGCCTGGTCGACCGCGCACGCCGCGAGAATGACGTTGTCATTGTCAGCGTTTTCGTAAACCCCACGCAGTTCAACAACGCCGAAGACCTGCGCACATACCCCCACACCGAGGAGGCCGACTGCGAGAAACTCCGCAAGGCCGGCGCCGACTACGCCTTCATCCCCAGCGTTGAGGAAATATACCCCGAGGAAGACACCCGTGTCTTCGACCTGGGCGAAGTCGCCGCCGTCATGGAAGGCGCCATGCGTCCCGGCCACTTCAACGGCGTGGCCCAGATCGTGAGCCGCCTGTTCGAATGGGGACAGCCCACCCGCGCCTACTTCGGCGAGAAAGACTTCCAGCAGATTGCCGTCATCCGCCGCATGGTCGAGAACGAAGGCGGCTTCAACGGTCTGGAAATCGTCCCCTGCCCCATCGTCCGCGAAGAAGACGGCCTGGCGCTGAGCTCGCGCAACGTGCGCCTCACTCCCGAGGACCGCAAAGCCGCTCCGTTCATCCACAAGGCCCTGGCCAAGAGCGTGGAATACGCCCGCGACCACAGCGTGGAGGATACCATCCGCTTCGTCACCGAAGAACTCAACGCCAACCCCCGCCTGCGCGTGGAGTACTACTCAATCGTGAACCCGCTAACCATGCAGCCCGTCACCAGCTGGGGCGACACCCGCGACGGCGCCCAGGGCTGCGCAACAGTCTACTGCGGCGACGTCCGCCTCATCGACAACATAAAATACAACTGAGATGAACGTTGAAATGTTGAAAAGCAAAATCCACCGCGTCACCGTCACCGAGGCGCGCCTGGATTACATCGGCTCAATCACCGTCGACCTCGACCTGCTCGAAGCCGCCAACATCCTCCCCGGCGAACGCGTCTACATCGTCAACAACAACAATGGCGAGCGCCTGGACACATACACCATCGCCGGCGAACGCGGCTCGGGTGTCATCTGCCTGAACGGCGCTGCCGCCCGCAAGGTCCAGCCCGGCGACATCGTCATCATCATGAGCTATGCCTCCATGCCCTTCGAGGAGGCACGCACCTTCAAGCCCACGGTGATTTTCCCGGACACGGCCACGAACAAGCTGGTGTGAAGCGCCTGCCGACCGCCGCGAGTCCTTCGACACATTATTAATATATAAGAGACCATCAAGACCTAAGAACACTATATGTTTGAGAATTTGAGCGAACGCCTTGAGCGCAGTTTCAAGATACTGAAAGGCCAGGGCAAAATCACAGAGATTAACGTTGCGGAAACCTGTAAGGACGTCCGCAAAGCCCTCATATCGGCCGACGTAAACTACAAAGTCGCCAAGAACTTTGTGGACACCGTCAAGCAGAAAGCCCTCGGCCAGAACGTTCTGACCGCCATCAAGCCCAACGAACTGATGGTCAAAATCGTCCACGACGAGATGGCCACTCTCATGGGCGGTCAGGCCGCGCCCCTCGAGACCAAAGGCAACCCCGCGATCATCCTCATGAGCGGCCTCCAGGGTTCCGGTAAGACCACCTTCACCGCCAAGCTCGCCAACAAACTCAAGGAAGAGCAGCACCTCAAGCCCCTCGTCGTCGCCTGTGACGTATACCGTCCCGCCGCCATCGACCAGCTCACCGTTCTCGCCGGCAAAATCGACGTCCCCGTCTACTCCGAGCCCGACAACAAACAGCCCGTCGAAATCGCCCGCCACGCCATCGCCGAAGCGCGCAAGAACGGCAACAATGTCGTCATCATTGACACCGCCGGCCGCCTGGCCGTCGACGAGAAGATGATGGACGAAATCGAGGCCATCAAGAATGCCGTCAATCCCACCGAAATCCTCTTCGTGGTCGACGCCATGACCGGTCAGGACGCCGTGAACACCGCCAAAGCCTTCAACGACCGCCTCGACTTCAGCGGCGTCGTCCTCACCAAACTCGACGGCGACACCCGCGGCGGCGCAGCACTCTCGATCCGCACCGTCGTCACCAAGCCCATCAAGTTCGTCGGCACCGGCGAGGGCATGAACGGCATCGATGTCTTCCACCCCAGCCGTATGGCCGACCGCATCCTCGGCATGGGCGACATCGTCTCCCTCGTGGAAAAAGCCCAGCAGCAGATCAACGAGGAAGAGGCCCGCAAACTCGAGGAAAAGATGCGCCGCAACAAGTTCGACTTCGAGGACTTCTACAAGCAGATTCAGCAGATCAAGAAGATGGGCAATATCAAGGACCTCGCTTCCATGATTCCCGGCGTCGGCAAAGCCATCAAGGACATCGACATCGACAACAACACCTTCAAGGGCGTCGAGGCCATCATCGGCTCCATGACCCCCTACGAGCGCCACCATCCCGAGGTCATCAACCCCAGCCGCAAGCAGCGCATCGCACGCGGCTCCGGCACGACCATCCAGGAAGTCAACCGCTTCATCAAACAGTTCGAAGACATGCGCAAGATGATGCACTTCGCCACGGCCAACAAGAACCCGATGGCCATGATGAAACGCATGCGCGACATGAAGAAACAGATGGGCCGCATGCGCTGATTGCGAGGCATTTTAACCGCATATCCGAGAAGCAGAATAACAAACAAACCGACAGAACTGAATGACAATAATAGACGGAAAAGCCACGGCCGCAACCATACGTGCCGAAATCAAGAACAGCGTTGAAGAGCTCAAAGCCGCAGGCGGGCGCGCCCCGCATCTCGTGGCCGTGATCGTCGGCCACGACGGAGGCAGCGAAGCCTACGTGGCCTCGAAAGCCCGCGCCTGTTCCGAAGTAGGCTTTGAGTCGACCGTCCTGCGCTTCGACGAGGACATCACCGAAGAGGAACTCCTCCGCGAAGTTCAGCGCCTCAACGACGACGACGGAGTGGACGGCTTCATCGTTCAGCTGCCCCTGCCGCGCCATATCGACGCCAACCGCGTCATCGAGGCCATCGACCCGTCCAAAGACGTTGACGGCTTCCATCCTGTCAACGTCGGCAAGATGGCCATCGGCCTCCCCTGCTTCGTCTCGGCCACCCCGGCCGGCATCGTCGAACTGCTGCGCCGCTACGGCATCAAGACACGCGGCAAACAATGCGTGGTGCTCGGCCGCAGCAACATCGTCGGCAAGCCCATCGCCACACTGCTCATGCAGAAAGCCGACCCCGGCAACGCCACCGTCACCGTCTGCCACAGCGCCACCCCCGACATCCCCGAAATCACCCGTCACGCCGACATCATCATCAGCGCCCTCGGCGTCCCCGGCTACGTCACCGCCGACATGGTCAAAGACGACGCCGTCGTCATCGACGTTGGCACCACCCGCGTCGCCGACCCCACGGCCAAAAACGGCAGCCGCCTCTGCGGCGACGTCGACTTCGAGAACGTCGCGCCCAAGTGCTCCTACATCACGCCCGTTCCCGGCGGTGTAGGCCCCATGACCATCGTCTCCCTCCTCCGCAACACCCTCCAGGCCTCCCTCCACCGCCAGGGCAAGTAGCGCAGAAAACGCTGAAGCTGGCACTGCCCGGCGCGAGAAAGTCATTTTTTTGGATAAAAAGTTTGCAGGTTCAAAAAAAAGTTGTACCTTTGCAGTGCTTTTAAACATGGTGAGCATAGCTCAGTTGGTTAGAGCGTCGGATTGTGGTTCCGAAGGTCGTGGGTTCGACCCCCACTGTTCACCCCACAGCACAAACGTTGGAGCAAGTTAGCGCTTCAACGTTTTTTGTTTTTAACGGGGTCAACACTGTGCCGGACATGAAATGGCCGGTCATTTAGCCCGATTATTAAACCTCTAACACTCAAGGAGATGGACGACAGAGAAATGATTAAAGAGCTGCTCGACAGCAGCGCAAAGCGAATCAACAGCCCGGAGTTCATTGAGCATGACCCCGTGCAGTTTCCGCGACGGTTCACGCGTCAGCAGGACATCGAGATTACGGCCTTACTGGTGTCGACAATCGCGTGGGGCAACCGCGTGATGATCTGCAACAACTGCAACAAGATGCTCAGCCTCATGGACCAGCAGCCCTATAACTACGTCATGGACCGGGGCTACGAGGATCTGCCCGACATGAACATCCACCGCACCTTCTTCGCCAAAAACATGCGCCACTATCTGCGCGGCCTCCATGCCATCTACAGCAAATACGGCACCCTCGAGGAGTTCATGGTCGCCACCGGCGCGCCGCACACCGAGGCTCCCGCCTGGACGCTCGCCGAAGGCCTCAACGCCGCTCTTGCCGAGGCCAACGACGGCGCCTGCGACTCGCGCTGCCTGCCTCAGAACATCTCCAACACCGCCCTAAAACGCCTGAACATGGCGCTGCGATGGCTCGTCCGCGACGACGGCATCGTGGACCTTGGCATCTGGAAATCATTGCGGCCATCGCAGTTGTATATCCCTCTGGACGTGCACGTTGCGAAAATCTCGCGCCAGTTGGGGCTGCTCACGCGCAAGAGCAACGACCGCCGCGCCGTCATAGAGCTAACCGACACGCTCCGCTCGTTCCGCCCCGACGACCCCGTCATCTACGACTACGCCCTCTTCGGCCTCGGCATCGAAAGCAAGGAGAACAAGGCGAGCAATGACGTCCTTTAGCGCTTTTTACACTTTCGGACACGTGCCGATACGCTAATTTTTTGTACCTTTGTGGTGAACAAGCAAATCCACTGACAAATGTTACAATATATCATCAAAGAGAACGGACGCCACAGCGTTGCCGAGCTGGCGCAGAAAGCCATCGACGGCGGCTGCACATGGCTCCAGCTTCATGTGCCCGGGATGGACGACGCCGAGGTGCGCCGCATTGCCGACGAGCTCATCCCCGTCTGCAAGGATGCCGGCGTCATCCTCACCATCGAAGACCGTCCCGAGCTTGCCAAAGAGCTCTCCATCCACGGCGTTCACCTCACCGGCGCCTACCCAGGCACAGCCCGCAAGGTGCGCGAAGACCTGGGCCCGGGAGCCATCGTGGGCACGCAGGTGGGCGACGCGCAGAGCATCCTCAGCCTCCGCGGCGCCGACATCGACTACGTCACCCTCGACCCCGCGCTGTCCATCGAAAAAGACGCTGAGATTATCCGCGCGGCACGCCTTGCCGGTTCGGACATGCCCGTCGTCATTGCCGGGAATGTCACGCCGGACACCCTCCCCGCCATGCTTGCCGCCGGCGCCAACGGCGTTGCCGCTTCCGACTTTATCACCAATGCCGACGACCCCGTGCAGGCCGTCAAAGAGCTCCTGGCAATCAAACCCTAACCCACTGACCGTCAAGCAATCCACGCCATGAAATCCGAAGCCGGAAAGATGCTCATGAAAACGCTGCTGCCCGTGGCCATCGGCCTGGCAGTGACGGGATGGCTGTTCCGCGACGACTTCGACCCGGCGCGCTTCGCCGGGTTCCGCTGGACATGGCGCATGGTGGCCGGATTCGCCCTGGCATGGGTGTTTATGTTCGGCCGCGACTTCGGACTCAGTTGGCGTTTTCACACAATCGCACGCCCCACGCTGTCGTGGAACCGCGCCTTCCGCGTAAACTATATGTGCGCATTCACCTCGGCCGTCACCCCCTCGGCCGTCGGCGGCAGCGCTTTCGCCATCTTCTATCTCAACCGCGAGGGCGTGAAGCTCGGACGAGCTACCACGCTGACTCTAACCACCTTGTTCCTAGACGAGATGTTCTTCGTGGTGTTCTGCCCCATCATTATGGCGTGCTTCCCCATCGACGCACTGTTCGCCTCCACCGCTTCGGACGCCACGTTCATGGGAGGCGTTCAGCTCGTGTTCTGGCTCGTCTATGCCGGCATCGTCTGCTGGGCCGCCATTCTGTTCATGGGCATCATCGCGAAGCCGCACGCCGTGGCGCGCCTCATCAAGCGCGTGGCCATGTGGCGATGGCTCAGACGATTGCGCCGCTCGGCCTTCGACACCGCCAACAACATGGTGCTCGCCAGCCGCGAGCTGCGGTCCTGTTCTCGCGGCTGGTGGCTGAACGTCTTCGGCGCCACGGTCGTGTCCTGGTTCTCGCGCTACCTCGTGGTCAACGCCCTGTTCTGGGGATTCATACCCGGCTCCGACCAGCTGCTGATTTTCGCGCGCCAGTTCATCGTCTGGGTCGTGCTCATGGTGTCCCCCACCCCGGGCGGCTCCGGTATCTCCGAATGGCTGTTCACGAACTACTACGGCGACCTCATCAACTCAATGTCCATGGCGCTCATCCTGGCGCTCACCTGGCGCATTGTGAGCTATTACGTATACCTGGCGATAGGCATCTGCCTCATCCCATCCTACTTCTCAAAAAGAAAGAAATGACACAGAAACTCACTTTTGCCGGCATCATCCCGGCGCGGTATTCCTCCACGCGTTTCCCCGGCAAGCCCCTGGCACTCCTTGGCGGCAAACCCGTGATACAGCACGTCTTCGAACGCGCCTCCCAAGCCCTTGACAATGTGATTGTCGCCACCGACGACAAACGCATCTTCGACGCCGTCGAAGCCTTCGGCGGACGCGCCGTGATGACCGACGCCGACTGCAAGAGCGGCACCGACCGCGTGTGCCAGGCCGTCGAAAAAGCCGGCATATCCGCCGACGTCATCATCAATATTCAGGGAGACGAACCCTTCATCTCCCCAGCCCAGATCGAGGCCCTCAAGGGATGCTTCGACGTGCCGGACACCGACATCGCCACGCTCGCGCGTCAGTATCCCAAGGACGGCACCTTCGACGGCCTCTTCGACCCTAACCTGGTAAAAGTCACCTTCTCCCTTGACGGCCGCGCGCTCTATTTCTCGCGTTCAATCATCCCGTACGTCCGCAATGTCGACTGGAAGAGGTGGCTCGCCAACGCCGACTTCTTCACCCACGTCGGCATCTACGCCTATCGCCGCGACGTGCTCAAACGTGTCAGCACCCTGCCGCAGAGCTCGCTCGAACTGGCCGAAAGCCTCGAACAACTGCGATGGCTTCAGAACGGTTTCAGCATTCGTGTCGCCGTCACCGACCGGCAGTCTATCGGCATCGACACCCCCGACGACCTTGCCGCCGCCGAGGCTTACCTGAAAGAGCACGATGGAGACGCTTGACCGCAAACGCCGCCCGGCCACAAGCTGGTTCTCCTTCCGCCCGCTACCGCCGCAGACCGTCACGGTCCTGACGAATGGCGTGCGCCTGCACGAGATCGACAACGGCACTATGCCCGTCAACCGCCTCAGCCTTGTCATCGGCTACGGACGCAACGCCGCCTTCCGCATGGGCTGCGCCGATTCCGCCGCCATCATGAGCGAACTGCTCACCGAGGGCACGCTCACCCGCTCAGGCAGCGACATCGCCCGCGACGTCGACTACGAGGGCGCCTTCCTGCGCGCCGCCATCTCCGACTCCTACACCACCATCGACCTCGTCGGCCTCAACAGCGCCACGCCGCGCCTGACGCCCATCCTCACCGACATCTTCCACAACGCCTCCTTTCCCGAGGAGACCCTAAACGCCGTGCGGGCACGTCTCGCCCAGAGCTACGAGGTGGAGTCGACACGTCCGCCCGTTGTCGCCGGACGCCGCCTGTCCGCCATAATGGCCGGACCCGGGCATCCTAACTCACGGAAGCGCTCAGCCGAGACCATCATGGCTGTGTCGCGCGAACAGGTCATCGACCAATACCGCCGTATGCGCGACGGCGCCACCCTCGACGTCTACCTGGCCGGAAAACTCGATGACGCGCTCCGCGCCGAAGTCCGCAATTTCTGCCTCAGTCTGCGCGACGCCGCGCCCGCAGCCGCCGAGGCCTTCGAGCCGGTCTTCATCCCCTTTGAGCCCGAAGCCGAGGGTCGCTGCGACATCGTCATGGCCGACTCCATGCAGACCGCCATCGCCGCCGGCATCCCCGCCATCGGCCGCGACCATCCCGACTACATCAACCTGCGCCTCACCGTCATGGCTCTCGGAGGCTACTTCGGCAGCAGTCTCATGACGAATATCCGCGAGGAAAAGGGCCTGACCTACGGCATCAACGCCTCGCTCATGGGCAACCACGACGGCGCCTACGTCTGCATCGCCGCGCAGTGTCCCGCCGGCACCGCCTCACCCGTCCTCACCGAGATAGGCCGCGAGATGACCGCGCTGGCAACCGTCGACATGGACGCCGACGAGCTCACGCGCCTGCGCCAGTATGCCTTCTCGCAACTCGTGAGCGCCCTCGACAGCCCCTTCGCCATCCAGGACTGCTACCGCAACATCCTCATGCTCGGCACACCCGCCGACTACTTCCGCATGCAGTTCGACGCCATCAGCGCCCTCGACGCCGCCACCATCCGCCGCATGGCGGCCACCTATCTGCGCCCCGAACTCCTCCGCGAAGTCACCGCCGGACCGATGGTTTAAGTGATAAGTTGTCAGTGATAAGTGATGAGGCCCATTACGGACTAATCGCCGGCTTCAGCCCTCTTTGTATTTTTTAACTATATCGGCAGCCGACAACACTCCTTTTATGCCGCTTTTTCGCCCTGTTTTGTCCCGCAAAATGCGTAACTTTGTATCCGAGAAAGCATACGTTTTCAACAAGAATTTATCTAACCAATATATATTCATAACTATATGAAAAAAAGCGCTTTGCAAAAAGCAAGAGCAACCTATCAGCCCAAGCTCCCCATTGCTCTTACCGGCCCCGTTAAAGCCGTCGCCGGCAAACCCACCCAGTCCGTTGCCAACCAGGAAGAAATCAAAGCCCTCTTCCCCACAACCTACGGCCTTCCCGAAATCCACTTCGAGAAGAACACCGCTCCCACCATCGGCAAACCCGTCAACGTCGGCGTAATCCTCTCCGGCGGCCAGGCTCCCGGCGGACACAACGTCATCTCCGGCCTCTTCGACGGCATCAAGAAAATCCACCGTGACAGCCGCCTCTTCGGCTTCATCATGGGCCCCGGCGGCCTCGTCGCCCACAAATACATCGAGCTCACCGCTCCCATCATCGACGAATACCGCAACACCGGCGGCTTCGACATCATCGGCTCTGGCCGCACAAAACTCGAGAACAAAGATCAGTTCGACAAAGGCCTCCAAATCCTCAAAGAGCTCAACATCAGCGCCGTCGTTATCATCGGCGGTGACGACTCCAACACCAACGCCGCCGTACTCGCCGAATACTACAAAGCCAACAACTGCGGCGTACAGGTGATCGGCTGCCCCAAGACCATCGACGGCGACCTCAAGAACGACCTCATCGAAACCTCCTTCGGTTTCGACACCGCCACCAAGGTCTACTCCGAGATGATCGGCAACATCGAGCGCGACTGCAACAGCGCCAAGAAATACTGGCACTTCATGAAACTCATGGGCCGCTCCGCCTCGCACATCGCCCTCGAATGCGCACTGCAGACCCAGCCTAACGTCTGCATCATCTCCGAGGAAGTCGAGGCCAAGAACATGACCCTCCAGCAGATCGTCAACCAGATTGCCGACGTCGTGGCCGCCCGCGCCGCCGAAGGCAACAACTTCGGCACCGTCCTCGTTCCCGAAGGCCTCATCGAGTTCATCCCCGCCATGAAGGCTCTCATCGCCGAAATCAACGACCTCCTCGCCGCCAAGGCCGACGAGTTCGCCGCCGTCGACAAAGACAGCAAGCGCCAGTGGGTCATCGACCACCTCAGCCCCGAACACGCCGCCACCTACGCCTCGCTGCCCGCCGGCGTCGCTCTCCAGCTCAGCCTCGACCGCGACCCCCACGGCAACGTGCAGGTTTCGCTCATCGAGACCGAGAAACTCCTCTCCGAGATGGTCGGCAAACGTCTCGACCAGATGAAGGCCGAAGGCGCCTACAACGGCAAATTCTCACCTCAGCACCACTTCTTCGGCTACGAAGGCCGCTGCGCCGCTCCCTCGAACTTCGACGCAGACTACTGCTACGCTCTCGGCTTCAACGCCGCATGCCTCATCAACGCCGGCGTAACCGGTTACATGTCGAGCGTCCGCAACCTCGTTAAGCCCGCCGTACAGTGGCAGGCCGGCGGCATCCCCATCACCATGATGATGAACATGGAGCGCCGCAACGGCGAGATGAAGCCCGTGATTCAGAAAGCTCTCGTACGCCTCGACGGCGCACCCTTCGAGAAGTTCGCCTCACAGCGCGACGACTGGGCTCTGAACACCTGCTACGTATACCCCGGCCCCATCCAGTACTTTGGCCCCGCCGAGGTCTGCGACCAACCCTCGCTCACCCTCCAGTACGAGCACAAATCCAAGTAAAGCCGCCGGCAAGCATCGCTTGCAGTCGGTAAAGACATACCCGGAATCATAGCTTGCAAGGCCTGCCCTCGGGGAGCAATTCAGCTCACGGGCAGGCCTTTTTCATGTCCGGCTGTGTCCTGGGGAACGCCGCAGCCCCGCCGTCCTGTTCATAGGGCGACGGGGCTGCCGTGCATCATGCGGGTGCAAAGGAGGCGTTACTCGTCGATGTCGTTGCTGCGGGGATTGTTGTTGAGTTCGCGCACCTCGGCTTCTACTTCTTTTTGGGTTACGTGGTCGCGGTCAGCGATGTCCATGTTGACGCCGTTATAGCGGTCGTCTGCTACGTGTTTTGTGTCTTTCTTGCTCATGGTTTCTGTGTTTAATTTGTTCTATTCTGAGAACAAGCACGGCGGCGTCATGGTTCAGCCGGAGGGCGTTTTCTCTTGCAAATCTCGCGCCGATTCGCTAATTTTGCACGTAGAAATCAACCTCAAAAAACTATCACAGAAATGGTAAAGCATATTGTAATGTTCAAGCTGACGGGCACTGCCGACGAGCGCCGCGCCGTTGCCGAAGCTTTCCGCGACGCGCTGATGGCGCTGCCCGCAAAAATCGAACCCCTTCAGAGCATGGAAGTGGCCATCAACGAAAATCCCGCCGAAGACTGGGACGTCGTGCTAACCGCCGTTGTCCCGACGATGGCCGATGTCGACGTCTACGCCAAGCATCCGGCCCATGTTGCCGCTGCCGGGCTGCTGAAAGGCCACCGCGAGGCACGCGCCTGCGTCGACTACGAATTCTGAGACACCGGGAGCCGCGGGCTCCCGGCACGGTCCTCCGGAAGAGGAGAGACCGGCACGGTGCGCCGCTCAGGAGATGTGGCGCATGAAGGTCCGGAGGGCCTTGTCGGTTGCGAGGACGGTGATTTTGTCGCCCTCCTGAACGGTGTTGGCAGTGGCATCGTTCAGGTCTATCGGCACGTACTTTTGACTGCCGAGACCAAGGACGTTCGTGGTGGCCTGCGGTCGCGTGGCGGCCACGAGCTGTATGCCATATTCGGAGAGTTTGAGCTCGGGATAGCGTCGGCCGTAGAAATAGGCGGGCACGGCGAAGTTTGTGACGAAGACGGAGTCGGTGATCTGGAGCGCGGACATCTCCGTGCCCAGGAGCATCTCACGGGTCAGAAAACGTGCCGAGGCCTGCTCGGGCGTGAGTATGCGCTCGACCTTGAAGCTCTCGAGGATGGCGACGTGAAGGTCGTTTACGGCGCGGGCATAGATGTGCTTGACGCCGTGCTTCATAAGCAGCGCCACGGTCTTGATGCTGGCGCCGAAGTTCTCGCCGATGGCGACAACGGTGAGGTCGACGCCGTCGAGGGGGAGGACGGAGAGGGCCGACTCGTCGGTGGAGTCGAGCAGATAGGTGGTGGAGATGTAGTCTTTGACGTCGGCGATGCGATTCTGGCGCGAGTCGACACCAATCACTTCATGGCCCTGGGCGGCGAGATCGCGCGCCAGGCTGGTGCCATAGATTCCAAGTCCTATTATCAGGTATCTCATAGTTTAGTGCATTAATTGTCAGTTGATTATAACGTCGTCTTCGGGATAGTAGGCCGAGGCGTCGCGGCGCAGTGTGAACATGCCGGTGAGCACGGAGATGAGGCCGACGCGCCCCAGGAACATGGCCACGCACATCACGAACTTCGAGGCGTCGGAGAGCATGGAGGTGATGCCCATCGACGAGCCGACGTTGAAAGTCGCGGAGACGGTTTCGAAGAGGATGCTCCGGGTGGGCAGGTCGGGCTCGAGAATCATGAGCGTGACGGCGAAGACGATGAAGGCGATGATGCTGAGGAAGGTGACGGCGTTGGCGCGCCGTATGCTCTGCGGGGCGATGCTGCGGCGGAAGGCGCCGACGCGGCCGGCGGAGGTGGCGATGCTGCGCAGGTTGAGGCAGAGCACGCCGAGGGTGTTCACTTTTATGCCGCCGGCCATCGACTGGGAGGCGCCGCCAATCCACATCTGCACGACCACGAGCATGAGCGTGACGCCCAGGAACGAGGCGGGATTGATGGTGGTAAAGCCGCCGGAACGCGGCATGACGGCGTTGAAAAGCGACTGCACGGCCTTGTCGGCGGTGCTCATTCCGGCGAGGGCGTGGTTGTTCTCGAGGGCCCAGAACGAGACGAAGCCGAGGAGGAAAACGACGGAGGTAGTAACGAGGACAATCTTGGTGTTGATGTCGTAGATGTGGACGCGTCGACGGGTCAGGCGCCGGCCGTGCAGGCGGTGCCACATCCTCCGCAGATGCTCCAGAAAACCGTCCTTGAAATTGGTGAGAATTGGGAAACCGAGGGCGCCGGCGAAGACGAGGACGCTCATGACCACGTAGAGCGATGCTCCGTCGCGCATAAGCACGGGGTTGGCCATGCCGCCGGGAATGTTTGAGAAGCCGACGTTGCAGAAGCCGGAGACTGAGTGGAAAGCGGTGATCCACAGGCGGTCGGCGGTGGTGTCGGCGATAGCGTCGGGGAGGGTGAAGTAGATGCCCACGGCGCCGATAACCTGCATGACGAGCGTGAAGCCCAGGATGTATAACAGCGTGGGCGTCAGCGAGTTCATACTCTTAGAGTAGATGAAGTCGCGGATGAGCAGCTGGTTGTAGACGCTCTGTTTGCCGGAGAAGAAGACGGCAAAGAAGCTGGTGAACGTGATTAATCCCAGGCCGCCGATTTCGAACATCACGAGCAGGATTCCCTGTCCAAGAGGCGTGAACGTGGAGGCGATGTCGACGCTCGTGAGGCCGCAGATGCACACGGCGGAGGTGGAGACGAAGAGGCTGTCGGGGAAGGAGATGCCGGTGTAGGTGCACTTCGGCATCATGAGCAGCAGCGAGCTGACGGTGATAAAGATGAGGAACGACGAGGCCAGCAGCAGCGAGGGGTTGGTGCGCCGCCCGGTCATGCGCATCAGCACGGAGCTGACGGCGAGGACGGAGTAAGCCGTGAGGGCAATGTAAAGGAACTTGTTGGAGTAGAGCACGGCCTCAAGCCACGGCAGCCACGGATGCTCGGGATGGGGATAGAGGAGCGGGAGGAGGGTGAGAATGATGCCGACGTCGACCATCCACTTCAGCACCCGCGTGTTGCGAACCGTTTGGCGAAACCGCAGCAACAGGTCGAAGAAGATATTGACCAGGAACACAATCTGAATCGCACGCAAAGCCCTGTGCAGCATTAGCTTATGCGCATCAGCATGGTCGAAGCCGACGTACACCGCCAGGAGCACCAGGCAGCTCGCCGAGCACACGAAAGCCAGCGCACCAAGCACGCCGCTGATGTGGCGGAGCACGGTGGTGTAGCGCACGGTGAATCGCCCGTAAGCCCCCTGCAGCTGCTGCCACAGGCGGGTCAGGCGTTCGCCGGTTTTCGGGTCGGGGTCGGGCATGGGTGGTTAGATGTGTTTTATGTTAGTTATGTGGCTGATGTTATTTATGTGGGGGGAGGGTTATTTTTTCTTCTTGGACGACTTCGATTTTTTGTTGAGGCCGTCAAGGATGTTCGTCAGCGTGGTCTTCGAGTTGTCGAGCGAGTCGGCGGCAGCGGCGTCGAAGTCGCCGTCGGCAGGTTTCGTCGCCGTCTGCTTGAAGCGCACGCCGATGTATGCACCCTTGAAGTTCTTAAGCACCGACGCTGCCGTCTGCAACGCGCTGATGTTCAGCGTTCCGGCAAGTTTCTGCGCCATCTCGAGAATCTTGCCGGCGTCGAAGGTGATGTTCACCAGGTTGCCGGCCTTAGTCACCATCGTCTTGATGCCTTTGCCCTTGTTGTTGTCGAAGAAGAAGAGAATCTCGTTGTTGACCGTGTCGCGCTCGATGTGGCCTTTGAACGAGCGGCCCTTGATGCGCGCCACGAAGTTGTTGTTGCCGTCAAACGACATGGTCAGCTGTTCGAGACCGGCCGTCTTTATGTAGGGCGCGAGCTTCTGCTCGAGCTGAGTGGCCACGGCCGCGCCGCCAAGGTTTGCTGTGCCGCTGTTGCCCTTGAAGGACACGGCCGGAGAGGAGTACGCCCACTGTCCTTTCAGCCTTGCGAGGTTGAAGTCGTTGCTGGCGGCAGCGTTGCTGACAGTGCCAAGTACCTGGCCTAATACGCCGCCGATGCCGCCGTCGTCATTGGAGTCGTCCTTGGGGGCAGAGCTGTCCGAAGTCTTGACGCCGAGTTTATCGAGGATACCGCCGAGATTCTGTGCCTCAGCGGGTGCCGACGCCATCATCAGCGCCATCGCGGCCATACACAATGCTTTCACAATCTGTTTCATGCCTTTTTCTTTCTTTATTTATATTGAATGTCTTATTGAAAATCTCGCTGCCGCGCTTATTTTAAACACGCCGCAACCGTGCAAAGTTAATGATTTTCCGAAAAATAGCAAAAAGCCTCGCATAAATAATACTTAAATGCCTGCGCACACCTGCCCGTTTCGTTTGGTTATGGCCGCGAAAATGCGTAAATTTGCAGTTGAATAAACTGACAACCGAAAATGACAGAATTCATCGACAAAATAAAGGCGAAGGTGCTCGCAGGCGGCAGCCTCACCGAAGACGAAGCCTACGCCCTCGCCGACGTCACCGACCGCCGCGCCCTCCGTGACGCCGCAGCCGAGGTGACCCGCGCCTTCTGCCCCGTGCAGTTCGACTCGTGCTCAATCGTCAACGCACGCTCCGGACGCTGCTCCGAGAACTGCAAATGGTGCGCCCAGTCCGCCCACTGGAACACTCACTGCGACGAGTACGCCATGATTCCCCACAACGAGTGCATGGACGCCGCCCGCCACAATGCCTCTAAGGGCGTCCACCGCTTCTCACTCGTTGCCAGCGGCAAAGCGGTGCGCGGCAAGGCGCTCACCGAGATATGCAGTCTCCTGCGCGAAGCCCGCGAGCAGACCGGCATCGAGACCTGTGCAAGCCTCGGTCTCCTCGACCGCGAGCAGCTACAACAGCTGTGGGATGCCGGAGTGCGCCGCTATCACTGCAACCTCGAGTCGGCTCCCTCCCACTTCGCCACGCTCTGCACGACCCACACCATCGACGACAAACTCCGCACCATCGAGGCCGCACGCTCCCTCGGCTTCGAGATTTGCTCCGGCGGCATCATCGGCATGGGCGAAACCGAGCTCCAGCGCATCGAGTTCGCCCTCACCCTCCGCCGCGCGCATCCCGACTCAATCCCCATCAACATCCTCTGCCCGATTCCCGGCACGCCCCTCGCCGACACGCCGCTCATCTCCGAAGACGACATCATAGACACCATCGCCTTCTTCCGCCTAATCCACCCGCACACCCAGCTGCGCTTTGCCGGCGGCCGCCGACGCCTCAGCCGCGAGGCCCAGATAGAATGTATGCGCGTGGGCATAAACGGCGGCATCACCGGCGACCTGCTCACCACCGTCGGCTCCACCATCGACGCCGACCGCGACCTCGCCCGCGACGCCGGCTACACCTTCTGACTCCCCTCCCTGCCCATGGAACTCACCAACGCCATACGCAAGTCGGTCCGCCAGCTCGCCGATGCCCGCCACCGCCGCGAGGCCGGTCTCTTTACGGCCGAAGGCACCAAGTGCGTCACCGACACTCTGCCCCATTTCACGCCGCGCCTCATCGCCGCCACACGCAAGTGGGCCGAAGAGCACGCCGACCTTCTCCGCGGCCACGACGTAGCCATCGCCACGCGCGCCGACCTCGAGCGCATGTCCTCGCTCACCACGCCCGCACCCGTCATCGCCGTCTACGAGATGCCACACCACGCGATGCCATCCGTCGAAGAGCTTGCCACACAGTTAGTTATAGCTCTCGACCGCATCCAGGACCCCGGCAACCTCGGCACCATCATACGCGTCGCCGACTGGATGGGCGTCCGCCACATCCTCGCATCCCGCGACACCGTCGACGCCTTCAACCCCAAGGTCGTCCAGGCAACCATGGGTTCCATCGCCCGCGTCGCCGTCCACTACTGCGACCTCGCCGACGAGCTTCCGCACCTGGCCGAACGCGTCCCCGTCTACGGAACGCTCCTCGACCACCGCGCCGAGAACATCTACACGGCCGCGCTCCCGCAGAGCGCCGTCCTCGTCATGGGCAACGAAGGCCGCGGCGTCTCCGACGACGTCCGCGCCCTGCTCACCAACACGCTCTTCATACCTCCCTACCCCGCCGACGCCGCCACCGCCGAAAGCCTCAACGTCGCCGTCGCCACCTCCATCGCCCTCGCAATGTTCCGCCGCCAGGCCTAATCCCCCCTCCCAAAAAAATGGCAAAGACAAAATACAAAACCATCTGGGGCTGCACCTCGTGCGGCGCCACCTCCCCGAAATGGGTCGGCCGCTGCCCCGAGTGCGGCGAGTGGAACACCATGGTCGAAGAGCGCACAGCCGCGACCTCATCCGCCTCGCGCACGCCCTCGCCCGTCGCCGAACTCGCCAAGTCCGAACCCGTCGCCGTCAGCGAGATTAAGGTGGGCGAAGAGCAGCGCATACGCATGCCGTCAGCCGAGCTCAACCGCGTTCTCGGAGGCGGTCTCGTGCCCGGCTCAATCGTCCTCGTCGGAGGCGAACCCGGCATCGGCAAGAGCACACTCGTTCTCCAGAACATCCTCGCCATCAAGTCGCGCACCATCCTCTACGTCTCCGGCGAAGAGAGCGCCTCGCAGATAAAAATGCGCGCCGACCGCATCGGCCGCGGCTCCGACAACGTCTTCATCGTCTGCGAGACAAGCCTCGAACGCATCTTCGAGCACATCGAGGCTGTCCAGCCCGGCATCCTCATCATCGACTCCATACAGACCATCGCCACCGACGCCCTCGACTCGTCGGCCGGCTCGGTCAGCCAGGTGCGCGAGTGTGCCGCACAGCTGCTGAAGTACGCCAAACTCACCGCCACACCGGTTGTCCTCATCGGTCACATCAACAAAGAAGGCACCCTCGCCGGTCCCAAAGTTCTGGAGCACATCGTCGACGCCGTTCTCCAGTTCGAAGGCGACTCCCGCTACATGTACCGCCTGCTGCGCGGCATCAAAAACCGCTTCGGCTCGACCTCCGAAGTCGGCATCTACGAAATGTCGCAGCGCGGCCTCCGCGAAGTCACCAACCCCTCCGCCCTGCTCGTCACCGACCCCGAGGCCGAGCCCCTCTCCGGCGTCGCCATCGGCGTAACCCTCGAAGGCGCGCGCCCGCTCCTTGTCGAGGCGCAGGCACTTGTCTCGTCGGCCGTCTACGGCACGCCCCAGCGCTCCGTCACCGGCTTCGACCGCGGCCGCATGAACATGCTCCTCGCCGTCCTCGAAAAACGCGTCGGCTTCAAACTCGGCGCCAAAGACGTCTTCCTGAATATCGCCGGCGGCCTGCGCGTCAACGACCCCGCCCTCGACCTCAGCGTCATCGCCGCCATCCTCTCCAGCAACGTCGACATGCCCGTGCCTCGTGGATGGAGCATGACCGGCGAAGTAGGTCTAAGCGGCGAGATACGCCCCGTCACACGCCTCGCTGAGCGCATCCGCGAAGCCGAGCGCCTGGGTCTCACGGACATACTCGTGCCCGGCGACGCCTCCAGCCTCAAAGCCGTCGACCAGGCTTCGCTCAGCATCCGGCTCCACCCCGTCGCCCGCGTCGCCGACGCCTTCCGCGCTCTCTTCGGCTGAGTCGCGCCCGGAAAAACGCCGCAGGGGTTGCAGGGTTGAAAATGTTTTACTAATTTTGCAAAACGTGCGGCGCCCGTGCGCTCGCATCTGTCGCCAAACTTTTAGGCCCCTGCTTTGTTCTATTTCTATAAGCAAATATCTAACACTTCATACCTAACACTAACACCTAACTACCCATCATGAAAGAAAGAATTCTCTCTATCTCCGGCAAACCCGGCCTCTATACCCTGGTGTCACAGGGCAAGAATATGCTCATCGTCGAGGACGTCGCATCACACAAACGTATGCCCGCCTACGCACGCGACAAAGTGATGTCGCTCGGTGACATCGCCATCTACACCACCGGCGAAGACCTCCCCCTCTACGATGTCTTCGAGGCTATCAAAGAGAAAACCGGCGGCCAGACCGTCGACGTGAAGGCCTTTGAGTCGCCCGAAAAGATGCGCGCCTACTTCGCCGAAATCGTTCCCGACTTCGACGCCGAGCGTGTCTACAACACCGACATCAAGAAAGTTTTCCAGTGGTATAACCTGCTCATCTCCAACGGCATCTCCGACTTCAAGAACGAAGAAATCGCCGAGGACAAGGCTGCCGAAGCCGCTGACGCCGGCACCGCTACCGCCGCCGAGACCTTCGAGGCCGAGAAGAAAGCCGAGGAGAAATAATCCCCATCACACCTGACACTCACATGGCCGCTGCCCCCACCTCACTACGGCGGGCAGCGGCTTTCGCATATCCCCTACCCCTTCATAACTCATCACTCAAACCTAATACTTAGCGTATGCGCAAGCTCTTACTCTTTGTGGTGCTTTTGTCGGCCTTCGCCGCGTCGGCGCGCGAATGGACGCCCGACTCGCTGCCCGGCTATGAATACACACGCGTGGAGCGCACCGACGGCGACCGCTGCACTGTCATCCGACGCACAGCGCCATGCGCCGGCAATCGCGGCGTGCTCTACATCCATGGCTACAACGACTATTTCTTCAATGCGGAGATGGGCGACACATTCGTCGACTCACTCTACAACTTCTACGCCGTCGACCTCCACGGCTACGGCCGCAGCATGCTGCCCGGACGCCGTCCCTATCAGGCACGCCGTGTCTCGGACTATTATGCCGACATCGACTCGGCCCTCAACGTCATGCACGAGAACGGCGTGGAGAATATCGTGCTCTTGGGTCACAGCACAGGCGGACTCATCGCTGCCTGCTACATGAGTTTTCAGCCGTCGCCGATGGTTGACGCGGTGATTCTGAACAGCCCATTCCTGGAGTTCAACTTCAAAGGCGTAATGCGGTCGGTACTCCTGCCGCTGATGAGCACGTTGGGCGGCCCGTTCCCGGGAATCGCCGTTCCGCAGGGCAACGCCATCGACGGTTATGCGCAGAGTTGCTCGGCCGATTTCCACGGCGAGTGGCATTATAACTACGAGTGGAAAACGGCAAAGCCGCGGCCTATCACGGCGGGGTGGATTCGCATGATTATGAACGCACAGGCCGAGCTGAAGCTCAATCCCGAGCGCATACTCGTGCCTACGCTGCTGATGCACAGCGCGCGCAGCATCTATGGCTCGGAGTGGACGCCCGAGTTCCAGCGCGGCGACGCCGTCCTCAACGTTGAGCACATCGCACGTTTCGGCCGCACGCTCGGGCCGTCGCTGACGGAGATGACCGTCGAAGGCGGCATGCACGACCTATTCCTGAGCGCTCCGGACGTGCGCCGGCCGCTCTACACGGCCGTCTTCGCATGGCTCAACCGCAACTTCGTCTTCCCGCCCTATTGTCAATAACGGGCTGTGCGTCAGTTGACGGACTGGTCGCGGGCGAGCTGGAGGATGCGCTCGGCTTTCTCGCGGACCATGAGGAGTGAGCGGAGCGAGTCGCGGGCGGTGACGAGGCGGTAGGCGGCGGTGACGCCGTCGCTCTGAGCTGCGGTGACGGGGATGCGGACGGTGCCGCGCGAGCCGGAGGCAGTGATGGAGGTGATGGCGTCGCCGGTGTCGCTGAGATGGCGTGCAAGTGGAGTCATATTCTCCATGGGCACGGTTGCCTGCTCATACTCGGAAGCGGGAACGGCGACGGTGAACTGCGCGCCGCTGCGGGTGCTGACCTGCAGCGAGCTGATGCCGATGTTTTTGCCGGCGGAGACGGCGAGGTACCACGGATTGAGCTCTTCTTCGTCGCCGGTGCTGACGCGTGCCTGGATGCGCGCGCCGCCGGTCATGGCGCCCTGGGTGCCGCGGTATACGAGTACGGGCGGGAAGTTGGCCGAGGTGCTCTGCGAGACAAATTTGGCGCGCTCGGTGTCGATGGCGCCTTTGAGGTTGGCGATTCCGAGGTCAAGCTGAGGGATGGCCTTGACGATAGAGTCCTCCATGGCCTTGGCGCGCACGGGAATCAGGCTCTTGCGCACGTCGGTGGCGAGGGGATAACGCTTTGATATTGTGTCGATAAGGGCAACGGCCTCGGCATACTGTCCGGCGGCGATGGCGCTGTCGACGCGTACTTTCATGGCCATGGCGCTGTCGGTCTGCTGCTGACGGGGGTCGCCGCTGCCGCAGGAGGTGGCGATGAGCGCGGCGGCTATGAGGGGGAGGATGAGCTTCGCTTTCATTTGGGTAATAGGTGTTAGTTATGAGTGATTAACGGCCGCCCTGGTCGACGCGCTTGACGTCGCGGACGCCCTTGACGGTGCGGATTTTCTTGATGAGGGCGGAGAGGGCTTCGTTGCCGCCCGTGCCAACGGTGACATAGCCGTCGAACATTCCGTCGTGGGAGTTGATGGAGATGTTGCGCAGCGAGCAGTTTTTCTCGCGGTTGATGATGGCGGAGATGTTGGTGACGATTCCGATGTCATCGTTGCCGATGATCTGGAGCGTGGCGGCCATCTGTCCGCCGAACTTGCCGCTCCAGCGCACGCGGATGAGACGGTAGGGATAGCGCTCGCGGATGTTCGCGGCGTTGGGGCAGTCCTTGCGGTGGATTTTGACGACGCCCTCGGAGGAGATGAAACCGAAGACATGGTCGCCGTAGATGGGGTTGCAGCACCGTGCGAGTTTGTAGTTGAGGCCTTTGACGATGCCGTCGCCGGAGCTGATTTCGAGGATGTCGTTGTCGGGCTGCTGGTCGGCGGGGGTGTGCATGACGAACTCCTCGGCGCTAACGGCTTTCTCGGCCTCGGGCTTCTCCATGAGCTCCAGGTAGCTGTCGACGACGGAGTTGACATCGAGGGTCTCCTCGCCGAGGCGTGCGAAAAACTCGGTGGCGGTTTTGTAGCCGACGCGCTTGATGAGGCGTGTGAGGGCGGCTTCGTCAATCTCGATTTTGCGGTTCTTGAAGCGGCGCTGAAGCAGCTCTTTGCCGAGTTCGGCGGTACGGCTCTCCTGCTCTTTGAGGGCCGTGCGAATCTTGTTGCGCGCCTTGGAGGTGACGACGAAGTTGAGCCAGTCGCGCTTGGGCGCTTGAGTGTTGGAGGTGAGTATGTCGACGGTGTCGCCGGAGGAGAGACGGTGGTTGATGCGGCAGTTGCGGTCGTTGACGCGCGCGCCGATGCAGCGGCAACCGAGGCCGGTGTGGATGTTGAAGGCGAAGTCGAGGACGGTTGCGCCCTGGGGTAGGCGGTAGAGGTCGCCCTTGGGGGTAAAGACGAAGACCTCCTTGTTGTAGACGTCCATCTTCATATTCTTCATGAGCTCCATGGGACCGGTGTCGGCGGTCTCGAGGATGTCGCGCACGTTCTTCATCCACACGTCGAGGCCCTGCTCGGCCTTGACGCCTTTATAACGCCAGTGGGCGGCGAGACCTTTCTCGGCCACTTCGTCCATGCGGCGTGTGCGAATCTGCACCTCGACCCAGCGGTCTTCGGGGCCCTTGACGGTGATGTGCAGGCTCTCGTAACCGTTGGTCTTGGGGATGGAAATCCAGTCCTTCATGCGCGCGGGGTTGGGGCGGTACATGTCCGTGACGATGGAGTAGGCCAGCCAGCACTCGGCCTTCTCGCGCTCGGGAGGTGCGTCGATGATGACGCGGATGGCGAAGAGGTCGTAAATGTGGTCGACGTCGGTCTTCTGCTTCTTTATCTTGTTCCAGATGGAGTAGATTGACTTTGTGCGGCCTTTGATGTCGAACTTGAGTCCCTCGGCTTCGAGCTTGGCTTTGACGGGGGCGATAAAGTCGGCGATATAGGCGTCGCGGCGCACCTTCGTCTGATTGAGCTTGCGGGCGATGGAGGTGAAGGTTTCGCGGTCAGTGTATTTGAGCGAGAGGTCCTCGAGGCGCGACTTGATGGCGTAGAGTCCGAGGCGATGGGCGAGCGGAGCGTAGAGGTAGCCGCTCTCGTAGGCAACCTGCGCCACGCGTTTCTCGTCGGGGTGGTGGTTGATGGCCTCCATGAGGGCAAGGCGTCCGGAGATCATGAGTATGATGACGCGCAGGTCTTCGGCAAAGGTGAGCAGAAGACGGCGGAAGTTGTCGCTCTCGACGGTGGCGTGACGCTCGTACAGGGAGAGGGCGCGGCTCAGGCGCGAGACAATGTCTGCGATATCGTCGCCCCAGTCGGCGCGCACCTTGTCTTCGGTGAGAAGTCCGGCGTGGACGGCTTCGCGCAGGAGCACGGCGATGACCATGCTGCGGTCGGGGCTCACCATGTCGCAGAGGACGATGGCGGTGTCGATGGCCAGATCCAGGGGATGGAGGCCGAAGGCGTCGCGGGTGTATGCGGCCTCGCTGTCGGCGGGGGGAGTGAGGGCGGCGGCGAGCCGCCAGTCGTCGTCCTCCTGCAAGAACGGCTCCATGAGCGTGCGCAGCCGGGCGAACTTGGTCTCGAGCGTCTGCCGCTCCTCGGGTGTAAGAATTTGACTCATAGTGAATTATAGATAACCGTACCTATTCGTTGGGATGCTCGGGCATCCTTCTGTGTGCAAAGATACAAAATTTCTGTCAATTCTCCGCGTCCGGGCGCACACGGCGACGGTAGAGGATGGTGAGGCCCAGGGCGGTGAGCACGACGGAGATGACGATGAGGGGTATGGAGTCGGCGCCGATGGTGTCCACGGCGGAAGCATTGGCCATGTCGTCGCCTAAGAAATAGCGGCCGAAGATGTAGACGCTGTTGTTGAGGACGTGGAGGATGACGGGCAGCCACAGCGAGCCCGACCACACGAGGGCATATCCGAAGAAAGCGCCGAGGAGCATGCGCGGGAAGAATCCGTAGAACTGCATGTGAACGGCCGAGAAGATGAAGGCGACGAGCCAGACGGCGGTGTGCACGTTCCAGCGCCCGGTGGTCAGCAGCCGCTGGAAGGCGCCACGGAAGAATAGTTCCTCGCTGAGGCCGGCAAGGACGCCGACGATGAGGAGGCTGACGATGAAGTTCATGATGGTATTCGGGCCGAGGAGGAGCGTCACCTGGGCCTGCGCGGCTTCTTCGGCGGCGCGGAAAGTGGCCTCGAGGTTGCCGGGGAGGTGTATCGACTCGTTCCACATGATGAGTGCGTTCATGGCGGGGATGGAGCAGATGAGCGTGCAGACGGCGATGATTGTCATGCCGCGCGGGATGCCGCTGTTGATGGCCAGGAACTGCGCAGGCAAGCGCGTGCAGAAGAGTGCGGTGACGAGGGCGGGCAGGATGAACATGATGAGGTCCTGGGCGACGGCCATTATGCGCAGCCACACGGTCTGTTGGCCGGTGTGTCCGAGCACTAATTGCAACAGCAGCGCCATGAGCATGTAGCAGAACAGCGTGATGCAGGCGAAGAAGGCGATTCTCTTTCCGAGTGTCAGTGTGAGTGTCATTATCTTATTCGGTTGTTCGTTTATTATCGTTTGTGCCGGGCATGCGCAGGTAGTAGGGTGAGACGAGGTCGGCGTATTCGGGTGACCAGGCATTGTCGGCTGTGCGGATGGCAAGAGTGTCGGTGACGAGCGGCCCCGAGTGGCGGCCCATGAGCCAGAGAAGGCGGAAGGGAGGCTTGCCCGCGCGCGAAGATACCGCAGTAATTCTCAGCGGATTGAGCTGACGCAGGGCGGCGTGGAAGAGGATGTCGTCGCGGCTGCGGCAGTCGGTAATCATGGCCAGGAGGCCGTCGTCGGAGAGAAAGCGTGCGCCTAAGTCGATGACCGTGAGAGGCGAGAGAACGTCGCCATGACGTGCCGCCGCACGGCGTTGGTCGGGAGCGCGAAGTGTTTCCGTGAAGAATGGCGGATTGGAGACGAGCAGGTCGACGGGCTCCGCCGGTTGATAGGCAGTAACATCCTGACATTCAACGCTTATTCGGTTGGCCCAGGGTGAGGCGGCCACGTTCGCGCGGCAGTCTTCGGCAGCTGCCGGGTCAAGTTCGACAGCAGCAACGCGAGCCTGCGGACACCGCCCGGCCATCAGCAACGCCACGACGCCGCAGCCGGCGCCGGCATCGAGGAGCGCGCGCACGTGCTCACCGCCCGGAGCCCATGCCCCGAGCAACACCGCGTCTGTGCCTACCTTCATGGCGCACCGGCCGTCTTCGACTCTGAACTGCTTAAACTTAAATGCCATACTGCAAAATTACTCATTATTTCGTATATCTGCCTCATAAATCCGTAAACATTAACGCCTGCCGCGTGTTAAGAAATAAGAAAATCATCACAAAAAGGACACACATATCAGTTCGTCACACTATGCTTAAAATGAAACAACGCCACATTCTGTTGCTCGCAGCCATGGCCGCCACAGCCACCTTATCGGCTGAGTCACAGAAGTTTGCAGAAGACTATCACAGCACACGCGAGGACTTCCGCGACTCGCTTATGCACAACACACGCATCATATACATGGGTTCGCACGACACTGATGCGCCGACGACAGCCGCCGGCGTCATCAACGGTCCCGATTCCACGGCCATGAACCTGCTGCTGCGCTACTACTACGATCAGTTCCACCACACTCAGTCGCCCGACGCGCCCTACTTCATGTTCCTGAGCCGCGACGACCGGCTGGCCATGGGCATCGGCGGCTGCGTGCGCATGCGCGGCTACTATGACTGGGGCGGCGCCGTTAGCACTTCGGCATTCGCGCCCATCACAATTCCCGTGCCCGCCAATCCGGAGAATATGCGCAAGATAGGCGCCACTCCCGCCGGAACGACGCTCTACTTCAAAGTAATTGGTTCACAACGCATTGTGGGCAGTTATGGCCTATACATCGAGTGCAACTTCAACGGCTATGACGGCGTGGGATTCAAGCTCAAGAAAGCCTACGCCACCTTCGATGACTGGACCGTCGGCTATGCTCCGTCCACCTACTCCGACCCCGCCGCCCTGCCGCCCACCGTCGATGCTCAGGGCCCCAGCAACAAGATTGCGCCCGTCAATGTGCTTCTTCGCTGGATGCCGCGCGTCCACCGCAACTGGGTCTTCGCCGTCAGCGCCGAGATGCCCTCCACCACCGAGCGCATCGACAATGTCACCACCGGCAAAGTCAGCAACTGGCTCCCTGACGGCGCCGCCTTCGTGCAGTATGAATGGGGTCGCACCAGCCATGTGCGCCTCGCCGCCATCGCCCGCTCGCTCAACTACCGCGACCTCATCGCCGCCAAGAACCACACGCTCTGCGGCTACGGCCTCTTGCTCTCGACGGTCATGCACCCCATGCCCGCCATGACCTTCTACGGCACCCTCAACTACGGCCGCGGCAACGAGGGCGTGGGCACCGACCTGCTCTTCGGCCGCTACGACCTGCTGAACGACCCCGACCGTCCCGGCCGTATGTTCATGCCGCGCTCCTACGGTTTCTGCGTCGGCCTCCAGTACGACATCACGCCGCGCGTCTTCGCCAGCGTCTCCTTCTCGAAAAGCGCCCTCCTGGCCGGTCGCTTCAAGCAACCCGACGAGTACAACTACGGCCTCTCCGGCGCCGTCAACCTTTTCTGGAATCCGCGTCCGCGCTTCCAGGCCGCAATCGAATACGACTGGGGCCGCCGCAAGAACTTCTCCGGCGACGCCCGCAACGCCCAGCGTGTCGGCGCGCTCGTCCAGTTCTCGTTCTGAGACGCCCGCGTGTTTGAGATTTCAAAAACATTGCGTAACTTTGCAGAGTCAAGACGGCATAACTGATTTTAAACGCAAAAACCTTTCACAGAAATGATTATAAATACGGCAAGATTTGTGGTGAGCAGCCCCGACGTGGAGAAATGCCCCAAGAGCGAGATGCACGAGTACGCCTTCATCGGCCGAAGCAACGTTGGCAAGTCGTCGCTCATCAATATGCTCACGGGCCGCAAGGACCTGGCGATGACCTCGTCGACGCCCGGCAAGACAATGCTTATCAACCACTTCGTGGTCAACGACGAGTGGCAAATTGTCGACCTACCCGGCTACGGCTATGCCCGTCGCAGCAAGGCCGACCGCGCCAAGCTCGAGAAGATGATTCGCGGCTACATCCTGGGGCGCGAGCAGATGACGAACCTGTTCCTGCTGATTGACGGCCGCCACATGCCGCAGAAGATTGACATGGAATTCATGGAATGGTTGGGCGAGAACGGCGTGCCGTTCTCAATCGTCTTCACCAAGCTCGACAAGCTCAGCTCAAACGCTGCGAAGAAAGTGACGGGCGATTATTGCGCCGCGCTGCTCGAGGAGTGGGAGGAGCTTCCGCCGGTGTTCCGCACGTCGTCGATAGACGGTCGCGGACGTGCCGCCATCCTCGACTATATCGAGGAGATGAACCGCCTGCCGCTGGAGTGAACCGGGAACCGCAAGCCGCGGGCTTGCGGCACGGTGGCGCTCAGACAGAGAGGGCGTTCCAGATGGCCCAGGCGGCAAGGGCCTGGGTGTGGAGCATAGCGAGGCCGTTGCGGAGCACGCAGCCGTGGGTGGAGGCTTCGTGCAGGAAGCGTGTGAGCGGCGGATTGTAGACGAGGTCGAAGCAGAAATGCGCGGGCGTCAGCAGCTCATAGGGAATGTCCGGGCAGGCGTCTGTGTTGGGGTATGTGCCTAAGGGAGTGGCATTTACAATTACTTTATAGCGTTCCATTACGCCCGGCTCTCTCAGCGAGGCGTATGAGATCGTGTCGTCGTCCTTCGGGCTGCGCGACACGCGCTTAACTGTCAGTCCGGCCTGACGTAACGCATAGCAGGCGGCCTTCGAGGCACCGCCGGTGCCGAGGACAAGTGCGTGGCGCGGAGCCTTTGCGTCGCGAAGGAGGGCACAAAAAGACTCGTCGAAGCCGACGACGTCGGTGTTGTGGCCGGTGAGGAAAACGCCGCCGTCGGCGCGGCGCGAAATATGTATGACATTGACGGCGCCTATGGCTGCGGCGGTCTCAGAGAGAGCGTCGAGCATCGGGATGACTGCTTCCTTGTAGGGGATGGTGACGTTGAGGCCGCACAACTCTGGCGTGGTCTCGACGAGCCGGTGAAGACCGTCGACGCAATCGAGGTCGTAGTTGCGGTATTCGGCGTCCATGCCTTCACGCTCAAATCGCGCATTGAAGAAGGCGGCCGAAAAAGAGTGGCCCAGCGGGTGTCCCACCAGGCCGTAGATTTTGTGTGCCATTATCTTCTGCGTCGGGGCGTGCGTTCGATGAGGTTGAGTTTCATGACCTGCTTGCCATGGCTGTTGATGAGGGCGATGCTCGTGTCGGAGAGCTTGAGGTAAGAGTTGGCCTCCTCGAGGGCGACGAGCATGAGGCGCTCCTGGCGCACTTTCTTGCCGCCATGGCTGTCCACAACCATTCCGGAGAAGTCGATGGAGCTGGGCTCGTAGGGGGTGACGGCCAGGTCGCCGTTGAAGTAGTTGCAGCCGGTGTTGCCGTGGATGCGCTGCTGGGCGACGTCGATACAGAGATTGGCCTGGACATCATGGACGTTCTCGCCGTAGAGCTCGTTGACCTGCCATTTGCCGTCCATGAAGCCGATGTCATGGCGCACGAAGGAGAGCATCGGGCGGTTGGAGTTGTCGTTGAAGCTGAGGTCGAACTCGTTAAGTTTGTGGGTGAGGGTCATCTTCACCTTGTTCTCGGACTTGCGCGGGTCGAGAACTTTGTTCATATCGCGCTCATACTTAACGGTTTTGGTGACGTCCTGCGAGGCGACGGGGCCGGTGAAAGTCACGGCGTTCTCGCTAAGCGTGTAGCGTGCGTTGATGATTTTGTGGCCGTTGGAGACGTAGGCCATGCCGGTGGGCAGGGCGCGGCCGGCGTTGTCCTTGTCGGGCTCGAAGATGATGTAGGGAATGTCGATGTCGTCGGTGACACCGTTTTTACCTATGGACACGAGCGTCCACTGGCCTTTGACGTTTGCGGCAAGTTCCTTGAGGTTGACGGTGGGCTTGTGCTCCTTGTTTTTCTTGTGCTTTTTGTCTTTTTTCTCCTCCTTCTTGGGAGCGGACTTCTCGGACGACTGAGCGGTCAGGTTCTTGTTTTCTTTGTTATTCTTCTTGTCCTTTTTGTCTTTCTTTTTCTTGTCCTTTTGGTCGGAGGGTTTGCCCACGGGAATCACCTCGCGGGAGACGACCACAGTGGCCGTGCGCGAGCTCTGCGAGCCGGTCTTGCTCACAGGCGTGGCTTCGGAGCCCAACTGCTGCTTCTTGGCTTCCGGGGCTAACTCGGCGCTCATGGTGCTGCATACAAGCATGGCAGCCACAGCCATAATAACGTATCGAATCTTCATAATCAGTTCATCTACAGAGTTTTATCGTCGGATTTAAGAATCCGTTACCGTCCATCATCCAGGCTATTGCCAAAGTACGGCCGAAGGCATCTCTTAAAACCTGAACAGCTATGTTCCCTTGCGGGTTTACATTCTGCCTTGCAAAGTTACTGTTTTTTCGCCAATTATGCAAAACAAAACCCCGCCCAAAGGACGAGGTTTTATTGTTCATTAACGGAAGGGTCTCCGCAATGCTTCAGAAGTTGTAGCCGAGCGTGAACGAGACTACGTTGCGGCGGAACACCATGTTGCTGCCGTCGGTGTTGTGGTAGGCGTGGGTCAGCTCGGGGTCGCCGTAGACGGCGAAGGCGAACTGCTTGTAGTCGATGCCGGCGCCGATGCGCCATGCGATGTTCGAGCGGTTGATGCCGCCGTCTTTATAGACACCTGTCGAGCCGCTGAGTTTGATGTCGCTGCTCTTGTCGGTGACGTGGAGGTCGCCTTTGAGGCCGAGGCTGAAGACGGGGCCGGTGAAGACACGCACCTTGATGTCGTCGGTGAAGTCGAAGTGATAACCGGCGACAACGGGGATGCTGAGACCGAACTCACGGACGGAACCGCTGGAGTATTTGGGATCCATCTCGGGGAGGAAGTCCTTGTTGAGCTTGTAGGTGTGGTAGTAGAGGGTGACACCGGGCTCGACGTACATGTTCATCCACACGGGGATGTTGTAGATGGCGCCCACGTTGAAGCCGGCACCGGTCTTGAAGATGTCGGAGGCGAGGTTGAGCGGCGAGTTGTTGTCGGTGACCTTGGTGGGACACGTGAGGTCGAGACCGAGGCGAACGCCGAAGTACTTGTAGTTTTTGCCGCTGTCAAAGATGCTCTGCGCCGAGGCAATCATCGGGGCGGCGGCCACGATGAGGGAGAGAAGTAATTTTTTCATAATCATCGCTTTAGGGTGTTATTGATGTCTGAAGTGAGAGGTCAGATGCCGCGGCCGTGGCAGTTCTTGTATTTCTTGCCGGAACCACAGGGGCAGGGGTCGTTGCGGCCGATGCGGGGGCCGTTGTTGACCTGGGGCATGTGCTGCTGTTGCTGCTGGCCCTGGGGAGCTGAGGCGGCGGCACGCTGTGCGGCCATGGCGGCCTCTTCGCTGGGCAGGGTGGCCTTCGAGGTCTTGTAGTCCTGCGGAGCACGCGGCTGGGGCATGGCGCGCTGCATCTCGGGACGCGGTGCCTGAGCGGCGGCAGCGGCTGCCTGGGCGGCGGCAACCTGCTCGGGGTCGACGGGGCGGACGTAGAGCTGGCCGCGCATAAGCATCGACGTGCTCTTGTTGTTGAGGTTGGAGAGCATGCGCTCGAAAAGGTGGAAGCTCTCGACCTTGTAGATCACAAGCGGGTCTTTCTGCTCGTAGGAAGCGTTGCGCACGCTCTGCTTCAGGTCGTCGAGTTCGCGGAGATGCTCTTTCCAAAGCTCGTCGATGTTCAGCAGCAGTACGCGTTTCTGCCACTCTTTGATGATGGAGCGTCCCTCGGTGGCGACGGCTTCCTCGAGGTCGAACATCACGCGGAAGATGCGCTTGCCGTCGGTGATGGGGATGGCACGGATGCCGGTCTCACCGTTGGCGACGGCCTCGGTGATGACGGGCATGATGATTTCGATGATGCGCGCGCTCTTGCGGTTGAGGTTCTCCATGGCGGCGGCGTGGAGCTGTGCCACCTTGTCCTCTTTCTCCATGTCGGCATACTCCTTCTCGGTCATGCCCGGCTCGATGGCCAGCACCTTCATGAGCTCGAGGGAGAAGTCGGCGTAATCGGCGGGAGTGGGATAGTTCTCGACGAGGTTCTCGATAACGTCGTAGATCATGTTGCTGATGTCGATGCCGATGCGCTCGCCTTTGAGGGCGTGCTGACGCTTGGAGTAGATGTAGGTGCGCTGTTTGTTCATCACGTCGTCATACTCCAGGAGGTGTTTGCGGATGCCGAAGTTGTTCTCCTCGACGCGCTTCTGGGCTTTCTCGATGGAGTTTGAAATCATCTTGTGCTCGAGCATTTCGCCGTCCTTGAAGCCCAGCGAGTCAAGCACTTTCATGATGCGGTCGGAGGCATATACGCGCATGAGGGCGTCCTCGAAGGAGACGTAGAAGACCGACGAACCGGGGTCGCCCTGACGGCCGGCACGACCGCGGAGCTGGCGGTCGACGCGACGGCTCTCGTGGCGCTCCGTGCCGATGATGGCCAGACCGCCGGCGTCCTTGACTTCCTGAGGCAGCTTGATGTCCGTACCACGGCCGGCCATGTTGGTGGCGATGGTGACAGTGCCCTTGCGGCCGGCGAGAGCAACGATCTCGGCCTCCTTCTGGTGGAGTTTGGCGTTGAGGACGTTGTGGGGGATGTGGCGCATGCTCAGCATCTTGCTCAGCAGCTCGGAGATTTCGACGGAGGTGGTGCCGACGAGGACGGGGCGGCCCTGCTTGATGAGGCGCTCGATCTCTTCGATGACGGCGGCATACTTCTCGCGCTTGGTGCGATAGACGCGGTCGTTCATGTCGATGCGGGCGACGGGGCGATTGGTGGGGATGGTGACGACATCGAGTTTGTATATGTCCCAGAACTCACCGGCCTCGGTCTCGGCGGTACCGGTCATACCGGCCAGTTTGTAGTACATGCGGAAGTAGTTCTGCAGGGTGATGGTGGCGAAGGTCTGCGTGGCGGCCTCGACCTTCACGCCCTCCTTTGCCTCGATAGCCTGGTGGAGACCGTCGCTGTAACGGCGGCCCTCCATGATACGGCCCGTCTGCTCGTCCACGATTTTGATTTTGTTGTCATCGATGACATACTCCACGTCTTTCTCAAACATGGTGTAGGCCTTGAGCAGCTGGGTGACGGTGTGAACGCGCTCGGCTTTGACGGCATAATCGGCCATGAGTTGGTCCTTGCGGTTGGCGCGCTCCTGGAGGTCGGTGACATGCTCGAGCTCGGAGAGCTGTGCGGCGATGTCGGGGAGGATGAAGAAGTTGGGGTCGTCGATGCCCTTGGTGAGCTGTGCATAGCCCTTGTCGGTGAGCTCGACGGAGCGGTTCTTCTCGTCGACCACGAAATAGAGCGGGTCGGTGACGACGGGCATCTCGCGGGCGCCGTCCTGGAGGTATTTGGCCTCGGTCTCGAGGAGGATGTTCTTCATGCCCTCCTGGCTGAGGAATTTGATGAGCGCGGTGTTCTTGGGCAGACCTTTGAAGGCGCGGAAGAGGAGGAGCGCTCCTTCGGTGCGCTCGGCCTTGTCCTCGCTGGCGAGTTTGGTCTTGGCGTCGGCGAGAATCTGGGTGACGAGGCGGCGCTGGGCCTGCACAACCTGCTCGACGTTGCCCTTGTACTCGTTGAAGTACTGGTCGTCGCCCTTGGGCACGGGACCGGAGATGATCAGAGGCGTGCGGGCATCGTCGATGAGCACGGAGTCGACCTCGTCGACGATGGCGAAGTAGTGCTTGCGCTGAACCATGTCTTCGGGGTCGAGGGCCATGTTGTCGCGGAGGTAATCGAAGCCGAACTCGTTGTTGGTGCCGAAGGTGATGTCGCAGTTGTAGGCGTTGCGGCGCTCGGGAGTGTTGGGCTGGTGTTTGTCGATGCAGTCGACGCTGGCGCCGTGGAACATGTAGAGCGGTCCCATCCATTCGGAGTCACGTTTCGACAGGTAGTCGTTGACGGTGACCACGTGGACGCCCTTCTTAGAGAGCGAGCGCAGGAAGACGGGAAGGGTTGCCACGAGGGTTTTACCTTCACCGGTGGCCATCTCTGCGATTTTGCCTTCGTAGAGGACGACGCCGCCCATGAGCTGTACGTCGTAGTGGACCATGTCCCAGGTGATTTCGTTGCCGCCGGCAACCCAGTGGTTCTTCCACAGAGCTTTGTCGCCCTCGATGCTCACGAAGTCGCGGCCCTGGGCGGCGAGTTCGCGGTCGAAGTCAGTGGCGGTTACCTCGATGGTTTCGCTGGCGGCGAAGCGTGCGGCGGTCTCGCGCAGGGTGGCGAAGACGATCTCCAGGTTGTCGTGCAGGACCTTGTCGATCTCCTCGAGCACTTCTTTCTCGAGGTGGTCGATGCGGTCCCACTTGGGCTGACGCTCCTCGAAGGGGAGGCTGTCGATGTCGGTGCGGATCTGTGCGATTTCTTCCTCGCGGGGTTTCACAACGGCGTCGACCTGAGCGCGGACGCGGTCGATGTTGGCGCGCAGCTCGTCGTTGGAGAGTTTCTGATACTCCGGGCGAAGCTGGTTGATGCGGTTGACAATGGGCTGCAGGCGCTTGCGGTCGCGTGACGACTTGTCGCCGAATATTTTGCTGATTGTGCCTATAAGTGACATTATATAATAAGGTGTTATTTGTTTCTGAGTGTGGATTTTGGGGAAAATGGTGATGATTGTTCCGGCGCGGGCATTATGCCGCGGCGGACGCATGGCGGGTGCTCACTCCTTGTCCTTGAGGCGCAAGGGTGGCAGTGCGGCGCCGTTGGGGCTGCGTATGTGCATGCGTCCGGCGATGGTGGGCGCCAGGATGCGAGCGTCGACCACCGAGCGGATTATCTCCGGCTTGACGCCCGGCGCCAGGATGTACGCGGGGGCGGTGGTGAGCGTGTTCACGAAAACGGTACCGGAATTTTTCACCTTGCCGCGGCTCATGTAGTCGTCGACGAGCTCCCATCCGGGGAGGAGGTCGATGGTGACGTCACCGGCATAGTCGGCCACGGTGTTGCGGCGCAGCGCCTCGGCATTGTCCGTGCCGGAGTGGCCGGTCATAATGTCGTCGATGGACAAGGCATGGTTCACGCCCGACATGCGGCGCAGGTAGTTGGCCACTTCGCGGCGCAGGTCCGGCATGTCGACGTTGTGGGCCTTGGCGGCGTCAGGATTGAGGTAGAACTGGTTGTCGGACACGGCCTTGACCCACTCGCCGTTGCCATGGAGGGCGATGAGGTAGAGGTTGAGCAGCGATGCGGCTTTGCGCGTCGAGAACTCGCCGACGGGGATGTTCCACTTAGAGTCGTCGCGGCGGCGGCGCGCCGAGGGCGGCGTGGCGGCAAGGTAGATGATGGCGTTGTCGGCTCCGACACGGGTGTTGATGGTGTTGAGCAGACCGGCCAGGTCATTATCGAGCTTTATGTAGCTGTCCACCAGCTCGTAACGATTCTCGGCGGATTTGCTGAAGGGGTACGGCTGGAGGGTGTAGGCGATGTTGAGCATGTCCGCGCCGTCGTGGGTGCCGAGTTTGAGCGTGTTGATGAGCTCGGTGGCGATCTGCGTGATCTCGGTGTTGACGAGCGGCGACGAGCGGAAGGCGGCGAAACGCTCCATGTCCCCGGCTGCGAAGGTGTAGCGGAAGGGATAGTGCGTGAGGTGCTCGGGGAGGAATTCGGCACCGGCGCCGACGAGCGACGGCGTCCACTCCATGGTCTGGATGCGCGTGGACAGCGGCGTCGTGCGGTTGCGCTGGTTGAGCACCTGCGGGAAGTCGTGGTAGAAGGTTGACGTCGCCCAGTTGCCGGTTCGTGTGTTGAGCCATGCCACTCCGTTGCCACTGTGGCCGCCCATGATGACGGCCTGTTCGGGACCGGGGGCGATGCTGTAAACGTAGGTGACGCCGGCGCCCGCGATGCGCGACTCGTCGGAGAGAGTGGACACGCGCAGGCCGCGCGGCGAGTAGGTCTCGTCGGTGTAGTTGCCCACGGCGGCGGGGTCGTGGACGGTGCTGTAAAGGCGCTTGGCCAGCGGGTCGTAGCGCATGGCGCCGGGGATGCCGTTCACGGCGGGCGACGCGCCGGTCATCACCACGGCGGTGGCTGCGGCGGGGTCGAGGTTGGTGCCGTAGTCGACATTCTCAAGCACCACGCCTTCGGTGAGGAAGCGGTTGAAGCCGCCCTTCACGAACTGGGTGCGCAGCAGGTCGATATACTCCTGCTTGAGGCCGTCGACCATGATGCCCACAACCAGTTTGGGCTGGCGGGCATTGACGGCTATGGCTACCACAGAGGTCAGCAGGACCGTGACGAACGCGCGGCCGCCGATGACGGCTGTCGCACGGCTCAGGGCCTGTGGCTCTGTCTTATGTTCTTTTCTTTTTGTCAATTTTATTGTCGTTTCGCGGCGTGTGCTTGCGATTGATAATCACATAGCTGGCTGACCTCAGCATTTCAGCGGCAATCATGGGCCAGAAAGCGGCGTTGGCGCTCTGCCCGGTGAGCCCCCAGCAGAGGACCAGCAGCAATAATAGTGCAAAGTTAATGATTTGATACCAAACTACCAACTTTTCAGCGCGTTTTATCCATCCTCCTACGGCGGCGATGAGGCAGAGGGGGTTGAGCGACACGAGCAGCCAGTTGGGCGTGGTGGCCTCGTGGCTGGAGATGGTGACCAGGTAGAAGACGATTACTCCCATCAAGGCATAGGCGCCGAAGAGGACGGTGTCGAACCATCGCGTCACGCGTCCGCGGCGTATGTCACGGATGGTGATAATCAGGCTGATAAGCAGCAGGAGGGAGAAGGCGCAGAGTGGCGTCAGATACCATGGCGTGGGAGGCGCCACGGCGGCTTCGGGGTCGGTGTCATTGATAACTATCGTGCTGTCGACCAGTGGTTTGCCGCCGACGGTCGCACCTGCCAGCTGGCTGTCCATCACCACCGGTGCAAAGGCGCGCTCGCGGTTGTTGAGCCGGGCGTCGATGCCGGGGCCGAGGCAGAGGTCTATGCCGAACTGATACCATGGGTAGTTGCGGTGGTAGCGGCGCATCATGTTGCGGAAGGTGGCGTCTTCATCCCCCACCCCGCTGGCAGTGTCTGCAGAGAGTATGATGCTGTCGCCCAGAGCTTTCTCAACGATGGCGAGAGGCCGAGTGGCGCAGTTGTCGCGCACATAGTTGTAGCGGTATGTGACGTTCTCGGGACGGAGATTCTCTTCGAGGAGGGCCATGAGCCGTTGCTTCTGCTCGGGCGTCATATTGAGGCGCTGCTCGACGACACGGCGTCCGGCGCCGCGGTATTCCTGCAGGAAATAGTGCCAGGGGATGAGGCCAACGCGATAGTCGGTCTCGCCCTTGACGAATCGGTAGACGAAGTTGGGCTGGTCGAAGGAGAAGAGTCCGTAGCTGACGGCATAGTCGCCGCCGGGCGAGACGATGTGGAGCGCCGAGTGACCCTCGAGCTCAAAAATCTTCGTGCCGGGATAGCAGGTGACAATACCTACGCTGATTTGGCTCGGGTCGGGAGTCTGCGCGGCGAGTCCCAACGCCGTCGCCAGCGTGAGCAGAAGTGAGATTATGAAGTGTCTGAGTCTGTTCATACGCCCGTTTTATGCGGTTTAGATGACCATATCGAGGAGGAGGCGAAGGGCGGCATTGGTGGCGGCTTCGATGACGTCGGCACGGTCGCCGGGGAAGTGTTCGAGCACCACGCGTGGTGCCTTGCCCGGCATACGTGCGCCAATCCACACTGTTCCGACGGGTTTTTCAGGCGTGCCTCCGCCGGGGCCGGCGATGCCGCTGGTGGCGACGGCGCAATCGGCGCCCACTGCTTTGCAGGCGCCGGAGAGCATCTGCGTGACCACCTGGGCGCTCACGGCGCCGTAGAACTCGAGCGTTTCGTTGCTGACATCCAGCAGGTTATGCTTCACGCTGTTGTCATACGAGACCACGCCGCCCATGAACACGTCGCTGCATCCGGCCACTTCGGTGATGCTGTGGGCAATGTTGCCGCCGGTGCAGCTCTCGGCGGTGCAGAGGGTGAGGCCGCGGCTGCGGAGCGCTTCTATGACTTTTTCGGCTAATTCTACGTTAATCATAAGGTTACTGTCTTTACTGTCAGACCGTTACGCGGGCGAAGGGCGTCTCGTCGTAGCGGCAGAACTGTTTGTCGAGGAACTTGTAATATCCGGCGATGGCAATCATGGCGGCGTTGTCGGTGGTGAACGAGCGCTTGGGGATGAAGGCGGTGATGCCGCGGCGTTCGCAGAAGTCTGCAACGGCAGCACGCACGCCGCTGTTGGCGCTGACGCCGCCGCCGATGGCCACGGTCTTCACGCCGGTTTGGTCAACGGCCTTGGAGAGTTTGTCGATGAGGATGTCGATGATTGTCTTCTGCAGCGAGGCAGCCAGGTCGGCGCGGTTTTTCTCAATGAATTCGGGGTCGCGGCGCAGATTGTCACGCAGGGTGTAGAGGAACGAGGTCTTCAGGCCGCTGAAGCTGTAGTCGAGGCCGGGGATGTGCGGTTTGCTGAAATGGAAGGCGTCGGGATTGCCTTCGGCGGCGAGGCGGTCGATGTGCGGGCCGCCGGGGTAGGGCAGACCCATCACCTTGGCACATTTGTCAAAGGCTTCGCCGGCGGCGTCGTCGATGGTCTGGCCGAGGATTTCCATGTCGTTGTAGGCGCGCACGAGCACGAGTTGCGAGTTGCCGCCGCTGATGAGCAGGCACAGGAAGGGAAAATTTGGGACAACATCATCGGGCGACTCGCGCACGAAATGTGCCAGGACGTGGCCGTGGAGGTGGTTCACGTCGATGATGGGAATTCGCAGGCCCAGCGAGAGGCCCTTGGCGAAGCTTGTGCCCACGAGCAGCGAGCCCAGCAGGCCCGGGCCGCGGGTGAAGGCGATGCCGCTGAGGTCCTCCTTGCGGATGCCGGCACGCTTGAGGGCGGCGTCGACGACGGGGACGATGTTCTGCTGATGGGCGCGGCTGGCCAGCTCGGGAACCACGCCGCCGTATTCTTCGTGAACGCTCTGCGAGGCTATCACGTTGCTGCGCAGGATGCCGTCGACGATGACGGCGGCGGAGGTGTCGTCGCAGCTGCTCTCGATGCCCAGGATGGCCACGGGCTTGCGCTGCGCAGTGCTATTGTTTTTGTCGGGTGCGGAGGCTTCCGCGCCCTTGTCTTTTTCTTCTTTTGTCATCTTTTTATCCTTAGAAAACATAGGCGATGCCGGCGGTGATGCGCGCGCCGGAGCGCTGGCTGACAAGCGTGTAGCGCGCCTGGATGTTCAGCTTCAGCGTGGACGTCACCTTGATGCCCATGCCGCCGCCAAAGTTGAGTCCGAAAGCCGACGTGCGGGTGGTGACGTCGTCATCGTTCTCATTCACAATATGATGGGACCACGCCGAGAAGTTGGCGCCGACAAGCGGGTAGAACTCCACGTGGGCGTTGCTGGCGAAGGGGAAATGGGCGTCGACATCCAGCAGCAGGGCATCGTAGTCCTTGTGGCGGAAGGCGATGTCCGCATCTGCACCAAGGCGGAAATGAGGCTTTAAGCGGTAGGTGAAGGCCAGTCCGGCCACGGGCGTCTCGTAGCGGGTGTTGTAACCGGCCTCGATGCCGAAGGTGACATTGCCGCCGGCACGGGCTCCGGGAGCGAGGACCAAAAGGGCGCCGAGCACCGCTGTTACGATTGCCGTTCTCTTGATTGTCAGCCAGATACCTTGATGAGATGTTTTCATGCTATGTCAGTGTTAGCGTGTTATGCTTGCCGTGAATTCTGAATCGAACGCAGCCGCAGCTGCTTTCGATGTGCAAAGATAGCACATTTCCGTCATAGATACCCCACCTCCGGCCCAAAATTTTCATTTTTTGCCGCCCGCGCCTTAAAAAATGTATGTCCCCCATATACATTATTATATATAGGGGACCTTTCGGAGAGAGAAATTTGTTCGTTATATCGCGGGGTGGCCGCCGGAGGTCAGCGCGTGAGGGTGATGTTGTTCTCGCGAGCCATGCGGCGCAGGTTGAGGATAGCGTAGCGCATACGTCCGAGGGCCGTGTTGATGCTCACGCCGGTGCGCTCGGCAATCTCCTTGAACGACATGTTGCCGTAGTAGCGCATCACCAGCACCTGGCGCTGTTCGCGCGGGAGGGTGCGGACGAGCTGGCGCACGTCGTTGGTGATTGCCCGGTCGACAAGCACATCCTCGATGGTGTCGTCGCAGAGCTCGCGGCGGTTGAGCATGTCGTAGTCTGCCTCGTCGGTCGAGACGGTAGCCTCGGCCTTCTCGCGGCGGAACATGTCGATGATGATGTTGTGAGCGATGCGCATGACCCACGAGGCAAATTTGCCGTCGGCGGAGTAGCGGCCCTGCTTGATTGTCATCACCACGCGCACGAAGGTCTCCTGAAAGACATCGTTGGCCTGCACATCGTCGCTGACGATGTGGCGGATGTAATTGAAGACACGTGACTGGTGCCGCTCAAGGAGGGCGTCGAAAGCCTTATTGTAGCCTGCTGCGAAAGCTGCCACCAACTGGTCGTCGGTTTGCTTTGCGTAATTCTGCATGTTTGTTACTTACTTTTGTTGTTAAAGTAGAGATGTTTCAATAGGCGTTCTGATGAGAGTTTAAATGATTGGTAATCAAGTTTTTAATAACGGTGATTTTCTTCGTATCAGTGAATAATCGGTTTATGACGGCCCGGATTCCGAGCCTTTTATTATGCAAAGTTACGCATTTTTCCGCTAACCGGCAAACTTATGCTCCTCTTTTTAATATTTTTTATCAACGGCCGCGCAATATTCCCGCGCTTTTTCTGTTACCGCGACATCCTCGTTTTTCGCAGCAAAATAATTTGACATCAGCGCAATAACCGGCCGACACCATGCGTTATATAAATGACTGCGGGAAACGCCCGCAGACAGTCTTACCCAAAACCTTAGCCCCTCGTGCCTATGAAAAAAAGTTTTACCCAACAAACCCCGTCAATGTCAACAACATCCGTGACAAATCAATGCAAAAAAGGCCCCGGGAAGCAGACTGTTGCTTTCCTCAGACAATTCGCCAGAGCATATTGCTCCACTGAGCCCTCCCTGCCCGGCATTGTGCTTAACTGACGGCCCTTGACACAAAGCCCCTTTTTAACCTTGAGCCAAGCGTTAAAAAGGGGTTTTTCCCCACTTTTCACGAAAAATTATTCACCCTGCTTTGGTTATTTCCAAAATATTCCGTACCTTTGCGGCTGGAAAATTTTATTTCATCAATAATTAACACAAACAATGCATTACGAAACCGTTTTCATTTTAACTCCCGTTTTGTCTGATGTCCAGATGAAGGAAGCGGTAGAAAAGTTCAGCAAGGTCATCACCGACAATGGTGGCACCGTTGTGAACACCGAAGAGTGGGGCCTGCGCAAGCTCGCTTACCCCATCGCCAAAAAGTCAACCGGCTTTTACACCCTCATCGAGTTTGACGCCGACCCCAAGAACGTCCGCAAGCTTGAGACCGCCTATCGCCGCGACGAGCGCGTGATTCGCTTCCTCACCTTCCGCCTGGACAAGTACGCTGCCGAATACGCAGCCAAGCGTCGCGCCCTCAAAGGTGCCAAGAAAGTAGAAACAGAAGTAACCGTTGAAGCAAAGGAGGACTAAAACATGGCACAGTCACAATCTGAAATCCGCTACCTCACTCCCATGTCTGTGGACGTGAAGAAGAAAAAATACTGCCGCTTCAAACGCAGCGGCATCAAGTACATCGATTACAAGGACCCCGAGTTCCTCAAGAAGTTTCTCAACGAGCAGGGTAAGATCCTTCCCCGCCGCATCACCGGCACTTCTCTGAAGTTCCAGCGCCGCGTGGCTCAGGCCGTTAAGCGTGCCCGCCACCTCGCTCTCCTGCCCTACGTAACTGACCTTATGAAATAACCCCTAAACACTGATATACACAATGAAGCTTATTCTTATTGAAGACGTTCAGGGCCTTGGATACAAGGACGACGTAGTTGAAGTGAAGTCGGGTTATGGCCGCAATTACCTCATTCCCCAGCTGAAAGCCGTAATTGCTTCTCCTTCCGCACTGAAAGTTCTGGCCGAGAACCAGCGCCAGCGCGCTCACAAGCTCGCCAAAATCAAAGCCGATGCTGAGGCACTCGCCGCACAGATCGCTGCTATCACCGACCTGACCATCGCTGCCAAAGTCAGCGAAAACGGCACAGTGTTCGGTTCTGTCAACGCCGCTCAGATCGCCGAGGCACTCGCTGCCAAAGGTGTCACCGTTGACCGCAAGAACATCGAAGTTGCTCCCGTCAAGGAAGTCGGCAAATACAACGCAAAGATCAATCTCCACAAAGAAGTCAGCGTGGAGCTTCCCTTCGAGGTTGTCGCCGAATAATCAGCAACCGCTGTTCCGGAGCGCCCGGCGCTCCGGAGGCCCCGCGCCTCACACTGAAATTTGTACACATTCCCAAATTTTATACCCCTCTTTTGATGGCTGCGTCGTGATGACGCGGCCATCACTTTATTTCTTGCCCCCCCAAAAAAGAAAATCCGGACATGCGCCCGCTTTGCCGGTCAACAGACAAAAACGGCGTTAGCCGGGGAAAGACATATTTCCGACTAATGCTATAAGATGAAAGGGTGGCAGAAGGAACGCCAGCGTGAGCAGGCGGTTAGGGTAGCCAGGGTGTGCAGGCTGCGCATAGCGCTGCCTGCACACCCTGGCTACCCTAATGGACGGCTCTGCCGTCTTCCCTCCGGCCGACCTTTTATCGGACATCAACAAATTCAGGATACGTCAGGCGGGTTCGATGTGGGTGGTGACAGTGGCGTCGTAGGAAGGGAGGGCGGCAAGGATGGCACGCTCGACGGCGATGCTGATGTTGTCGGCGGCGCGAACGGTGATTTCCGGGTCGACCATGAGGTGCACTTCGACGTAGGCGTCTTTGCCGCTTTTGAAGGTGCGCAGTCCGTGGAAGCGGACGACGCCGGGAGTGGCCCGGATGGCAGCGGTGATGGCCGCGCGGTCTTTCTCGGGCAGCGAGCGGCCGAGCATCTCACCGAGGGCGGGCTGACCCATGCGCACGGCCACGATGATGATGAACAGGGCGACAATCATGGCGGCGATGGGGTCGAGGACGCGCCACTGCGGACCGAGGAAGAATGCACCGCCGACGCCTACGAGTGTGGCCAGCGAGGAGAATGCATCGGAGCGATGGTGCCAGGCGTTGGCGATGACGGCATCGCTGCGGATGCGTTCGCCGACATGGCGCGTGTAGCGGTAGAGCCACTCTTTGTTGACGATGGAGATGACGATGATGATGAGCGCCAGCGGCATCGGTGCGGGCGGAATGGTGCCCTTATAGATGAGATAGGTGTGCACTGCGCCGTCATAGAAGAGTCCGGCGCCGACAATGCCAAGCATAACGGTAAGGATGAGTGTGGCCAGCGCTTCATAGCGGCCGTGGCCGAATTCGTGGTCAGCATCGGGCTTCTTGCGCGCTATGCCCAGCATCACAATCACCAGGATATCGCTCAGAAAGTCAGAGAGCGAGTGTACGCCGTCGGCCACGAGCGCGGAGCTTCGGCCGATGATACCGCCGGCTATCTTCAGCACGGCCAGCACTGCGTTCACCCAGAAGCCTACCCAGGTCACACGTCGGCCCACGCGCACTTCCTCGGTCGCGCACAACGGGGTCGTTTTCTTGGGATTTTTGCTGTCTGTTGTCATATTAAGCTCAATATCAATACATTATACCGGAAAGGCGCGCCGTCAGCATTGTCTTGCAAGGTCGTCCTCGGCGTCCGGAGCGTCGGGCGACACGCACAATGTCGACTTATAAAATAAGCAAACGGCGCTGTTCATTGTCTGAACAGCGCCTCTTGCACTTGCCTTTCCTTTGTGACTCATACAGGATTCAAACCTGTAACCTTCTGATCCGTAGTCAGATGCTCTATTCAGTTGAGCTAATGAGCCATCCTAAATTCAAATCTTATAAAAAAGTTCGACATCGGTCGATGTTGTGACTCATACAGGATTCAAACCTGTAACCTTCTGATCCGTAGTCAGATGCTCTATTCAGTTGAGCTAATGAGCCATTGGCTTTTCTGCCTTTGCGACTGCAAAATTAATACTTTTCCGCGACATAGCCAAACTTTTCTCCTAAAAAAATTAAAATAATTTTCTACTCTCAACATTAATGCCTAATTTTGAACCCAATAACAGGCGGCTACGAGGCGCGTCACGCGCTGCGTCGCCCCAACAATCAATCTGTCCACATGATGAAACATCTCATACTCTCACTTCTCTTCGCACTCACCGCCGCGCTCGCAGTCTCGGCCCAGAACCGCGTTGTGCCCGAACTGGAGCTGCCGCCAATCGAACACAAGGCCGCGGGCGATACGCTCAACTTCGAAGAGCGGCCTTATTTTCTGCTCATCGACCAGTGCGAGCAGGCCCTTCGCGAGCAGAAGTATGACGACGCCGCGCTACGCCTCATCGAGGCCATGAGCGTGGAGCCCCGCAACCCGCTGAACGTGGCCCTAATGTCGAATCTCGGCATGATCTATTATTATAATGAGCAGGACTCGCTGGCGCTGGCAACGCTCGACGAGGCCATCCGCCGCTCGCCGCGGCTGGTCAGCACGCACGAGCATCGCGCGCGAGTGCTCCTCGGCATGGGTCGCGACGACGACGCCTACGACGAGTATTCGAGAATCATCGGCATCGACTCAATCAACACCGACGCCCGCTTCTACCGCGGCATGATGTCGCTCTACCGCGGCAAGCTGGAGACGGCACGCGCCGACTTTGCCGTCCTCAACAAACTCATACCCCTGACGCGGCAGACGACGCTGGCCAACGCCACGCTCAACGCTATGACCGGCAACAACCTCGAGGCGGCCTCCGGATTCCGCAAGCTCCTGAGCTTGGAGAAGCTGCCGGAATACTATGCCCAGCTCGCCGGCTGCCTGATTGCGCTGGACGACCTTGGCGAGGCGTCGAAAGTCTTAGGCGAGGGTCTGTCGATGTATCCCGAGGACGCCGAGCTCTACTATTACCGTGCCAAGCTCAACCACCTGCGCTACCAGGAGCAGGACGCCATCGCCGACGCCAAACGCGCCATCCAGCTCGGTGCCGACGCCGAACACGTGGCCGCCATCTTCGAAAAGAAATAGCCGGCGTAACGACATTTTCCCGGGCCGTGCAAGAGACGGAAATGCGCGGCTGCAAGGTGCTAACTGACAAACGATTGAGGGGCCGCAGCGGAGCTTTTCAACACGTTTTCAACACTCCATGTTGAATTTTCGTTAAAAATATAACCTTTTTTATAGCGCTCTGTTGAAGAAAAATCCGTAACTTTGCAACGATGAATCTCACCGTCCGACATATCGAATGGCTGCTCACCTCGCATGACTGCGTGGTGATACCGCGTCTCGGCGCCCTGCTGGCCCACACCGTCCCCGCACGCATCAGCGAGGACGGCGCTATGTGGCTGGCGCCGTGCCGCGCGTACACGTTCAATTCGGCGGTGAAAACCTCCGACGGCCTGCTTGAACAGTCGGTTGCGCGCGCCCGCGCCATCAGCCACGATGCCGCCGCACGCCTGGTAAACGAGGACATCGACGCCATGATTGCACAGCTGCACACGCAGGGCCAGCTCTCGCTGGGTCGCGCCGGCACGCTGAGCTATGACGCCCGCCACAACACCGTCGCCTTCCACCCCTTCGACACCGACGCTCTGACGCCTCTGGCAGGATGGCTCCCCGCCCTCCCCGCATCGCCGGCAGACTCCGCCGATGTTGAAAACGCCGAAGAAGTCGCAAGTACGCGCATCGCCGCTCCGATGCCTCGCTGGAAGCGCGCCGCACACGCCGCCGCCGTGGTGGCCGCAGCTGCTGCCGCCGTGGTAGTCTTTACGACGCCGATATCGGTGGACGACGCCTCTTACGCTTCGACCGCGCTGCCCGCAGTGTCCGGTCCGCGTACCGCATACGTTCCCTCGCAGGACGTTCCGCAGCTCAACATCTGCGTCAACGACGTGCATCCCATCGCCGTCGACACAGCCATGCGCAACGCCTGGCAGCGTCTGCACGTGCACCCCATGGCCGGCTTCCAAATTGACGACACCGACGCCTTCGCCATCGACGACACCGAGGACAACAAGGTGGTCATCGACGCTCCCGCGCAGCCGACGAAAGCCGCTGTCGCCGCAAAGGCTAAGGCAGCCGCTGAGTCCGACCACATCGATCGCGGCACCGAGAAAGCCTTCCACCTTAACGCCTCGGACGCATACTTTGTGGTGGTCGGCTCGTTCTATACCGACAAGGCCGCAAAACAATTCATCAGCAACGCGCGTTACAATTACAAGGGAGCGCTGGGCATCCTCCACCAGGGCAAGCGCTATCATATCTATGCCGCCACCGGCGCCAACGAGCAGGCCGCACGCGCCCAGCTCAACGCAGGTCTCACCGACATCTTCAGTGCCGCCTGGATAACACGCCGCTGAAGTCCGGGCCGGCGCAATAGGTAGATTTTCTCCGACGCGCGTCACGGCCTGTGGCAACCCCTCGAAAAATGCCCGTTTCCCGTTCCCGAACTTTATCTATAACATAAAAACACCTGAGAATTATGGAACAGGAAAAATCGCTCAATACACCCGCACCTGAGAAAGCCGCCGCCACTCCCGCCGCTTCCGTGCCCACCGACTGCGCCGGCATCATCGAACCCATGACTTTCCGCAAGCTGCTTCTGCGCCGCCACAGCATCCGCCGTTACACCAACAAAACCGTCGACCCCGATGCCGTCAAGCTCATTCTTGAGGCCGCGCTGCTCGCACCTTCAAGCAAGAGCAAACGCCCCTGGCAGTTCGTGGTCGTTGAAGACAAGGAGAAACTCCTGGCAATGAGCAAGTGCAAGCCCGTGGCCGCCCATGCCCTCAAGACCTGCGCCTTCGCCGTGGCCGTCTGCGCTGACCCCGAGGGCACCGACATGGTTCTCGAAGACTGCGCTATCGCCGCCGAATTCATGCAGCTGCAGGCCGCCGTGCAAGGCATCGGCTCGTGCTGGGTGCAGGTGCGCAACCGCGATGCCGAGGACGGGGCTTCGTCGGAGGACGTCATCCGTCGCATCCTCAACATACCGCCCTCGATTATGGTGGAATGTGTCATGACCTTCGGCTACTCCGCCGAGGTGCGTCGCCCTGTTGACCCCGACAAGCTGCGCTGGGAGAAAGTGCACATTGAATCATGGAGGGAAGAACCCGAACAGTGATGCCCGACCTCGCTCCCCGCGTCGTCGTCATCGGCTCCGGCAACGTGGCCACGCACCTTGCGCACGCCCTTGACAGCGCCGGCGCGGACATCTGCGCCGTAGCTTCGCGTACGTCCGAACATGCCCGCGAACTCGCGCTGTCTCTCTCCAACGCCGCTCCCGCCGTTGTCGTTGAAGAAGTACCCACGGATGCTGCCTTCTACATCATCGCCGTTTCCGACGACGCCATCGCCGACGTTGCCGCCACTCTGCCGCCCGTTCAAGGCGTGGTGGCGCACACTTCCGGCACCGTCCCTATCGACGTGCTCAGCGATGTCACCTGCCGCGGATACGGCTCGTTCTATCCGCTGCAGACATTCTCGAAAGACCGCGCCGTCGACATGAGCGCCGTGCCGTTTTTCATCGAAGGCAACACGCCTGAGACTGCCGCCGCACTCCGGGCGCTGGCCGAGCGCATCTCCCCGACGGTCTGCGCCGCCGACAGCCGCCTGCGCGGACAGCTCCACCTCGCCGCAGTCTTCGCCTCGAACTTCTCAAACGTGCTCTGGGGCGTCGCCGGCGACATCCTTGCGAAGGAGGGCCTGAGCCTCGAAGTTCTGCGGCCGCTCCTGCGCGAGACGCTGGAGAAAGCCATTGACCGCGGTCCCGACAATGCGCAGACCGGTCCGGCCCGTCGGCGCGACACGGCCACAATCTCGGCGCACCTCGCCAAACTCTCCGACCCTGCGCTCAAAGATATTTACTCATCACTTACCAACCTCATTATCAGCAGACAATGTCAAAAATAGACCATCCCCTCACCAATCTCCGCGGCGTCGTGTTCGACGTGGACGGCGTACTTTCACCCTCGCTCATCCCCATGTCGGAGGACGGCGTGCCGACGCGCATGGCCAACCTCAAGGACGGCTACGCCCTGCAGTTTGCCGTTAAGTGCGGCCTGAAAATAGCCATTATCTCCGGCGCGAACACCGAATCGCTGCGCACGCGCTACGGCGCCCTCGGCATCCACGACATCTTCCTCGGCTCCGCCCAGAAGCTCCCCATCCTCTATAAGTGGATGGAAGACAACGACTTAAAGCCCGAAGAGGTGGCATACGTCGGCGACGACATCCCCGACATTCCGCCCATGCAGTCGGTCGGACTCGCCGTAGCTCCCGCTGACGCCGCCGTCGAGGTGAAGCAGATTGCGCGCTACATCACAAGCTCGTGCGGCGGTTATGGCGTTGCACGTGAACTCCTCGAGCAGATTCTGCGCGCGAAAGGTCAGTGGATGAAAGACACGAAAGCCTTTGGTTGGTAAGCACTTATGGAATCACAAGCCCTGCCACCCAAGCCCACGGAGCTGCAAATTATGCTGGCCTCGGGCTCGCCGCGCCGCCGCGAGCTCCTGGCAATGATTGCACCCGAGTTCTCAGTTGTCCACACCCGCGATATTGAGGAGAAGCATCCCGACGACATGGCGGCCGACGAGGTGCCGGCCTATCTCTCGCGCCTCAAAGCCGACGCCTACGATGACCTCGTCAAGCCCGGCGAGGTGGTCATCACGGCTGACACCGTGGTGATTCACGACAACAAAATCCTTGGAAAACCCGCCGACGAAGCCGAGGCCCGCGCCATGCTGCGCGATCTCTCCGGCTGTCAGCATCATGTGGTGACCGGCGTGACACTGCGCACAGCAACGCAAACGGTCACGTTCTCGGAGACGACCGTCGTTCACTTCGCTGAACTCACCGACACTGAGATTGCCGAGTATATAATGCGCTTCTCGCCCCTCGACAAGGCCGGTGCCTACGGCATCCAGGAGTGGATAGGAGCCATCGGCATCACCTCCATCACCGGCGATTTCTACAACGTTATGGGTCTGCCACTCCATCGTCTCTACAAAGCCCTCACTGAACTTTAAACGGCTGACTGTCAACCAAGAGGAATAGAGTGTATGTCATCTTCGAAGGTGTCTTTGGAGATGGCCTGGTTGCGCAGTCGCGTGCGGTAGGCATAGAGCGTGTTGACTGAATAGCCCATCATCTGCGCAATCTGCGAGGAGTCGCGCATGCCAAGGCGCATGAACGCGAGGATGCGCAGGTCGGTGCTGAGCGCGTCGGGCGCATCCGGCTCCAACTTCTGGCCGTCCTGCATGAGCTCGTTGACGCGGTTGACAAAGTCGGGATAGATGTGGAGGAAGGCGGTGTCGAAGACGCGGAAGAAGTCGGCGCTCTGGTCGGGGCCGGCTTTGCCGGAGCGCACGAGTCGCAGCAGCTCGTCGGTCTTGCCGGCGCGAATCTTGCTCTCGACGGTGGTGGTGAACTGGGTGAGGCGGGTGACATAGATGGCGCAGAGGTCCATGAATCGCGACAGATTTTCATTGCGTGTGGCGTGAAGCTGCTGCATGGCGTTCTGATTCTGACGCAGCAGCGCGTTTCGCTTGCGCAGTTTCACCACGAGCACCACTACCGCCACTATCAGCAGTGCAGCCAGGACGGCTATTGCAACAGCCCAGTGGCGTGCTTTCATCATTGCGTCCTCATAGCTCTGCGTCACCAGCGGAGCATAGCGGCCGCTTTCCAGCAGCGTCAGAAGATTGTGATTGTCAAGGGAATAGTCGATTGCGGCGCGGAAATACTTCGTGGCGAGAGTCATATCGCCGTTGCTGCGCATCATCTCCGCCACGTTGAACAGGGACGACGCGTCCGTGTCGCCGGCGAGGAGGTCGTTGCATGCCGCCTTCATCAGATAATACGAATGAGCCAGGCGCTCGTGACGCTTCCACATCACCTGCGAGAGGAGCACGGCGGCACGGCTGCGCAGGATTGAGCCCACGGGCTCTGTGTCAATGACGTCGTTGAGCAAAGTCTCGGCCTTGTTGAGCTGACCCTCGTCCATGAAAGAGTCGCCCAAGGCCAGGCGGTAGACGGCCTCGTCGCGCAGTTCGCCCGGCGTGTCGCGCAGCAGCGTCGTGCGGAACTCCGTCTCGCGGGCCTTGCAGCGCATTCTCAGTCCCGGAAAATTGTGATAGAGCAGACTCATATTGAAATAAGACTGCATGGCTGCGGCCTGATAGTCCATGCGCTCCTGAGGCGTCATGTCCGATGTGTCTACGGAGTCGAGACTCGCCTGCGCCTCGTTGACCAGACCGACCATGGGATAGAGCACGGCCAGGCGCGCTCTCAGCACATTGCGCTCGCCGCTGCCGGGAGGTGTCAGTTTCATGGCCTCGCGCAGATTGATGATGGCGCGGTCGGTGGCGAAGCCGACGTAGGCATCGGCGACATCCACGAGCGCCGCCGCTGTTCTCTCCTTTTCGGCCGCGAGAGTCAGCTGCTTGATACGGGCGCGACGCTCGGCGATGTATTCGTTGCGGTTTGCCAGGAGGCGGTCAAGATAGGTGACGAGCGTGTCGACATCGTGTTCATTCACAGTGACAGCGCCGCGCGCGGGCACGCTCAGCAGCAACAGTGTGACGAATAAAAGGAAAGAATAGAGCCTCCTCATGGAACAACTTACGATTTAGGGACACCCCGGGCCGAAGCCGCAGGGGCTGTAAAGAAAAACAGCCGAGTCATCAGAATGACTCAGCTGCTTTTGAGAGTTGCCTTGGAAGGATTCGAACCCTCACAGGCGGAACCAGAATCCGACGTGCTACCATTACACCACAAGGCAAAATCAGTTTGCTAACGCGTCCGAGTGCTTTATAACCCTATGAATCTCGGAGCGACACTCTCTTGTGTCTCGCGTTAACGGGTGCAAAGTTAAGGCCTTTTTCTGAACTGTGCAAGTTTTTTCGCAACTTTTTTTCATGAATTTTCAGAGCATCAGTCCAAAAAGCTGATACTCTGATTGTTGCAAATCAGCAAAAATTCGGCTCTGCCGGTCAGTGGAACATGGCCACGAGCATCACCACAAACACGAGAGCCACGATGCCGACCGAAATGAGGTCTTTATAAAGGTTGCGGTTCATGTTCTCCTTCTGGTCGTGAAGCGCTTTCATACCGAGGAGGATGATAAAGATGACGAATGCGGCAATCATCAGCCAGGCCAGTTTCACCAGAAAGCCGAGCACGAGCACCGCTACCATCACGATGGCCACGGCTTCGACAAGGCTGCGGTTACGGCGACGGCGCGACTGACGCTCGCTTTCGTCCTCGGAGAGTTGCTGTCGGGAATAGTTGTTATAATCTTCGTTGTTCATAATGCTTAGGAATTGTGTCTTTATTTGTGAACGCCCGGCCGTGCTTATTGTTCATGGCAGAAAGCGTGAAAAGTCGCCGGTTTTTAACTAAATAAAAGTAAACAAGCGTTTCAATGAAAGAAAAGTAGTTAAAAAACGGGCTTATAATGAACAAACCATTTGGGACGTATTGTTTTTTCTTGTAACTTTGTATCGTGAAAAAGGAGAAAACTCCCGCTCACCTTCAGAACAAAACCAACATTGAGTCACATTGCTGTAAACACACCGCTTGGGAAAATGTAAGAGATGCTACGTAACTCCTGACACCAAGAGACCGCCGCAACAGCCGGCGTAAAGCGACAAAGTACACACACCCCCTACCCCAATCCGGAAGACAATCCCCCCACTACATTGTACAAGCGCCTCAATGTTCTTTCCCCGACACGACGGAGAGACCTTCTGAAGCATGATAAGGTTAAGAAAGATATTAATTTAGGGTTAGTATAGATTGTTAGTATTTATGAACGCCCGAGCATCAGGACTCGCTCCGATACGACCGAGCAGGCACCCGCTTCGCTGACGAAGCCAACCGCCCCCGGCACGTCGGAGCCCGGAAAAGAGCCCCAGGCCACCTCTCCTCTTCAGCAGGCCTTTCTTATCCGGCGCCGGTCTTACTCTTCCGGCACTTCCCGCCCGGGTTCTGAAAAAGAAAAATGTGTTTTATGTTAGTTATGTAATTGTTTTAAGTTATTAAAACGACAACAGGGCGTCCTCGTGAGAAGGCGCCCTGTCTGTTTTCCGTCATTCTGCCTGGTTTGCTATGCGTTTAGAATTCGCTGGTGAAATGGAAATTGATCTTGGGGAAGTCTTGGCGGGCCATCTGGAGGACGTAGTTGGAATCGGCGAGGAAGACGTCGCGGCCCTGTCGGTCGACGGCCATGAACTGGTGCTTGCGCTTTTTGAAGGCGGCGAGGGCTTCGGCATCATCGCTCTCGATCCAGCAGGCTTTGTAGAGCGAGATGGGCTCCCAGCGGCACTGGGCGCCGTATTCGTGGAGGAGGCGGTACTGGATGACTTCGAACTGAAGCTGGCCAACGGTGCCGATAATCTTGCGGTTGTTGAAGGTGTTGGTGAAGAGCTGGGCCACGCCTTCGTCCATGAGCTGCTGGATGCCTTTGTCGAGCTGTTTGGACTTCATCGGGTCGGTGTTCTCGATGTATTTGAACATCTCGGGAGAGAAGGACGGGATGCCGCGGAAGTGGAGCTCTTCGCCGGAAGTGAGGGTGTCGCCGATTTTGAAGTTGCCGGTGTCGGGCAGGCCCACTATGTCGCCGGGATAGGCCTCGTCGACCACGCTCTTTTTCTGAGCCATGAAGGCTGTGGGCGAGCTGAATTTCATGACTTTGCCGGAGCGTATGTGCTTGTAGGGGGCGTTGCGCTCGAACTTGCCGGAGCACACTTTGAGGAAGGCGATGCAGCTGCGGTGGTTGGGGTCCATGTTGGCATGGATTTTGAAGACGAAGCCGGAGAAGGCCTCCTCGTCGGGGGCAACGGTGCGCTCCTCGGTGACGACTGGTTTGGGCGACGGCGCAATCTTCACGAAGCAGTCGAGCAACTCTTTGACACCGAAGGTGTTGAGGGCCGAGCCGAAGAAGACGGGCGCCACTTGTCCGGCCAGGTATTCCTGTTCGTCGAAATCGGGGTATACGCCCTCGATGAGTTCGAGGTCCTCGCGGAGTTTGGCGGCATCGACGGGACCGACGGCTTCGTCGACGCGCGGGTCGTTCACGTCGTCAATCTCCACGCGCTCGGAGACGCGCTGTTTGTCGGGGGTGAACAGGTCGAGGGTGTTCTCGTAGATGTTGTAGACGCCTTTGAAACGGGCGCCGATATTGATGGGCCACGAAAGGGGTCGCACGCTGATTTTCAGTTCCGACTCAAGCTCGTCGAGGATGTCGAAGGGGTCGCGGCCCTCGCGGTCGAGTTTGTTGACGAAGATGATGACGGGGGTGTTGCGCATTCGGCACACTTCCATGAGCTTGCGCGTCTGCATCTCCACGCCTTTTGCCACGTCGACGACGATGATGACGGAGTCGACGGCGGTGAGGGTGCGGTAGGTGTCCTCGGCGAAGTCCTGGTGGCCGGGGGTGTCGAGGATATTGATTTTGTAGCCCTCGTATTCGAAGCCCATCACGGACGTGGCCACAGAGATTCCGCGCTGTTTCTCGATCTCCATCCAGTCAGACGTGGCCGTCTTCTTGATTTTGTTTGATTTGACGGCACCGGCCACATGGATGGCGCCGCCGAAGAGGAGGAGTTTCTCGGTGAGGGTTGTCTTGCCGGCGTCGGGGTGAGAGATGATAGCGAATGTGCGTCGGCGCTGTATTTCTGCGTTATTGGCCATTGTTGTTTTTGTTGATGATTGACAGGCACTTGGCCAGCGATGTGCGCCAGTGCGGGATGGTGACGCCGTATGTTGCCTTGACCTTGGTCTTGTCCAGGACGGAGAAGACGGGGCGTGTGGCCGGCGTAGGATAATCGGGGGTTGTGATGGGTCGGACGGTGACTTTGTCGCCGAGGCCGGAGAGGTCCATGATTGCGCAGGCGAAGTCGTACCACGAGGCCACGCCTTCGTCGGAGAAGTGGAATGTGCCCTCGACCCATCGCGGTGAGAGGACGATGGTGGCAATCATGCGGGCGAGGTCGGCGGCATAGGTGGGCGTGCCAATCTGGTCGCAGACGACGGATATCGCGCCTTTCTCGCGGCCGAGGCGCAGCATGGTCTTGACAAAGTTGTTGCCGAAGGAGGAATAGAGCCAGCCGGTGCGCACGATGATGGCATCGGGGCAGAGGCCCATGAGGACGGTCTCGCCGGCGCGTTTGGTGTTGCCGTAGACGCTCTGGGGGGCGGGCTTGTCGCTCTCCTTGTAGGCATGGCAGGTGTTGCCGTCAAAGACATAGTCGGTGCTCACATGGAGCATGCGCACACCGTTTTCGGCGGCTGCGGAGGCGAGGTTGCGCACGCCGGTGACGTTCACGGCCATGCACAGGCTCTTGTCTTCCTCGGCGCGGTCGACGGCGGTGTAGGCGGCGCAGTTGATGATGTGGCTGTATCCGCCGTTTTCAACAAAGGTGTTGACGGCGTCGGCCTCGGTGATGTCGAGGTCGGCGACGTCGACATAGTCGGTTATGCCGGGGCGCTCCTTTTCCAGCACCTTCCGCAGCTCGTTGCCCAGCTGCCCGTTGGCGCCTGTCACTAAAATCTTCATAATTCTTGTTTTTTTCCTGGCTACAAAGGTACAAAAAAACGCGGTTACGGCCAAATATGCTCAACACAACGGCCACTTGGGTTGTTATAATCTCAGAAAAGGCTTTGAGGCCATGCTTAGAATTATAAATATTTAACCCCAAACAAATTTTATCATATTATGAAAGAGATTGCACTTGTGGGCGTGAACGGAGAGGTTCTCTCTGACGTTCTGACAGCCCTTCTGGAAAACGGCAACGATGTGGATGTTTTCACTCCGGAACCCGAACGCATTATGCTTGACACCACCAACGTCACCATCAACCGTCTCGACACCGAGACCGAGGACGCCACCAAGGCCCAGTTCGGCGGCTTTGACAAAATCATCCTGGCCTATGAGAACGACCTGTCAAACGCTGACCTCAGCGACTTCATCCTCCGCACCTATACTCACACTGTCAACGCAGCCATGAAGGCCGGCGTGAAGCAGCTGATTGTTGTCGGCGGCAAGGATTCCGAGGCATTCTTCACCACCGAGCTGAAGCATCACCCCGAGCTGAACTACGCCTTCACCACCACCGAGGGCGACTTCGGCGCCGCCGTAGTGAGCCTGCTCTGAATGAACACAGCGCGCTGAGCGCTGAATGACGCCCGGAGAGGTGCGTTTCTCAACTGTCTGAGCATCAGACGTATGTCGAGAAGCGCACCTCTCCGGGTGTTTTGTGCCGATGGGTGTTAAGGCTCATACACGGGCACCACGTAGAAGGGCGTGCCCGGATGGTTGCGCTCGATGTAGCGGCGGATAAACGCCTGCGTGTCAGCAGCGATGGGTGCGCTGTCCTTGTCATACCACGTGTTGTAGAGCACGGAGTGGAGCTTGGCGCCGTGGTTGCGCAGGGCCTCGAGGCTGAGGATGGTGTGGTTGATTGAGCCGAGACGGCTGTTGGTGACAAGCGCCACGGGCAGGTTGCGGCTTACGGCATAGTCGATGGCCATGAACGTGTCGGTGATGGGCACCATCAGACCGCCGGCGCCTTCGACAAGCACCACGTCGTAGCGGCGCGCCAGCTCCTCGCGGGCGCGGTCGATGACGCCGAGGTCAATCTCGCGGCCGTCCATGCGTGCCGCCAACTGCGCTGACGCGGGATAGCTGAAGATGATGGGAGCGGTGAGGCCTTCGGCATCTTCGGGCATGGGACCTGTTCCGGACAGGCGGCGGTGGGCTTCGATGTCCTCGGAGGTGCCGACACATCCGGTCTGAATGAATTTCTGGGTGATGACGCTTTTGCCTTCGTCCATGAGCCGGAGCTGGAGCCATGCGGTGGCGTAGGTTTTGCCGGCGTCGGTATCTATTCCTGATACAAATATCTGCATATCAATTGCTTAAAATAAGAAAAATCAAGACGCAACCGCGGGGCTGCGTCTGTTGGGTCTGTTGCGGTCAGAGGTCTTGTTTGCGGACAATCATGTAGACCGGCATGTATGTGAGCGTGCACGAGCCGTCGGCCTGACGCGGGTATTCCTCGAGGAGTTTGCGGGCGAGGGCGGCGCCGTTTCGGCCGAAGTCGACAGCATTGACGCCGGTGTCGCGCAGATGCTCGAGTACCTCGCGCGGTTCGGCGAAGGTCAGCACTTGCGGAGCCACGTCGCAGACAATCGGCTCCATGCCTTCCGGGAGCATGCGTCGCCATCCTTCGGCCATCGGCAGCTGAAGTCCTGAACCGGCTAACTCGGTGAGCTCCTTGAGGTTGCCGCGCACAAAGGTTGAGAGCACGAGGTAGCCTCCGCTGATGAGCACACGTCGGCACTGGCGCAGGAACGATGCCGGGCTGTTGAACCACTGTATGGTGGATGCGCTGAATATGACGGCCTGCGAGGCGGCGGGGAGACGGCGTATGGCAGTCTCGGCGTCGCAGTTCTCGAAGATAGCGTTGCCTGGAGAGCCCTCGGGAGCCTTGTCGCCCGCGAGATCCCACAGGCGCACCACTGAGAGCGGGTGGACGAGCGGTGCGAAGAGTCGCGTGAGCGTGCCGTCGCCGCATCCCACCTCCAGGATGTTACCGTCCATGGCCGACGGTGCGGAATTCTGCCGGAAGCGGCGGAAGAGAGCGGCGGCAATGGCGTGCTGGGCCTTGGCCTGCGCCGAATATGTGGCGGCGGCGTTGGCGAAACGTGCGCGCACACGGTCTTTGTCAATGAACAGTCGCGGCAGAATCTTACGGAAATCAGGCAGATGTGCTGCTTCCATGAACTGGATGGGCGCTAACTGTCGCCAGGCGGTCACCTGATTCTGCGTGGGGAAGATGGCGTCATGGCGCGACACCACAGCGAGGTCCCATTCCCGCACCTGCGGCACATGGAAGATGTAGTGCGTCTCGATGGCGCGCAACTCTTCGGAGAGTTCGGCGATGGTGCGCTTCGGCTGGTTGGCACGGAAGGCCTCGAACTCGTCGGCGTTCATGCACATGCGTCGGTAGAACTTGCGCAATGTGCTCGGCGACAGGGCGTTGATGGTGCCGTGGTAGATGACGGAGGGAATGCCTTTGCTGTCGTGGATGGGGTCGAGCGTGCCGTTTATGGCAATGCGCTTGGTGATTCGCGGCAGCAGCTCGTGGATGGTGACAGATGCTGCGAAAACGCCCATCGACCAGGCCACGAGGCACACCTCATCGTAGGCCATCAGCGGCTTCCAGTTGAAGGTGAGGTCACGATAATCCCAAAGCACCATGATGTCATAGCCGGGCAGCGAGAGCTCGCGGAAGGGACGCCAGTCCATGCCCCATCCGGCATAGATGAGGAGGAGACGGCGGCAACCGCACTGACGGCTTATGAACTTTTTCTGCATTTATGTGATGCTTGGGTTTTAAACGTGGGGGCTAACGCATAGTGCGTCAGGAGCTGTAATACTCAGATATCCAGCATGTTCTTTCCTTCGAGGTCGCGCTTTTCGATTTCGGTGAGCACGATCTGGACATGCTGATTGGTCTGTCGCAGCAGAGCCAGACGCTTGGCGATGGCATCGGGGAGCTGAGCCTGCGACATCCATTCGTAGACCTTCTGATAGTCTTTCCAGTACTGCGACTGGCTGATGGTTGTCAGCGACTCGAAGGTGTCCACGGGGTCCTGCACCTGCTGCAGGCGCTCGGCCTCCATGCTCACCTGATTAGACACGGCCTCGAGCTGAATCATCATCGATGCCAGCTCGCCCTCCGAGATTTCCTCATTCTTCTGAATCTTCTCGGCAAGCTGGTCAAGATTCTGAGAATCAAGACGCTGGGGCTGGCTGAGGATGGTCTCAACCTCTTCGGCGGGCGACAGCTCGGGCGCGCCCTGCTGCTCCCTGCCGCAACCGGAGCAACCGGTCAGGGCGGGAGTCAGAAGCACGGCTGCGGCCAGCGCGCCGGCCGCGAGGGCTGTTTTTGCGAAACGGCGCACGGCTCAGTCTTTGATGAGGTCTTTGCCGGTCATGTCCGCAGGCTGAGGCATACCCAGGATGTGGAGGATTGACGGAGCGACGTCGGCGAGGATGCCGTTCTCGACCTTTGCCTTGGGGTCGTCGCTGACATAGACAAAGGGCACGGGGTTGAGCGAGTGGGCGGTGTTGGGCGTGCCGTCGTCGTTAAGGGCGTGGTCGGCATTGCCGTGGTCGGCGATGATGATCACATCGTAGCCGTGCTTGCGGGCGGCCTCGACAACGGTCTCAACGCACTTGTCGATGGTCTTCACGGCCTTCTCGATGGCCTCGTAAATGCCGGTGTGGCCCACCATGTCGCCGTTGGCGAAGTTGACGACGATGAAGTCGTAAGTCTCTGTGGCGATGGCGTTTGCGAGCTTGTCGGCAACGGTGAAGGCGCTCATCTCGGGCTGGAGGTCATAAGTGGCAATCTTGGGCGAAGGCACGAGGATGCGGTCCTCACCCTCGAAGGGAGCCTCGCGGCCGCCGTTGAAGAAGAAGGTGACGTGGGCATACTTCTCGGTCTCGGCGATGTGAAGCTGCTTGCGCGAGTTCTTCGACAGATATTCGGCCAGGGTGTTCTCGACGTCCTGCTTGTTGAAGATGATGTGAACGCCCTTGAAGGCGGCGTCGTAGGGCGTCATGCAGTAGTACTGCAGGTCGGGGATGACGTGCATGTCAAACTCGGGCATGTCTTTCTGAGTGAGCACCTCGGTGATTTCCTTGGCGCGGTCGTTGCGGTAGTTGAAGAAGATGACGGCGTCGCCTTCCTTGATAGTTCCGTCTACGTTGGCGTTGTTGATGGGCTTGATGAACTCGTCGGTGACGTCGTCGTCATAGCTCTCCTGCATAGCCTTGACCATGTCGGTGGCCTGTTTGCCCTGACCGTTCACGAGCAGGTCGTAAGCCACTTTGATGCGCTCCCAGCGGCGGTCGCGGTCCATGGCGTAGAAGCGGCCGATGACGGAGGCAATCACGCCGGCACTTTCGGCGCAGTGTTTCTCGACGGCTTCGATGTAGCCCTTGCCGGAACGGGGGTCGGTGTCGCGGCCGTCCATGAAGCAGTGGAGGTAGACCTTTTCGAGGCCGTATTCCTTGGCGATGTCGCAGAGGGCGAAGAGGTGATCGAGGCTCGAGTGGACGCCGCCGGTGCTGGTGAGGCCCATGATGTGGAGGGCCTTGCCGGACTTCTTGGCGTAGCCGTAGGCCGACTTAATCTCCTCATTGTCACGGATTGAGCCGCTTTCGATGGCTTTATTGATTTTCACCAGGTCCTGGTAGACGATGCGGCCGGCGCCGATGTTGAGGTGACCCACCTCGGAGTTACCCATCTGGCCGTCGGGGAGGCCGACGTTTTCGCCGGAAGCCTGGAGCTGCGAGTGGGGATACTTGGCCAGAAGGCCGTCCCAGTAGGGCGTGGGAGTGTTGAAGATCACATCGTCCTTGCCGTGGTCACCGAGGCCCCAGCCGTCCAGAATCATAAGTAATGCTTTGTTTGCCATTTCTTTATTCGTATGTTGTTTATATATATTAATATTTAATGTACGCGCGCGAGGGGCGCGCAGTTTTGAGTCTCACAAGAGATAAACGCCCGGGGCGGCGATTTTTCCGCCGGCGTTATGAATTTTTATGACTCGCGCTTGCGCCAGACGAGGCGTGCGGCAACGGTTCGCGCGCCGTCGCGGAGCATGTCGACGCGTGCCGTGGCGCTGCCGTCCTCCGCGGGCTCTTCGACGGCGGCGATGGCAACCGTCTCGCCGAAGCGGCACTCGTGGACGTAGGCAATCTCGAAGACTCGCAGCTGCCAGGCGTCGTAGAAGTCCAGGGGCCAGAGGTTGAGGATGTGGTCGACATAGCGCACCGAGTTGACGTGGCGGTTGAAGTCGAGGTCGGCGTAGCGGAAGGTGTAGTCCATGACGTTCGTGGCCGTGTCGAGAGTCACGGGCGCAATCTTGCGCTGCTTGGCGACGGGGCACGTCAGTTCGTGGTTGACCATCTCGTCGTTGGCGATGCCGTCGAGCTGGGCCGGACTGCGTTTCTCGATGTCGATGGCGACCCAGACGGTGCGCACATGGCCGATGACGCGGCCCTCGCCGTCGCGCACCTCGAAGCAGCGGTCGCTGTAGAAGCGCGTCCATCCTTCGATCCATGTAGTGAGCGAGTAGGCGCTGTTGATGCCGGGCCAGGTGTCCATCTCGATGCTCACTCGTGAGAGCACCCAGGCGATGCCGCGGGGCTGGAGGTTGGCATAGCCGATGTTCAGCGAGTTGGCATGCTCGGTGGCAACCTCGATGACGCGGGAGACGAGCAGCTGCACGGGCATGTGGCCCGTGGCGTCGCATTCGCCGGCGGTGAGGAAGTAGTCGTGAGTATGTTTGCGTTCCATGTTTCTATGGTGTTTCCGAAGAGGGTGTTGGCGCGACTGCGCGATCAGTACCAGGTGACGCCGTTCGACATCGACGAGCGTTTGTCGTACTTGAGGTCGGAGAGCATGGCGCTCTTGACGGCGATGCTGAAGTTGTAGCTCTTGTAGGGGCCGACGGGCACAAACGAGGCGCGCATGCTCCAGCAGTGCAGGTCGCGGGTGATGTTGCAGTTCATATACGCGAGCTTGTGGGTGTCGAAGTTGTACGACGCCGTGAAGCTGAAATTCCAGTTTTTGGTGGGCCGCAGGTTGCCGCTGAGGCTAAGGTTCTGCGTGATTTTGCCGTTATACTCCATCTTGCGCTTATTGAACGAGCCATATGCGTAGTTGATTGAGTAGTTGAGCGTCAGGCTCCACGGCACCTCCCACTTCATGTAGCCGTCGTTGCTCATCTGCATCTCGCTGTTCTGCTCGTCTTCGGCGTCGCGGTCGCGTTCGGCGCCGCCGCGGTTGTCATCGTTGCTGCCGTCATTGTCGCCGTTCTTGCCGTCCTTGTCCTTCTTGCGGCGGAAGGTGTCGTTATTAAAGGTGTAGGAGAACGAGGTGCCGGTCGAGGACAGGCGTCCGAGGCCTTTGCCCACGGTCCAGCGCGGTTTGTTGACGCGCACGGGGTTGCCGTATTCGTTGAGCTCGTAGGTGTAGACATCCCAGACGGCCGAGAGGTTGAGGTTGAAGCCCTTGGTGAGGCGCAGCATCATAGAGGTGTTGATGTTCGACCAGTTCATCGAGTCGGCGGCGAAGTTGTAGCTCTGGGAGTATGTGAGGTTTTCGATGAGCGAAATCTTTTTCTCGCCGGTAGAGTCGGCGTCGCTCTTCACCTTGGCCTCGATGTTGTTGGCGATAGACCAGCTCACCTGGCCGGTTTTGCCGCGGCCAGGGACGCCGAAGATGGCGTTGGGGAACATCGAATAGACGTTCTCGATCATGTTGCCGTTGGCGTCGGGGCGCGAATAGCGGCCGTAGTATCCGAAGAACGACGAGCTGAAGTCGGGGGCGTAGGAGAACGAGACGGTGGGCGTGATGACGTGGCGAATCATCTTCAGTTTGTCGCCGAAGATTTTCAGCGGTTTGTAGAAACCGTATACCTTAGTGTCGAACGAGAGGGAGGCGTTGAAGTCCCAGACGTTGTAGAAGCTGTAGGTTGTGTCGCAGATTTCAGCGGCGGCGTTGGGGTCCCACATTCGGCGCACCTTCTGAGTGTACATACGGTCTGTAAAGCTGATGTTGGGCGTGAGGTTGATGTACTTGAAGACGTTGAAGGTGGCGGAGACGGGGAGGTTGTGGCGCATGGCGTTGCGCCAGTCCTTGATGAGACTCTTCTTGAAGAAGACATCCTGCTTGGCAGTCAGCGAGTTCTGCAGCTGTCCCTGGTAGGAGATGCGAATTTTCTCATACCAGCGCTCGGCGCCCACGGCACGCTTGCGCTTGAAGGGGTTGATCTGGCTGAGGGTGATGTTGACGTTGGGGAAGCTGACGCTGACGGTGGAGTCCTGCGTGCGCTGGCTCACGTTCAGCGAGGTCGACAGGCTCCATTTAGAGTTGGGGAACTTGTAGCTGAGGTTGATGGCCGAACTCTTGGTGTTCTCGGTGAAGGCGTTAGAGTAGTAGCTGTTGAGGTCGTTGCGGGTGTATCCCGAGGTGGTGAAGTTCACCGATGCCGAGAGCGAGAGGTTGGGGTTGGCCTTGCTGTCCTGGCTGTGGCTCCACAGCACCTGGAAGTTGGTCTGCTTGGAATAGTCCGGCATGCCCTTGTCGCCGAGGATGGTCTTCAGGTAGCTGACGTTGAAGTTGCCGGAGTATTTGTAGCGCTTGGCGTAGGTCGAGCGGGCGGCGAGTCCCCACGAGCCTTTGGTGTAGATTTCGCCTGTCAGGGCCAGGTCAATATTCTGATTCAGTGCGAGATAGTAACCGCCGTCGCGCAGATAGAAGCCGCGGTTGTAGTCGTCGCCGAACGTGGGGACGATGATACCGGACGAGTAGCTTTCGGAGAAGGGGAAATAGCCGAACGGCAGGGCCAGCGGCAGGGGCAGACCCGCGAGCACCATGTAGGTGGGGCCGGTGACCACGTCCTTGCCCGGGCGCATCTTGCCCTTGGTGATCTGGAAGTAGAAGTGGGGATGGTCGTGGTCGTCGCAGGTGGTGTACTTACCGTTCTCAAAATAATAGATGTCGTCGGCACCTTTCTTGGAGATGCCGCCGGTGAGGTAGCCCTCGCCCTGCTGGGTTATAACGTTGTGGATTAAGCCTTTGCGCGTCTTGAAGTTGTAGCGCATTGTGTCGGCCTCATAGTCCGTTCCGCCTTCGGCGAAGACGGGTCGGCCGGTGATTTCGTCGGCGGTGTCACGCGCTCCGGCGGCGAGGACGGTGTTCGTGGCCATGTCCATCTCCACGCGTGCGGCCTTGAGGTCGAGGTCGCCGTATTTCACCTCGGTGTTGCCGTACATGAACGCCGAGTCGCGGCCCACGAGAATCATGGAGTCTTTCGAGGAGAACTGTACGGGGGCGTCCATGTCGACCTTAGTGCGGCGTATGCGCGACGTCCCGGGCGCCACGCTGTCGCGGCGTGCGCCGGCGGGGCGGCGGAGCAGGAGGGTGTCGACGGTGGGGACGGTGGTGGTGGAAGTGGCGTCGGCATCAGCGCCGGCATCGGCATCCGTCTCCTCGGTGGCTTCCCCGGCGGCAGAGGCTTCCGGCTCGTCAGAGGCGGGAGCTCCCCACTCCACGGGATTGGCCACGGGCGGCATATCCTCGGCGGCTTCGGCATCGTCGGCAGCTGCGTCGGTGTAGCCGAACAGCTCCGGCAATGCCGTTCCGCGGATTTGCGCAACGGACGCAATGCCCTGATAGATAAAGGACAGCGCCGCCAGCAGAAGGATGTATATAATTGTTTTTTTCAACGGATTCACTTCTTAACGCCGCCCTCGTGTCTCCGGAGAGGACTGGGAGGGGGCATAATTCGGCGCAAAGATACAAAAAAAGCCGCATATATGCACGGCTTTTGAGGCGTTATTTCACTCCCTTTTCACAATTTTTCAATGTCTGCGAGCCGGGAGGGGTGCGACGGCGCGGCGAGAGTCGCCGCAAGCGGTTAAACAATCGGCCCCGGAAGCGTGTTATCAGATAAAACAAACACAGAAATTTTCAACCAAAATTTAATTTTTACTATGAGCAAGATAATCCCTTACGAAGAGGCAAGACGCACAACCGGCGCCGTTCTTATTGAGTTTTACGCATCATGGTGCCCTCACTGCCGGCGCATGATGCCGATTGTGGAGAACGTTCGCGAGCTCCTCGGAGGCATGGCACCCGTCTATCAATACGACATCGACCAGTATCCGCAGGGCGCCGAAGAGGCCGGCGTTCAGTCGGTGCCCACGTTCATCATCTACGACAACGACCGCGAGATGTGGCGCCACTCCGGCGAGATTAGCGGCGATGAGCTTCTTGCTCAGGTGCAGGCTGTTATGTCGTCGTACGTCGAGTGACACTTTAAGATATTTTCAGAGTGCTGCGGAAGGTCTGCGCGTGCGGACGCTTCCGTGGCACCTGCTGTTTTTCGGCTGTCCGGGAAACCGTTGTCAGACTTGGGCAACGGCCCCGGCGGCGATGACTCTATATTCTCTTGACGCTTATGATTTTCAGCAATTTCCTCAAGGCTTTGGGCGTGAGGCACACGCAGAAATACAGCGATCGCCGATTCATGACGATGCCGTTCATGTCGTGGTTCGGGCTCAGCAAGCTTTTGAACGAGTATGGCGTTGACACCCAAGGCGTAACGGTCGAGGACAAGACGCAGATGTGCCGGCTTCCGGTGCCGTTCATCGCACAGCTCAAATGCGGCGAATGGGTGATTGTGACGGACGCCGCCAAGTGCCACGCCCGCTTCATCACGCAGTCGGTGCGCGAGGATGTCTGCATCAAGACGCTCGCCGACGACTGGACCGGCAATGCCCTGTTGGCAAAGGCGCGTCCCGAAGCCTGCGAGCCCGATTGCGGCAAGCATCTGCTGGCCGATATAATGACCCGTGTGCGCAACTACGGACTTATAGCAATACTTGCAGCATTGGCAGTCTGGTCGTTTATAGCCAATGGATTATGGCAACACTGGTACATGTACTTCATTGCCGCGCTGTACATCTTCGGCCTGGCCGCTTACGTGGGTCTTATCCTCAAAGAATTAGGCGTCAAGAGCCGCGCTCTCGACAATGTCTGCGCCGCCGTGGTCGCCCACGGATGCGAGACGGTGATGCAGAAAGGCGGCACTTTCCTGGGCATTTTCCACTGGAGTCAGGTGGGTCTCGCCTATTTCGCCGTTAGCCTCGTGACATTCCTGGCCTTCCCGGCGATGTGGCCGTGGTTGGCGCTGATTGGCGTCTGCTGTCTCCCCTACTCTTTCTGGAGCATAGACTATCAGAAGTTCGTGGCGAAGTCGTGGTGCACGCTCTGTCTGTGCGTGCAGTCGTCGTTCTGGCTCCTCTTTTTATTCTGGCTTCCGGCCCACTGGTGGCAGCAGCTCGTGTGGACGCCCTACCTTATTGTTTTACTTGCAATTTATGGCGTTATCTTACTGTCGGTCAACGCGATGATGCCTGACATAACCCTCCCCAGAAATGAGCAGTAATTTCATCCTTCCGTCGTCGGCAAAACCCATGTCGCCCATTCAGCTGAACTCCGTGAAGTTCATGAACAAGAAAACGGTGGTGACAAGCAAAGTTCTGATTGACGAGGCCGTGCAAAGTCAGAAAAAATCCGTAACTTTGCAGGCGGAGAGCGGCCGCAACGGCGGCTCGACCGCGGCATCGTCATCCGCCTCCACCATAACTAACATCACAGAGAAATGATTATCGCATCACAGAAACGCAAGGAGAATATCGCCGAGTATCTGCTGTATATGTGGCAGATCGAGGACATCATACGCGCCAACAACCTCGACATCGACAAGATTGAGCACAACGTCATCGACCGCTTCCAACTCACTGACGCACAGCGCCGTGAGATGCGCGAGTGGTACGAGAGCCTCATCGACATGATGCGCCGCGAGGGCGTCGAGAAATCCGGGCACCTGCAGATGAACCGCAACACGCTCTCGCAGCTTGTGGCGCTTCATCAGACATTGCTCAAAGACCCGCGCTTCCCGCAGTATACCGAGCTGTTCTACAAGACTTTACCCTTCATCGTGGAGCTGCGCTCGAAGTCCGGCGAGGTGAAGCCCGGCGAGATTGAAACGTGTTTCAACGCCCTCTACGGAATGCTGCTTATGCGCCTGCAGGGCAAGGAGATAACGCCGGACACGGCCGCCGCCATCACCCGGATTGCGCGCTTCATCGCCCAGCTGTCGCACAATTTCCATCTCGACGAAGAAGACCGCCTCTTCCCGCACGACGATGAGGACGCGCCCGCACACTGACGAGTTGTCCGCTTTTTGCCGTTCTCAAAAAATCATTAAATCTGCTGAAAAAGCCGTTAAAACACAGCTATAAACGCACGCCTCTATTGGGGCGTGCGCGATTTTTTTGTACCTTTGTAAGTTAAAATAATGAGAACAGTCTCAATGACCAAGAAAGTACAGAAAACCAACATAATCACAGCCGCCGAGCCGGCAAACGCCGCCACCACCGCCACCAAAACCCGTGGCGCCAAGGCCGCGAAGAAGAGCACCAAGACCGCCAAAGCCAAGTCTGCCTCCGTCCCCGCAAAGGCCGGAGCAGCGGCCATGCGCCATAGCGACATCGAGGTGAAAGGCGCGCGCGTCAACAATCTGAAGAATATCGACGTGGTGCTCCCGCGCAACAAATTCATCGTCATCACCGGCCTCTCCGGCTCGGGCAAATCGTCACTCGCTTTCGACACGTTATATGCTGAGGGTCAGCGCCGTTACGTGGAGAGCTTGAGCGCCTACGCACGCCAGTTTCTGGGCCGTATGCACAAGCCCGAATGCGACTACATCAAGGGCCTGCCGCCCGCCATCGCCATCGAGCAGAAGGTGAACACGCGCAACCCGCGCTCGACCGTGGGCACATCCACGGAAATCTACGACTACATGCGCCTGCTTTTCGGCCGCGTGGGCCGCACCTTATCGCCCGTCAGCGGCAACGAGGTGAAGCACCACACCGTCGCCGACGTCGTCAGCGACATCCAGGCTCTGCCGCAGGGCACGCGCCTGGCCGTCACCGCCCCTGTCTGCATGCCCGAGAAGCGCCGCTTCGCCACACACCTCGACGTAATCCGCAAAGCCGGCTACTCTCGCCTCTACCATAATGGCGAATTCGTTGATATAGACGAGATTACCGACTCGCCCACCACCATCCCGGAGAACGCCGACGGCTACGAACTGCTCATTGACCGCCTCGCCGTTTCGCACGACGAAGAGGAGCTGGCACGCGCCTCGGAGAGTGTGCAGACAGCCTTCTACGAGGGCCACGACCGCATGTTCCTGCACATCTTCGGCGAGGACGGAACGGTCAGCGACGCCCGCGAATACTCCACGGCCTTCGCCGCCGACGGCATGACCTTCACCGAGCCCACCGAGCAGATGTTCAACTTCAACAACCCCTACGGCGCCTGCCCGCGTTGCGAAGGCTTCGGCCGCGTCATGGGTATCTCCGAGAGCCTGGTGATTCCGAATCCGGCCAAGTCGGTCTACGACGATGCGGTGATGTGCTGGCGAGGCGAGAAGATGAGCATGTGCAAGAACGAGTTCATACGCCGCATGGCGCCCAAGGGATTCCCCGTCCACCGCGCCTACAACGACCTGACGCAGGAACAGAAAGACCTCCTCTGGCACGGCGACGGCACCCCCGAATTCCCCTGCATCGACGACTTCTTCCGCTGGGTCGAGACGCAGCAGCACAAGATTCAGTATCGCGTGATGCTGGCTCGTTTCCGCGGCAAGACCACCTGCCCCGTCTGCCACGGCCACCGTCTGCGCAAAGACGCTGACTATGTGAAAGTTGGCGGCCGCTCGATAGGCGAGCTCGTGCAGATGCCGGTGTCGGACCTGGCCGCCTGGTTCAACGCCCTTGACCTCGGAGACACAGACAACCGCGTGGCCTCGCGCCTGCTTCTGGAAATCCGCAACCGCCTGCGTTTCCTGCAGGAGGTGGGCCTGGGCTATCTCACCCTCGACCGCCTCTCCAACTCACTCTCCGGCGGCGAGAGCCAGCGCATCAACCTGGCCACCTCGCTGGGCTCGAGTCTGGTGGGCAGCCTATACATCCTCGACGAACCCTCCATCGGCCTGCACAGCCGTGACACTCAGCAGCTTATCCACGTGCTGCGCCAGCTCCAGCAGCTGGGCAACACGGTTGTTGTGGTCGAGCACGACGAGGAAATCATGCGCGCCGCCGACTATATTATTGATGTGGGTCCGCGCGCAGGTCGTCATGGCGGCGAAATCGTCTTCCAGGGGCCGCTCAAAGAGCTTCCCAAGGCCGACGAGGTCAGCTACACCGCCCGCTATCTCGACGGCTCGCTCACTATCCCCGTTCCCGCCAAACGTCGCCGCTGGCGATCGTCAATCACCGTGAAAGGCGCGCGCGAGCACAATCTCAAGAACATCGACGTCACCTTCCCGCTCGAGGCCATGACCGTGGTCACCGGCGTAAGCGGCAGCGGCAAGTCGACGCTCGTGCGCGACATTCTGTGGCGCGCGATGGTGCGCGAACTCGGCGAGGCCGGCGACGCTCCCGGACGCTTCGACGGGCTCACCGGCGACGTCAGCGCCATCGAGGCTGTGGAGTTCGTCGACCAGAATCCTATCGGCAAATCGTCGCGTTCGAACGCCGCCACCTATCTCAAGGCCTACGACGAGATTCGCCAGCTCTTTGCCGAGCAGCAGCTGTCCCAGCAGATGGGCTTCACGCCCGCCTTCTTCTCGTTCAACACCGAGGGCGGCCGCTGCGAGGAGTGCAAGGGCGACGGCTTCATCACCATCGAGATGCAGTTCATGAGCGACATCACCGTGGAGTGCGAGGCTTGCCACGGCCAGCGCTTCAAGCCTGAGATTCTGGAGGTTAAGTATCGCGGCAAGAACATCAACGACGTGCTGAACATGACCGTCGACGAGGCCATCGAATTCTTCCGCGGCGACACCGAGAGCCGTTCTGCGTCACGCGTGGCCGCACGCCTGCAACCGCTCTCCGACGTAGGTCTCGGATACATCCGTCTGGGCCAGAGTTCTTCGACCCTGTCCGGCGGTGAAAATCAACGCGTTAAGTTGGCTTATTTCCTCTCGCAGGAAAAACCGCGCCCCACCCTCTTCATCTTCGACGAGCCCACCACCGGCCTGCATTTCGAGGACATCAAGACGCTGATGGACTCGTTCAACCGCCTGCTCGACCGCGGCCACACCATCGTCATCATCGAGCACAATCTCGATGTGGTCAAATGCGCCGACCATGTCATCGACATCGGCCCTGAGGGCGGCGAAGCCGGCGGCACACTCGTGGTTGCGGGCACTCCGGAGACCGTCGCCGCCTGCCCCGAATCCTACACAGGACGCTTCCTGCGCGAGAAACTCGCGTGACGCGTCGCGCCTCAGTATTTGGGGAAGAGCGTGCCGGGAGCGGTGATGATTCTGAAAACGAGTTCCTCGAGCATGTCGAAGGGGTCGCGTCGCGAGTTAATACCCTTTGACTGAGCATCATAGGCACGAATTGCGCGAATAATCTCGATTGACTGCCAGGCGTTGTAGCGGCTCATGGCCAGGCGAATGCGCTTCAGTCCCCACGGGCTTTTCAGGCCGAGCGCCTGCATCAGCCCGTGTTCGCTTTTGTCGCGGGCAGACTGCGCCACCAGCAGGTCGGAGAAGAGGCCGAAGACGCTGGCCGATATCATCGGGAAGGGCACGGCTTTCGGGTTGGCGCGGAAATATCCGGCTATGCGCATGGCCTTGGCGCCGTCGCGGGCGGCCAGAGCGTCGGTGAACTCAAAAGCGTTGTAGTCCTTGCTCACGCCGACGTGCTGCTCGACGGCCTCGGGCGTCACGGTGGCGCCGCTGCCGAGGATGCCGACCAGTTTGTCCAGCTCGTTATAGAGTTTGCTGAGGTTGGCGCCCACGCTGTCGCGAAGCATGTCGGCGGCTTTCTCATGAACATTCAGGCCGCGCGCGCTGAGATAATTGCGGATGAGCGACGACAGCTGATTCTCATAGACAGGTTTGCTCGTGAACATCACGGCACCGGCTTTTTTGGCGGCCGTCAGCATCTCCGCGCCCTTGGTCTTGCCGCCGCGGAAGGCGACGACGAGGACGGTCTGCGGCGACGGCTCGCGCATGTACTTGGCCAGTTTGTCGAGCTCACGGGCGTCGGTGGACTGCGCCTCTTTGATGATAACCACCTGACGATCAGCCATCATGGGGTAGCGGCGGCAGATATCCACAGCCACGTTCATGTCGGTCTGCGGTCCGAAAAGGGTGTAGAGATTGAACTCTTTCTCATCTTCTTTGAGGACGTTGGAGAAGAGTTTGACAAGCTCGTCGATGAAGTATCCCTCGTCGCCGGAGAGGATGTAAACGGGCTTAAGATTGCCGGCCTTGATGGAGGCGCTGAGGGCCTCAAAAGTTAATGCAGCTGCTGCCATGATGCGTATCTGAAAAATTTTGCGTAAATTTACGCATTATTTTCGATACCCGCGCAAAAACGCGCCCCAAAGTTTTCCACTCAGACATCCACGAGCATCATGACAGAGACCTCCCTACCATCCCTCAACCTTCCCGGCTACGGCGCGCAACTGCGGCGCGACGAGCGCGGCGCCACACAGATCTACGACTGCGTGCGCGCCAAATGGGTGGCCCTGACTCCGGAGGAATGGGTGCGCCAGCATTTCGTGAACATGCTCATCAACTCGTTCGGATACAGCCCGTTCCGCCTCGGCAACGAGCGTTCGATACGCATCAACGGCCGCCTGCGCCGCTGCGATACGCTCATCTATGACCGGGCCATGCGTCCCGTCGGCATCGTGGAATACAAGGCTCCGGACGTGCCCGTAACCCAGCGCGTCTTCGACCAGATCGGCCGCTACAACCTCGTGATCGGCGCGCCCCTGCTCATGGTCTCCAACGGCCTCCACACCCACGCGCTCACCATACGCGCCGGCGCCGAAGGCATGGCTCCCGAAGTCAACTTTCTCCCTGCAATTCCCTCATACTCAGAACTCTTAGAGCTTATCCAACGTCCCTGAACGCTATGAATTCCGAGAACGCTATATATTTTCTGTACGGCATGGAGGTTATGTTCTGCATGACGATGGCATGGGTGTTCAGCCGCAAGGACCGACAGATGCTGTCGCGACTGATTATGGGGCTGATGATTCTGCTCACGGTGCAGTATGTCAAGGACTTATTCTTTATTCCGGAGATTCTTGGGACGTCCGGCGGTGACGCGAAACTGTGGCCGCTGATGAACGCGCTCGACATGACGGCCGAGCCGTTCTACGCCATGATTTTGATTGAGCTGTGCACGCCCGGCCGCGCGTCATGGCCGCGTCTCGCACTCCACGAGCTGCCGTTCCTGGCACTTCCGCTGCTGATGTGGCTCACGGGCAGCGATGTCTTCTACGATATGCTGATTGGCTGGGCGGCCGTCTATGGCGTGGGCTATGCCGTCTGGACGCTGGTGATGATTCCGCGCTACCACCGGCGCCTGCGCGAGCGTTTCTCCTATGTGGAGAACATCAACCTCAAATGGCTGCGCTACATTCTCCTCGCTTTCTTCGTGATTCTCGCGCTGTGGATTTCCGACTGCTTCAACAGCAATGTCGTGAGCACGGCCGCGTACAGCGTTATCTCGCTGATGCTGTGGTTGTTCATCTGCCGGTTCGTCTACCGTCACGAGTCGGTCATCAGCGAGCTTGGCGAAGCGCCGGCCGAAGCCGCTGAAAACGTCCCGGACGAGGAGGTGCCGCAGTCGGTGCTCGAGAGTAAGATTAGCGCCGCCTTCGACCGCGACAGGCTGTTCCTAAACCCGGCCCTCAAGCTGTCCGACGTGGCCGCCGCCGTGGGCAGCAACCGCACGTATGTCAGCAATTATTTCAACCGTCAGTTGGGCATCAGCTTCTACGATTTCGTCAACACGCGGCGCATCGACTATGCCTGCTCGCTGCTCGGAAACACGTCCGAGACGGTCGAAAACATCGCCTACAAATCGGGCTTCAACTCGGCCAGTACGTTCTATCGCGTCTTTGTTAAGGTGAAGGGCACGACTCCGGCCGAGTTCCGCAAAAGTGCCTGCTGTTCAGCGGATTGTACGTGGCAGCACAAGTTTTTCTCACAGTTTGAGAGACGCGTTTTACTGATTGGGAGACGGAATTGTACGCAATGAGAGGCTTACTCTCCGCCTCTTTCCTAAATTTGCGTAAGAAAATCCAATCAGTCTCTTATGCCAAACCGTAATCTACTTCTCCGGCGACTGTCAGCGTGTCTGCTGACCGCTTGCTTCGCGGCCGTTTCACCCGCCGCGACCGAAGCTCAGTTCTTCAAGAAACTCGGCAAAGCACTTGACAAAGCCGGCAACTTCCTTGACAAGACCAACGATGCCCTCGGCGGCAAAAGCTCCCGGCAGGCCGCCAAGTCGGACAAATCCGGCAACAAATCGTCAGCCCAAAAATCCGACGCCATCGACGACAGCCGGTGGAAGAAGGCCGACCCCGAATACAACCACCCCTTCATCACTCCTCAGACGCGCTTCATGCAGGTTGACGGCTACAACCTGAATTTCTCGGACGTCCACGAGGGCATCTTTGCCGTGAAGGAGGAACAGAAATACTCGTTCTGGAAAATCGGCGGCGCGAAACTCTTCGACGCCGACTGGGAATATTGCGGCGAGGACTCCTACGGCGACGTCTACCCCGAGTTCAGCGGAGGCGTGGCAGCCGCACGACGCGCCACTGCTAATGCCGCCGGCAAAAAGCCAATCAGTTTGCTCTATGCCGACGGCTCGGTGCGCGAGCTGCCGCCGTCCTACACCAACGTTACGCGCTTCATGGACGGCATCGCACTGGTGACGCAGAAGGTGAAATACGACGAGCTCTACTTCTATATTAATGCGCAGGGCACGAAGGTGTTCCCCAACCTGACCATTCGCGGCGGCGAGCGCAAGGCCATGCGTCCGCTTCGCGACGGACTGCGTGCCATACCGCTGAAAATCGGCTACAAATACGGCTGGGGCTTCATCGATGTGGCCGGAAAGATTGTCATTCAGCCCGACTATTACGAGGCCCGCGATTTCAGCGAGGGCTACGCGTGGGTGAAGAAAGATGTGAGCGGAAAGCCCATGCTCATCGACAAAACCGGCAAGGTCGTTTTCGAGTCGCCCCGCAATCTCAATCTCGACTATGTCTCCGACGTCGTGGACGGCCGCTTCTATCTCTCACACAGCCAGAAAATATGGTATTACAACACTGAGGGCCAGGAACTTGCATCGTTCTCCAACGGCAACTGTTTCTACGGCGGATATGCCTATGTGCTGCCCGTCGACAGGGCCGTTTTCGACATTTCCTCAACCATCGTAGACCGCGACTTCAACGTGGTCAAACGTGTGTCGGACAAGGTTGTCTCCGCCTCCGTCGTATGCGAGGGGGGCCCCGTCTTCGAGCCCTACGGCCTGGCTACCATCCGCAACGCCGACCTGATTGTGACGCCGTTAGCCGATGTGGTTTTGGCCGGTTTCGACGACCTGAAAGGCACACGCATCGAGGGTTTTGAACAGCTCAGCGCCGACGGCTATGCCCGCGTCAAGAACATCACGTTCAAGCACAAGGAGTACACCGGCCTCATGCGCGCCGACGGCTTCGTGGCGTGGCTCTTCAGCCGCGATGCTGCCAACGGCAATCTCCCTGACGATCTCCCGCCGGAGATAAGAAAACCGATAATCGATGACCCGATCGTCGACCCCGAGCCCGAACCCGAACCGACACCTCCCACGCCCGTACCGCCCGTAAAGCTCATCATCGTCGATCGTGTCACGGAGAAAGCCATTGGTCCCAAGACCGTTACTCCAGTCAAGTTCAACGTCCGCGTGTCGGCCGACCCCGGCGAGGGCGGAACGGTCAGCCTCACTCCCGCCGGCACATTCGGCTACGGCGATTATGCCACCGTCACGGCCTCTCCCAACGAAGACTGGGGCATCGTATCCATCACAACCGACAACGCCGACGCCGCCGTTAAGGCTCAGCTCGGCAAGCCTTTCGCCGTCACCTCCGACATGGACATCACCGTCCACTTTGTCAAGAAAGAGAAGACCTCGGAGCCTGAGATGACCGGCGCATATCAGGGCGAAGTCGTGCTGACCGACGATGGCACCAGCCTCAAAGTGCCCGTCTATGCCGAAATCAGCCGTGACGCCACGACGAAGACGCCTTACGGCGACAACACCCACGGCTTCGTGGCGCTGATGTTCGACCCCGACAGGCGCTATGTCTTCCCCAACTTCTCGACGACCTTCTTCGCGGCGCCGCTCAACATCGTCGGCGTCCAGCACGATGAGGCGACCGGCAAGCAATGGCTTGTCGCTGAAGGCGGTAACGTCACGCTCGGCAACCTGAAGGTCAACCCCGAGGGCAACAATCTGTTCGGAATGTGGTTCAGCCTATGCGCCACGGTCTCCGGCTTCAGCTCGCCGTCGACGCAGCCGCGCCTCTACCGCATCGAGATGCGCGACGTCAACAAAGACACGGGAGAGTTCACCTTCGGCGCGCTCGAAGCCTACTCGCCGAAAGGACGCTGGGTGCCCGGCGGCTCGAAGGAAATGGGCATCACCTCAAAGGGACTCATGATGGCGTTCACCGACAAGGGCCTCCCCTCCGACACCTTCGCCGGCGCGGTGATGAAAGCCGCCAAGAAACGCACAGACGTGCACTGGTATCCCACGGCATCGTGGTTCGACGGCAAAGAGTCTGTCTTCCAGCAGATTATCTCGGCCATGAATAACACCTACCGCACGTTCACGACCGACTACGACAACATCATCGGGAAATAATCCTCCCTGCCCCTAACTCTCTGATTCTCCAAATACTACGGAACACACAACCTGAATTTTCCGCCGGATTCCAAATCCGGCGGTTTTTTCTATCTCAACGACATGTCCGGCTTGCACAAGATAGAATTTCTTCTTTGCGGTGGAGACCTCAAATGTTCCCGAAAGTTATGGATGCACAGCAATTAAGATACCCCATCGGTATTGAAGATTTTGAGACGATAAGAAAAGGCGGATACCTCTATGTCGACAAGACTGATTATCTGCATCAGATGCTGTGTGGCAGCAAATATTTCCTGCTGTGCCGTCCGCGCCGCTTTGGCAAGAGCTTGTTTCTTAGCACTGCTCTGGCGTTCTTTGAAGGCAAACGCGAGCTCTTTGAAGGCCTCGCTATCTCTCAATACGACTACGACTGGGAGCCCTCGCCCGT
>SFOH01000026.1 GCA_004552485.1 Bacteroidales bacterium | reverse complement strand
ACTGAGCTTGTCATCATAGCGATTTGTCGTCTTGACAGGATTGATGAGTGTTACATAGTCTGCTTGACTCTGAATAACAGTACTATCAGTATTTGTTATTGTTTTTCTATCTACATCTGTTTCTGTATCTGTAGTACACCTCGCCTCAATAAGTGTACGCATATCTGCCCTCAATGATGCAATCTCACCCTGTAATGATTTGATTACCTCTTCTTGTTCCCGTTGCTTGTCAAAGAGCGGTTTTATAGCCGATGTCACGGCTCTTTCAATCGCCTCCCGAATTTCGTCTGATGATTGTAGTGTCTTGTCGTTATTCCTTGATATGGGTTTCGGATTGTCTCGGCACCATTGCTTTACCTTATCTTCATAAAGAATATACTCCGAGGCCTTCCGATTCGTGAAATCGCCAGTCTTCCGCCCTATGAATCCATTGTACTCAAATAGTCGGATAATTTTCGTCAGTGTTGTTTTGCTCCCAATTTCAGCCTCTTTCATCAATGCCTCATTGGAGATAAAGAAGTAACCATCGGACTTAGTCTTAACCAATCCGTTATACAGGAACAGCACTTCCATCACCTTCAATTGACTCGGAGTCATTGCTGAATTTACAACTTCTGATGGTAAACCCTCGAAGGTAGTGCTATTATCGTTGTTATTCATTATTGTTGTTGATAGTATTTTCAATTACTATTATGGTGCAAGCCCTCCATAAATGCAAATTATGGTATGGAAAATTTTTTCAGATTGACCTGCAGAACCGTTCATAGCTCTATAATACGTGGGGAGTCAGGAGGGTAAAGGGCGGATACAGCAAGGCCTATCAACTTGATAGGCAGGAGTATATATGCCTCAAAAGCATGGGGTTGATGCTATCGCAGTACCACCCCCTATTTTATTGTGTTTAGACGCAATGTTTCTTAGCCCATTCTTGCGGATTAATGGGCTTAGTCGGGTCAGGAATCCAGTGACGCATCTCCCATAGCCTTTCCAAATCGGCCAAGATTGGTTCTAATACGGCACGCTTAGGGGTACGCAAAAATCCCTGTAACTTGCTGAGTTGCAGGGATTTAATTTTTGGGGCAAAGCGCAGGCAAAGCACAAAAAGGATTGCTTATCGGGGGACGGGGTTAGCGGAGGAGGGCGTAGCCGGCGTAGAGGAGGAGGAAGCCGAGGAGGATGCTGAGGGCGAGGTAGAGGAGGACCATGGGTAGGTTCGAGCTCTGGAAGAGGAGGTAGTTCTCGTTGATGAAGGTCGAGAAGGTTGTGAATCCGCCGCAGAAGCCGACGGTGAGGAGCAGGCGCAGGTGGGCGGCGGCGGGCGATGCGGCGGGAGCATAGCGGTCAAAGAGGCCGTAGAAGAGGCCGATCAGGAAGCATCCGATGATGTTCACGGCCAGTGTGCCCCACGGGAATGTCGCGGCGATGCGCTCGGCCGTCGCGTTGCCTGCAAGCCACCGTGGCAGCTCATTGCCTCGCATCCACACCTGCACGGCGTCGCCAAGGACGTAGCGGAATACGCCGCCAAGGCCGCTGCCGGCAAACACCATGAGTATGTTCATCCACTTCATGTTAGCGTTCGATGAGCCAGCCGGTGAGGTTGCGGGTGGCGGTGGAGAAGTTGGCGCCGATTTTTACGATGGCGCGGTTGTCGGCGCGGAAGGGGTATTCGTAGTGCTTGGAGTTGATCTGGGCCAGGGCGGCCTCGGGCGAGGAGTCGCGCTTGATCTCTATGATGTAGACGTATTTGGGTGTGCGGATGAGCACGTCGATGCGTCCGTCGGAAGTGTGATACTCTGTCTGCACGTCAAAGCCTAACATCGTGAAGATGACGTAGAGGTTGTTCTCGAAGAATATCTCCGACTTCGTGCCTGTCAGCTCATAGGACACGCCGGCCAACAGCGTCTGCAGCCCGGTGAGGAAGCCGTCGGCATTGCCCTCGCGCAACATCCGCGCGGAGTCGCGAATGAACGAGCGCGAGCGCGTTTCGTCCAGGCCCGTGCACAAGGGCATCAAACCGCGGAATAGACCTCGGCCCACCTCGCGGTTGGGTATGCCAAGTTTGTAGTCGCCGGTTTCCGGGTCATAGCCCTTCAGTGTGAGGTAGCCGGTCTGAAACAGCATGGGCACCGGGTCATCGGTATAGGAGTCAATCGAAGAAAGCGAGGTCAAATCTGTCTCCGCATTCATATATTCGCGCAGGTTTACGCCTTTGTGCAGGATGGATTTGAGCAGGAATGTCGGCGTGCCGGTCGCGAACCAGTAGTCGCCGATCTCACGTTTGCGCAAGGCGCTGAGGAGGCTGAAGGGATTGTAAATATCCGGACAGTGTCGTGCGAAGTGGTAGCCGTCATAGTTGTTTTTGAGGCGTGCCACGGCTTCGTCGTAGCTGAATTCGTTGTAGTCGGCGAGTCTCTGAATGCCGGGCTGGCAGTCGCGGAGCATCTCTTCCTCGGTTATGCCGCAAATGGCAGCGAATTCGGCATCCATGGAGATGTCGTCCAGATTGTTGATGTCGGAGAAGATGCTGAGACGCGAGAAGCGGCTGACACCGGTAAGAATTGCCAGACGAATGTATCGGTCGCAACCTTTGAGGTTGGAGTATATGGGCTTCAGAATGTTGAGGAATTCCTCCTTCTGCGCTTCATTGTCAATGTGTGAGACAAGCGGTTTGTCGTACTCGTCGATGAGGATAACGACGCGCTTGCCGGAGCGCTCATAGGCCGTGCGGATGATATCGCCAAAGCGGTCGGAGAGATTATCAGCGATATCGGTCATCTGATACTTCTCCTCCCAGCGTTTGAACTGGCGGTCGAAGCTTTTTTTTAAGGTCTCCGGCTCTGACGCATCGGCGTTTACCAGATTGAGATGGAGCACGGGTGATGGCTCCCAGTCATAGTCGTATCGAGAGATGGCCAGCCCTTCGAAAAGCTCGCATTTGCCTTCAAAGAACGCCTCGGCAGTGGTCAGAAACAGGCTTTTGCCAAAACGGCGCGGACGGCACAGCAGATAGTAGCCCGGGCGTCGCACCATTTTGTGCAGATACTCGGTTTTATCGATATATAAGAATCCTTCTGTTCTTATTTTCTCAAAATTTTCAATTCCAACGGGGTAATCTATTTGCTGTTCTGCCATGGCCATTTGTGTTTAAGAGGGTCTCCACCGCAAAGATACGAAATCTCAGACACATACGCAAGTTTAGGGGACGAGGGAGACGAGGGCGAAGGCGAGGAGGGAGAGGAGGAAAGCGGCGGGGATGGGGAGATAGAGGGCCGGGTTGGCGGGGATGGGCGCGGGGAGGGGGTGGCGCAGACGCCGTAGGGCGAGGCGGAAGAGGGCATAGACCAGGAAGGCGCAGAGTGTGCCGAGGAGAGCGCCGGCGAGGATGTCGCCGGGATAGTGGACGCCGAGGTACATGCGCGAGTAGCAGTTGAGCACGGCCCACAGGAACATGGTGATGATAATCAGTCGGTTGCGGGTGATGAACGTGAGGAAGACGGCCAGGGCGAAGGTGTTGGAGGCGTGGCAGCTGGGGAAGCCGTAGGAGCCGCCGCGGTAGCCGTCGACGACGGTGACGAATTGCGAGAGCGGGTTGTCGGGGTTGGTGGGACGCAGACGCTGGACGTAGGGGCGGATGAGCGTGGCGCAGCTCTGGTCGGCCAGGGTGATGAGGAGGCCGATGAGGAGTGCGATGCCGAGGGTGGCTTTCCAGCCGCGGGCACGCCAGAGGACGTAGAGGATGGAGAGGTAGAACGGAATCCAGACAAGGCGTGCCGACGCCATCTTCATGAATGGGTCCAGAAAGGCTGTGTGCCACGAGTTGATGGCCAGCAGCGCCTCTGCGTCAATCTGCCGGAGTATCTCGATCATCGTTTGTTGAGGTCGGTGTAAATGGTTTGTATATAGGCTTTTGTGAGGTCGGGCTGGGCGCCGGTGACGGTTTTGTCGGCGATGGTGCCGTCGGTCTGTCCCCGCTCGGTTTTGAGGGTGAACCACTCCGGCTCGGCGAGCCAGGCGCGGTGGGTGGCGGCGGTGTCGAACAGCGAAACGGGGCGGAAGAACGAGGATGTGTCGAGGCCCATCATCGAGAGGAGGGTGGGGGTGATGGCGCTCTGCGAGCCGAGGACGTCGAGGCGCGCGGGCACTCCGCGGAGGGCGCCCCCGGTGAGCACGAGCGGGATGCGGTGACGTCGCTCATGGTCTTTGAGGCCTTTGGGGTAGCATCCCCAGTGGTCGGGCACGATGACCACGATCGAGCGCTCCCAGGTTCCGGAGGCGCGCAGCGAGTCGACGAATGCGCCGAGGCAGCTGTCGGCGTATGCGAATGCGTTGGCGCGCTCGTCCTTATGGGCAGACTGATAGGGCACCTCGAAGGGTTCGTGCGACGACGAGGTCTGCACCACGGCCAGGAAGGGCGACCGGCGCGAGTCTTCGGCCACGCGCCGGAAGAGGACGTCGTCGTGTGCGCCCCATTTGCTGAGGCGTTCGGAGACGGGGAAGTCCTTGTCCGACACGATGTTATCGAAGCCGGTGGCTACGAGGTAGGCCTTCATGTTGGTGAAGTTGGCGTCGCCGCCATAATAGTAGTATGTGCCGTAGCCGGCGTTGCGGAGCACGCGTGCCAGCGAGGGCATATTGGCGAATTTGTTGGGGTAGCGCAGCGCCGAGGTCGTGGGCAGGGCGGGGTAGCCGCTGAGGATGACGGCGAGGGCGCGGTCGGTGCGGAAGCTCTCGGCGTAGAAGTTGGTGAAGAGCGCGCCGGTGGCGGCGATGCTGTCGAGGCGGGTGGCGATGGGCTCGCCGCCGAGGCTCGGCATGAGCTCGGAGGAGAAGCTCTCCAGGATGACGAGATATATGTCCGGACGCTTGACGCTGAGGCTCAGCGCCGCGGAGTCGGCGGGGGCTATGGGCTTGGCGAGAGGCGCCATAAGCGCCTGAGCCTTAGCGTCGTCCATGTAGTGGAACGCCTCGGCGAGATTGTCAACGCGCGAAATTGAGTACAGGAAATTGAACATGGGGTTGATGGCAGCATGGTTCAGGCGCATGTCCGAAGAGAAATAGGCCTGGCCGGGCGACATGGTGCTGACCGTGACGCCGCCGCGGATGGGGATGATCATGGCGCCGCCGATGAGCAGGAACGAGACGGTCTGCGTCACGCGGGCTTTGACGGAGGCGTTGACGCGCACGGCGATTTTGCGCTGAACCGTGTGTAGGAGCCAATGCAAGGCCCAACACAGCGCGGCCGTCAGCAGCAGCGCGGCCACTTCGAGATACCAGGCCATCGAAGCGAGTGCGGCGCCGGGCGAGGTGGTGAAGTAGAAGACGGGTGTGGCGTCGAGGCGAATCTGCCAGTAGGGATATAACACGCTGTCAACCACCATGGTAACGGCCACAGCGCCGGCCACGAACCATAGGTAGCCGTTGAGGATGCGGGCCATGACGCGCTCGGAGCGCACCCATGCCTCGGCCAGCATCCACAGCACGACGGGCGCCATGAGGTAGGCCGTCATGGACAGGTCGGTGCCGAATCCGTGGCAGACAATCTGGCCCATGTGGCGCATATCGGCCCACGCGAAGGCGGGTTGTACGGCCACGAACAGGAATTTCCAAAGAATCATGAGCACCAGTAGTAGCGCCCATAATGATATGAATAACAGTAGCTTACGTTTCATAATGAGGACGGCGGCCGCGTTGCGGGCTTCGCGTGCACGCGCCTACCGTGATACAAAAGTAGGAAAAAAAACTTAAATATCAGCTTTTTTGACAAATAATCCGTAACTTTGCAGTTGGCGCCGGCTCAGGCCGCGCTCCAAACCCTCTCCAATAGACCAATTTTTTCAGACACCAACACCATATAAATAAATGAACAAGATTGTCCTGACGGCCGTCGCTGCGGCCGCAACACTTGCAATGAACGCTCAGAAACTCACGTATCCGGCCGCTCCCCAGGACGGCACTGTCGACAACTACTTCGGCCACCAGGTCGCCGACCCCTACCGTCCCCTCGAGAACGACACGGCGGCGGCCACCCTCAAATGGGTCGAGGCCGAGAACGCCGTGACACGCGGCTATCTCGACGCCATCCCCTTCCGCGCCGACATCCACAAACGCCTCACCGCCCTCAACAACTACGGCAAATACGGCCTGCCGGTGAAGTATCCCGACGGAAAATACTATTTCTTCAACAACGACGGCCTGCGCAACCAGTCGGTTCTCTACCGCTCGGCCACTCCGCAGGGCGACGACGCTGAGGTTGTCCTCGACCCCAACGCGCTGTCTACCGACGGCACCGTGGCCCTCAAGGGCGTGTGGATGAGTCCGGACGGCAAGAACCTGGGTTACACCATCTCGCGCTCCGGCTCGGACTGGGAGGAGATTTTCGTGCTCGACCCCGCCACGCTCAAGCTGCGCGACGACCACATCAAATGGGCCAAGTTCACCGAGATTTCCTGGGACGGCGACGGCTTCTATTACAGCGCCTACGACTCGCCCGAGGCCGGCAAGGAGTTCTCAAACGCCAACGAGTTCCACAAGGTCTATTATCACAAACTCGGCACGCCCCAGAGCGAGGACGTCATCGCCTTCGAAGACCGCAACGCGCCCCTGCACTTCCACCAGGCCTGGACCGACGACAAAGCCACGGCGCTCGTAATCTCTATCGGCGGCCAAGGCAATGGCAACGCGCTTAAAATCAAAGAGCTGCACAAGCCCGGTGCCGAGTGGCAGACCGTCACCGACAGCCAGGACGACAACATCCTCGTCATTGACGTCATCGACGGCACTGTCTACATGCTCACCTCCAAAGACGCCCCCAACTACCGCATCGTGGCCGCACCCCTCTCCGCGCCCCAGCCTGAGAACTGGCGCGAGATTGTCCCCGAATCGGACAAGGTCATCGTCGGTGCGGACATCTCCGAGAACGACCTGATTGTCACCTACTTAGAGGATGCCAGCCATCATGCCTACCTCTACAGCCTCGCCAACGGCAAGCTGCGCCACCCCGTGAAACTGCCCTCCTTCGGCAACGTCTCGTTCTCAACCTCCAAGAAGAATCCCGAGGTGTTCTATCGCTTCGCATCGTTCACCGATCCGGGCGCCATCTACGTCTACGACAAGGAAACCGACACCGCCAAACTCCTGAAACACACCGAGATAAACGGCTTTAATGCCGATGATTACGTGACCGAGCAGGTGTTCTACACCTCGAAGGACGGCACACGCGTGCCCATGTTCCTGACCTACAAGAAAGGCATCGAGCGCAACGGCAAGAATCCCGTCTACCTCTACGGCTACGGCGGCTTCAACATCTCGCTCGAGCCCTCCTTCTCGCCCAACCGTGTTTATTGGCTGGAGAACGGCGGCATCTATGCCCAGGCCAACCTCCGCGGCGGCGGCGAATATGGTGAGAAATGGCACCTGGCCGGCACCAAGATGCAGAAACAGAACGTCTTCGACGACTTCATCGCCGCCGGCGAATACCTCGTCAAGGAAGGCTGGACCTCCCCCGAGATGCTCACCATCGAGGGCGGCTCTAACGGCGGTCTGCTCGTCGGCGCCGTCGTTAACCAGCGTCCCGAGCTGTTCCGCGTGGCCATTCCCCGTGTGGGCGTCATGGACATGATGCGCTACCATCTGTTCACCATCGGCTGGAACTGGGCCCACGACTACGGCACCAGCGCCGACTCCCCCGAGATGGCCGAGTACCTGCTGGCCTACTCGCCCCTGCACAGCATCCGCAGCGGCAAGGACGTGCATTATCCCTCGATTATGGTCACCACCGCCGACCATGACGACCGCGTAGTCCCCGCCCACTCCTTCAAATATGCCGCCGCGCTCCAGGCTGCCGAAACCGGCGACAATCCCAAACTCATCCGCATCGACTCCAAGGCCGGCCATGGCGGCGGCAAGCCCGTGGCCAAAGTCATCGACGAGTGGGCCGACATCTATTCGTTCGTGTTCAAGAACCTTGGCATCACGCCCGGCAAATGACTCTGCGCAAGGCACATACGCTGATACTGGCGGCGCTGGCGGCAGTGGCTCTCCAGGGCTGCTTCACCGGCGTGGAGTCCACGCCTGTCATCACCGACCGCGACATCCGTCACCGCGAGGAAATTGCTACACCCGAGAAGCAGTTCCTCGCTGACGCCGCGCCTCAGTCGCCGCGCCACTGGCAGGCCGGCAAGCGCCTGTGGGTCACCGACAACCGCATCTCGCTGCTGTTCACGCCCGGCGTGGACGGCGCGGCAGCGCGCGTGCCCGACTCGCTGGCCGGCACGGTTCTCCGCTTCGCTGATGTCTCGGATGTTCCCGGCCTCACCGAAGACCCGACCGTGCAGCTGGCGTTCACCGACAGCAGCGGCAACCGCCTCGTCTATCGCCCGACGATGACGCGCCGCGCCTTCAATGCCGACTCCTCGCTTCAGATTCCGTTCACCGTCGACATGGACATGGTCGGCACCGTGCGCAACCGTCTGGTCGGCAACACATATTATATACTCACGCCGAGGCGATTCCGCGCGGACGGTTCGGAGGTGAAAGGCCTGCGCTATGTGACCGTGCGCATCACCGACGTCACCCCCGGCAATGCCAACTACCCCCTGCGCGTGACATTCACGGAGGAGGGCGTGGCCGATACCCTCGGCCTGTACATGACCGTGGGCAACAGCCGCATCGCCACCCGCAACTTCGAGACGCTCTTCTCGTTCACGGACCCGCGCAAGCAGTATCCCTCCATCGAAGACGACACCTGGGCGCTCATCCGCCAGTCGCGCATCCGCGAGGGCATGACCCCCGACGAGTGTCGCCTGGCCCTTGGTGCTCCCCTCGAGTACCTGCACCTGCCCTCCACGGCCGGCATGGTGGAGCGCTGGTCATACGGCGACGGCACCTACCTCTTCTTCGAGGACGGACGCCTGAGCCGCTTCCGCAAGTAGCTCGCCGGCATTTTTACTGAATTCGAAAAACAGACAAAAAGAGATAAGACAGTGGAGATAAGGTTTTTAGGAACAGGAACGTCGACGGGCGTGCCCCAAATCGGCTGCCGGTGCATGGTGTGCACCAGCAAGGACCCGCGCGACAACCGACTGCGCTGCTCGGCGCTCGTCCGCACGGACAGCGGACAGAACATCCTCATCGACTGCGGCCCCGACTTCCGCCAGCAGATGCTGCAGGCCGGTTCGCCCGACCTCGATGCCGTCCTGCTGACCCACGTCCACTACGACCACGTCGGCGGCATCGACGACATGCGCCCCTATTGCGGCCCGCATCCCAATTTCCCGGTCTATTGCCAGCCTAACGTCGCCGCCGACCTTCGCGCGCGCATCCCGTATTCGTTCAGCTCCCACCTCTATCCCGGCGTGCCCACCTTCGCCCTCTACGAAATCGATGACACACAGCCATTTATGGTCGGGTCCGACCTGGTGACGCCGCTGCCCGTCATGCACACCAAAACAATGCGTATCACCGGCTACCGCATCGGCCCACTCTCCTATATCACTGACTGCAAGGCACTTGTCGACGGCACGCTCGAGAAAATGGCCGGAACGGACACCCTCGTCATCAACGCGCTGAGGCTCACTCCTCACCCCTCCCACATGAACTTACAGCAGGCTTTGGACGTTATAAGAACAGTAAGACCCCGAGTGGCATACCTCACGCATCTCTGCCATCAGATGGGCCTTCACGCCTCCGTGGAACCACTCCTGCCCGACAATGTGAGGATTGCCTTTGACGGCCTCACCGTCCATACCCCCTGAGCCTCGGCACGGCCATGGCGGTATGGGCGCAACGCATTGACAAACACATTGAAAAACATACTACTATGGCTAAAGTTACTTATCTCGACAACTGCGGATTCGCAGTCAAGACCGACAACATTCTCCTCGTTTTCGACTATTACCGTGACCCCGCTCACGCACTGACCCACCTGCTGAAAAACAACCCCGAGCTCCCCGTGGTGTTTTTCGTCAGCAACTCCCATCCCGACCATTTCAACAAAGAAATCTTCAAGCTTGGCCAGAACCACAAGCACATGTATGTGCTTGCAAACGACGTGCTTAGCTTCGCCGGCAACACCGAAGTGCAGGCCGTGGGCCTCTCCGCCGGCGACCGCATCGAGGATGTGATGGGCGCCCTCACCATCGAGGCCTTCTCCGCTACCGACGCCGGCATCTCCTTCCTCATCACCACCGCCGACGGCGAGACCATCTTCTACGGCGGCGACCTCAGCCCGCGCCACTACGACGTCAAAGACGCCCGCGAGGCACAGCGCATGGCCTCACAGTTCACCATCGCAACGCGCCGCATAGCCGCTGCCGTTCCCGAAGTGAACCTCGCATTCATGGAGGTTGACCCCCGCCTCGGCGACGATTTCGCTGCCGGCGCCGCCGAGTTCGTCTCCACCGTACGCGTCGACAACTTCATCCCCATGCACACCCAGGGCCACAGCGCCGCCACCGACTTCCGCAACTATCCCGTTCCGGCCGATTGCGCCACCCGCTTCCACGCCTTCGCCGAAGTCGGCCAGACCCTCTCCATCAAGCTCCCCGCCGCCAACCCCGCCTAATCCCCCAAAACACGTAACTATACGCAGCGCCCCGCCACAGACAATTTCCGTGGCGGGGCGCTGCGCATTTATTCCCGGGTGGGGATTACTTCTTGAAGGTGAAGATTTTGTTGTAGATGAAGTTGCAGAGGGTGTAGGCGACGTTGCCGATGAGGGTGGCGACGCCGTAGCCGCTGAGCACGAAGCCGAGGATGTTGTACTGCGTCTCGCCGAACCACGACTTGTTGATGAGCCACACTATCAGAAGCTGGATGGCGTAGCAGATGAAGAAGCCGGCCAGGAAGCGCACAGCCTGACTGCGCATGTGGCCGTCGCGGCTGTTGAAGACCCACGAGCGGTTCCACAGGAAGGAGTTGATGATGCCGACAACGTATCCTATGCCGTTCGAAACGTACTCGTTGACGCCGAGGAGGCTCTTGCACACGAAGATTACGCCGAGGGTGAGGATGGTGTTCATGCATCCGACGATGGCATATTTAATGAGCTGTCCTAAAGTACGTTTTTTGTTCATATTCAGGGTGATGGTTCTGTTCATGGATAGGCGAATTAAGGTTCGTGGCGGGCGCCTTGCGGTCAGGCTTTCGCGGCAGGCTTTTTCGCGGCAGGCGGAGTGTCTTTGGCGGCGGCACGGAGGTCGGCGGCACGTTTCTTGCAGATGTCGGCGAGGTAGCAGCCTTCGCAGTCGGGCTTGCGCGCCGTGCAGACGTAGCGGCCGTGGAGAATGAGCCAGTGGTGGGCCTTGGGTATGGCCTCGGCGGGGATGTGCTTCATCAGCGTTTTCTCGGTGGCCAGCGGTGTGCGCGAGTTGTTGGTGAGGCCCAGGCGGTTTGAGACGCGGAAGACGTGGGTGTCGACGGCCATGGCGGGCTTGTTGAAGACGACGGCCAGCATCACGTTGGCAGTCTTGCGTCCCACGCCGGGGAGCGTGAGCAGGTCGTCGATGTCCTCGGGCACCTGTCCGTCGAAGCGCTCGACCAGCGCTTTGGCCATGCCGATGAGTGCCTTGGTTTTGTTGTTGGGGTAGGAGATGCTTTTGATGTACTCGTAGAGCTCCTGGGGCTCGGCCTCGGCGAGCTTCTGCGGAGTGGGGAATGCGCGGAAGAGTTCGGGCGTGACCATGTTCACGCGCTTGTCGGTGCACTGTGCGGAGAGTATCACGGCCACGAGGAGCTGGAACGGGTCTGCATAGTGCAGCTCGGTCTCGGGCATGGGCATCTCCTCCTCGAAACGGCGGAGCGCCTCTTTGTATCTGTCGGCGATCTTCAAGTCGGAAAAGTGGTTAAGGCGGCCCGGCTACCGCGTCGCAGCGCATGGTGCTGCGACACAGTAACCGCGCGGGTTACGGGCCCGGGGAGGGGTGATTAGTGGGCCGAGGTGAATTCGTCGAGGAAGCGCGTGTCGTTCTCGGAGAACATGCGCAGGTCCTTGACGCGGTATTTCAGGTTGGTTATGCGTTCGATGCCCATGCCGAGGGCGAATCCGGAGTAGACTTTCGAGTCGATGCCGCAGGCTTCGAGGACGTTGGGGTCGACCATGCCGCATCCGAGAATCTCGACCCAGCCGGTGCCTTTGCAGAAGCCGCAGCCTTTGCCGCCGCAGAGGTCGCAGGAGATGTCCATCTCGGCGGAGGGTTCGGTGAAGGGGAAGTAGCTGGGACGCAGGCGGATCTGTGTCTCGGGGCCGAACATCTCGCGGGCGAAGTAGAGCAGCGTCTGGCGCAGGTCGGCGAAGCTGACGTTGCGGTCGACGTACAGGGCCTCGACCTGGTGGAAGAAGCAGTGGGCACGGGCCGAGATGGCCTCGTTGCGGTAGACGCGTCCGGGGCAGATGATGCGGATGGGGGGCTTGCTGTTCTCCATGACGCGGCTCTGGACGCTGGAGGTATGGGTGCGCAGCAGCACGTCGGGGTTGCGCTGGATGAAGAAGGTGTCCTGCATGTCGCGGGCGGGGTGGTCGGCGGCGAAGTTCAGCGACGAGAACACGTGCCAGTCGTCTTCGATTTCCGGACCCTCGGCCACGGTGAAGCCCAGGCGGCGGAAGATGTCGATGATTTCTTCGCGGACGAGCGAGAGGGGATGGCGCGTGCCCAGCTTCACGGCGGCGGCGGAGCGGGTGACGTCGAGGCCTTCGGAGCCGGCAGCCTGAGTCTCGACGCTCTCGCGCAGGGCGTTGATTTTGTCGGTGGCAAGCGTCTTCAGTTCGTTGATTGCCACGCCGATAGCGCGTTTTTGGTCGGCGGGGACGCTGCGGAATTCAACGAGCAGGGCGGGGATGATGCCTTTCTTGCTGAGGTATTTGATGCGGAGGGCCTCCACCTCGGCGGCGTCGCCGGCGGTGAGGGCTTCAACTTCCGCCTTCAGTGAGTTTATTTTGTCAAGCATAGCTATGATATGATTTATCTGTTGGGAATAACGTGCAAAGGTACGGAATTTTCGCGACTTAGCGGCAAAGAATTTTCAAAAAACGGCACAAAGAGTGTCCGCGGGGCCTCATTTGGCGTCCGCGGCGGCTTTTTCGGCGGCTTTCGCCTCTTCGCGCAGCTGTGCCGGGCCTTTCGGGAACCAGCCTTTGCGCACGCGCTCGGCCTGCTGGGTCACCTCAAGGATGCTCCAGAAGCAGCTGAAGGCCACCACGCCGCATAAGATGCTGAGCGTCAGCGAGCTGACCCACACGCTCAGGCCTATGAAGGCTACGCCGGCGGCGGCGAACCAGGGTCGGCAGCGCAGCCCCGTGTAGTAGTAGCCCTTGATGACAAGGGGGTGGAAAATGCCTATGATGAGGAAGGTGGCGAGGCCGATTACGAGGCCCAGGATGTGCCACTCGGAGAGAAATTCTGTCATGACGGGTCAATGTTTTTTCGCGGTGTCCGGCCCGGGCGCGTGCGGAAATGCCTGCGCGAGGGGCGCGGAACAGCGGTATTGCGCTACAAATTTACACATTTTTCCCAAACTTTTCGTATCTTTGCGGTTGAAAATGGAAGCTAACATCATAAACATAACCGAAGCGGCCGACCCGCGCGTCGACGTCTACGCCCGCCTCACCGAGGCGCAGCTGCGTCAGCACGGCGGCGACGGCGGCATCTTCATCGCCGAGTCGCCCAAGGTGATTCGTGTGGCCATGGACGCCGGCTACGTGCCCGAGTCGATGCTCTGCGAGGCGCGCCATATCATCGGTGACGCCGCCGACATCCTCCTCCGCTGCCCCGGCCGTATGCCCGTCTACACCGGCGAACGCGCTGTCCTCGAGACGCTTACCGGCTACCGGCTGACGCGCGGCGTGCTCTGTGCCATGTGCCGGCGCCCCATGCCCACGGTCGAAGACCTCTGCCGCAATGCCTCGCGTGTGGCCGTCCTCGACGCTGTCTGCGACACCACCAACATCGGCGCCATCTTCCGCAGTGCCGCCGCCCTCGGCATCGACGCCGTGCTGCTCACGCCGCAGAGCTGCGACCCGCTCAACCGCCGCGCCGTGCGCGTGTCGATGGGCACCGTCTTCCTCGTGCCGTGGACATGGCTCGACCGGCCCGTTCATGCGCTTAAAGACTTGGGTTTCAAGACCGTGGCCATGGCTCTGCGCGACGACTCGGTGAGCCTCGACGACCCCGCGCTCATGGCCGAGCCTCGCCTGGCGATTGTCCTCGGCACCGAGGGCGACGGCCTGGCCAACGACGTCATCGAGGCCACGGACATCACCTGCCGCATCCCCATGGCCCACGGCGTCGACTCGCTGAACGTGGCCGCCGCCTCGGCCGTCGCCTTCTGGCAACTGCGCAAGCGCCCGCAGTGACGTTGTTTTGGATTTTTTAAGTACGAACTGCCGCCGGATATTTGTAAAAATCAACTTTTCGTGCTATCTTTGCGTCGAAATTCAGTAATAAGTAATCACATTCAATAAAATTCATCAACTAATTATGAAGAAATTAGCCATACTCCTTGTCGCCGCCATGGCCGCTTTCACCGTTAGCGCCCAGGCCCCCAAGACCACCTGCAATCACAACGGCGTTAAATGCGAGGCTCCTCAGACCAAAAAGTGCGAGAAAGCCGTCAAGAACGTTCAGTGCAACGGCAACGCCACCCAGTGCGCCGCCGCCAACCATCACGAGTGCAAAGACGCTTCGGCCCGCGGCTGCAACAAGGCCAAATGCAAGACCTGTAAGGCCTGCGCCAAGAATCAGAAAGACTGCTACAAGACCGAGTGCAAGAACTGCAAGGTTCACTGCAAGCACCCCAAAAAGAAAAAGTAATCGGGTGTAAGCCTCCAACGAAAAAAGCGAGATTCCCGGGCCGCAAGGCTTTCGGGAATCTCGCTTTTTTGTGCGGTATGACGTGTCACTCCACCGGCGGCTGGTAGACGTAGGCGCCGAGGGTGGGCGCCGTGGTCGAGCGGGTGAGGCCGTAGGCGTCGACGGCGGCATCGGGCAGGGTGAGCGCGGGGTCGCCGGCGCCGATGGCCGGAGACTCGGGCTTGACGCGATAGTCGAAGATATAGTCCTCGCGCACAGTGTAATAGAGCGGGTCTTTGTCCCAGAGGCAGGCGATGAAGTTGTCGTCGTCGGTGCCGTTGCTGCGCAGCAGACAGTGGTTGAGGGTGACTTCGGTGCCGAGCAGGTCGCCGGGGGAGATATCGGGGCCGAGGCCGTAGATTATGCTGTTGGAAATCAGCGCTTTGGTGTAGGGTGTGCCGGTCTCGGCATCGTTCTCGGGCGAGAGGTGTTCGAGGGTGAGCGCGGCGCCGCCGATGGCGCTGAAGAGGTAGTAGTTGGCGAAGGTGCAGTGGTTGAAGATGTGCGAGCCGCCCTGGAGGCGCACCACGCCGTTGGCGGCCTCGGCGAACTCGCAGCCGTAGGCCTGGACGTCGGCGTCATAGACCTCGAGCACCAGGTCGCCGCTGTTGCGCAGGCGCGTGTTCTGCAGCCACAGCTTGGGGGCGCCGTCGGCCGAGGGTTTGCCGTCGCCGCTGACAATCACGCCGTACCAGGTGTTGCGCAAGTGTGTGTGAACCATGCGGTTGCCATGCGATGAGACGGTGAACTGCAGGCCGTTCCACTGGCGCGACATGAGGTCGAAGGTGATGTCGGTGATGACGTTGCCGGTGCGGTCGCCGGCGATGCTGACGGGGTCCCGGAGGGTGCCGTTGCAGATGAGCGTGCCGCGGACAATGAACGTGGCGCCGTCGTGGAAGCGCAGGTCGGCGCCGGGGTCGAGGGTGAGCGTGCGGCCTTCGGCCACCACCAGGGAGTCGAAAATCTGATAGGGGCGACCTTTGGTGAGGTGCGTGTCTTCGGTTATGGTGAGTGCGCGCAGACGCGTAACATCCTGGCCGTCAGCGCGGAGGACGACGTGGCTGGTGACGCCGTTGGTGAGGAAGTCAACCGTAGCATTGACCGTCTGCGGCGTCGTGCCGCCATTGGCGGGGAGGGTGGCTTCCACAAATACGTAGATAGAGTCGTTGGCGCGAATCTCCACGTTCTGGAACGTCTTGCCGGCGAGTCCGTCCACATTGAGACGGAAGAGGTCGGCGTTGGGGCCGCTGAGACGTATATCGCTGATATTTATGCCCTTATCGTTGCGGTTGCGGACGGTGAACTTGTGCGTGACGGTGACGTCCTCGGTGAAGACCGTGCCCATTTTGAGGGTGTCCACGGAGAATGTGGGCTGGTCGGAGGGCGAAGTCGAGATGTCGTCGTTGATGCAGGCGGTGAATCCCGCTGCCATCGTCACGGCCGCCATCAGGAGGAGAAAGTATCTGAGAATCTTCATGTTGTCTTACATTATATAAAACGCGCCCGCGCGTTGGCGCGACGCTTATATAATAACGTGAGAGAGCGGCCGATATTGCGCGCGAACATTATTTAACAAGATGACGCTTAATGCGCTTGAGCGTGGCGATGATGTCGTCGGCGACGGCCTTCGAGGGGGAGGCGTCGGTGAGGAGGGCGCGCATGCGTTTGTAGCCTTCGAGCATGGCGCGGCGTGCGGGCGTATCGCGCAGCAGTGGCGTGAGCTGTTCGGCCACGGCGTCGGGCGTGCACTGGTGCATCAGCATCTCCGGGATGATCGTGCTGTCGGTGATGAGGTTGGGGAGGGTGACATGGTCGACGCTGAGCACGCGTTTCATCACGTTGTAGGCAATCTTCGAGCCGTTCGAGCGATAGCAGACCACCTGAGGCACGCCGGCGAGGGCGGTCTCGAGCGTGGCCGTGCCGGAGGTGACGATGGCGGCGCGGGCGTTGGCGAGGAGGTCGGTGGTGCAGCCGTGGAGGACGGGCAGCGACGTATAGGCGCGGTAGAACTCCGGGTCAACGCCGGGGGCGCCGGCCACCACGCCGCGGTACTGCGGGAACTGCTCCACCGCCTTGTTCATGATCTCCAGGTTGTTCTTGATTTCGCCCAGGCGCGAGCCGGGGAGGAGGGCGATTATGGGCCGGTCGCGCAGCTTGTGCTCCTTGAGGAAGTCGGCGCGCGAAGGGGCATGGCGCAGGGCGTGCTCCATCTCCTCGACGCTCGGATTGCCCACGTATTTGACGTTCCACTGATGGTTTTTGCGGTACCAGTCGACCTCGAAGGGGAGGATGGAGTACATACGCGTCACCAGCTTTTTCAGAGTCGGTACGCGCCACTCTTTCCAGGCCCACACCTTCGGCGAGATGTAGTAGAAAACGGGTATGCCGAGCTTTTTGGCCTCGGCGGCGACCTTGAGATTGAACGAAGGATAGTCGACGAGAATGAGGGCGTCGGGCTCCCACATGCGCAGCAGACGGCGCGCGCTCTTGAGGTTGGCGTTGATTTTGCCGAGGTTGCGGATGACCTCGCTGAAGCCCATGTAGGCCATGTCGCGGTAGTGGACGAAGGGGCGGATGCCGGCGGCCTCGGCCATCATGTCTCCGCCGAAGAAGATGAACGAGGCGCTGCGGTCGCGGTGGCGCAGCTCGCGGATGACCTGGGCGGCGTGGATGTCGCCGGAAGCCTCGCCGGCGATGAGCATATATTTCATAGCAATCGGTTCATTGTTAGACGGTTAGCGCCGCTGTCGGAAGAATTCGGCCATGAGCGCGGCACACTCCGGGGCCATCACGCCGTATTGGACGACGGTTTTCGGGTGGAAGGGGTTGCGCGACGTCTGCACGCGGTAGCCGCGCTTGTCGTCGTCGGCGCCGATGACGATGCGCGAAATCTGGCTCCAGGCCAGGGCGCCGGCGCACATCAGACAGGGCTCGACGGTGACGTAGAGCGTGCAGCCGGTGAGATATTTGGCGCCGAAGTGCGAGGCGGCGGCGGTGACGGCCAGCATCTCGGCGTGGGCGGTGACGTCGTTGAGCGCCTGCGTCATGTTGTGGGCCGAGGCGATGATGCGGCCGTCGGCATCGGTGATGACGGCGCCCACGGGCACCTCGCCCTCCATGGCGGCGCGGCGTGCCTCGTTCAGGGCCATGCGCATGAAGTGGAAGTCGGCCGCAAGAATCTCCTCGGCGGGGATAACAGGCTGACTCATAGGATGTCGATGACATCACCCTCCTTGACGGCGATGGTGTTCGGGAAAATCTCGCGGGCGTCGGTCAGGTGCATCGCCGTGTCCTCGTAGCGCTTGCTGTAGTGGCCGAGGAGCAGCGTGCCTGCTCCGGCGCGGCGTGCCACCTCGGCGGCCTGGGCGGCCGTGGAGTGGCCGTAGACGGTGGCTTTCTCGGCGCGGTCGTGGGCGTATGTGGCCTCGTGGTAGAGCACGTCGACGCCGCTGACGGCGCGGATGACGTCCTCCGAGAACATCGTGTCCGAAGCATAGGCATAGGAGGCGGCGTGGTCGGCCGGCGTGGTCAGCCGGTCGTTGGGGATGACGCGGCCGTCGGGAGTGACGAAGTCGGCGCCGGCCTTGATGTCGGGCAGCAGGCTCACCGGAATCTCCAGGAACTTGGCCATGTCGCCGCGCAAATGGCGCAGCTTGGGCTTTTCCTGGAAGCGGTATCCCACGCAGGGCACACGGTGGCGCAGCGGGAAGGCCGTGACCGTGATGGAGCGGTCCTCGTAGACAACGCCGCCCTCGGGGCTGACGATGTCCCAGGCCACGTTGATGGCCGAACCGTGGCACATCACGTCGAGAATATCCTGCATAAGGCGCGCGCCCTCCTCGAAGATGTGGACATGGACCGTGTTGCCCAGGTCGTGCATGGCCAGCGTGGAGAGCAGGCCGGGCAGCCCCAGGACGTGGTCGCCGTGGAGATGGCTGATGAAGACGTGGGCGATGCGCGAGAATTTGATGCCGGCGCGGCGCAGCGACAGCTGAGCGCCCTCGCCGCAGTCCATGATCATCACCTTCTCGCGGTACTCGATGGCCTGACAAGAGGGCATGTGGCGTGTGGTCGGCATGGCCGAGCCGCAGCCCAGAATATGTACGCAGAATTCATTCATACCACAAAGTTAGTCAATTTTTGCCGATATCGGCAAAAATATGACTACAAATTTGCCGAGTGCATATAGTTTCTTGCCGATAAGCGGGTCGCCTATCCGGTTACGCCGACAGCGGCAAATTGGCTTTTTGTGGGGCCTGCCGCGGGAGTGGAGAGCGCGCCGGGCTTTTCCTCTCTCCCTTTAGTCCAATTAGTCCAATTAGTCCAATTAGTCCAATTAGTCCAATTGGGATGTCATTTGGGAAATTATATAAAAATATAATTGTCAAATGTTTGCGGGGATAAAAAAAATTTACTAACTTTGGCGGCAATGAGTGACCCCCCGCGGCGTGCTGCTTCAGAATGGCACCGCCGTGGCCTGTCATATTTTGTTCCGCCCCCTTGTCGGGGTCTCTTAAATCTTTAACTCAAAACTAAATGGATATGCAAGACTCTGTTGTTGGCGCCGAGGAAAATAAGGCCGCCGTACAACCCTCACCCGTCCAGGCAGCATCGGAGGCCGCCCCTGCCGCTGTTGCCGCTGAACCTGCAAAAGAAACACCCGCCGAGGCTCCCGCCGCCGAGGCCGCTCCCGTAGCCACTGCTCCCGCCGAGCCCAAGGCCGAAGAAGCTCCCGCTGCCGAGCCCGAGGCTGCCGCACCCGCCGCCGAGGCATCTGCCGAAAAGCCCGCCGAGAAGCCTGTCGTCGAGGCTGCCGATGCCGCCGCCATGAAAGCCGCCGCCCACGCTCAGTCGCTCGACGAGCTCATGGAGGCCGCACGCATGCTCGAGGCGCTCCCCGCCGCCGAAATCTCGCGTGAGGCCGTAGCCTCGCTGCGTCAGCACTTCGCCCGCCTCACCAAACCCGCCGAGGCTCCGGCTGCCGAAGCCGCACCGGCCGCCGAGCCCGCCGCCGAGGCTGCTCCCGCTGAGGCTCCTGCCGCCGCTGAGGCTCCTGCCGCTGAGCCCGCCCCCGCCGAAGAGTCGGCCGAAGAGAAAGAGTTTAAAGCTATCCTCAACAATATCAAGGAGAAGAAAGCCGCATACGCCGCCGAAGTCGAGGCGCAGAAGCAGGCCAACCTCGACCGCAAGAACGCAATCATCGCCGAAATCCTCGTCCTCGCCGGCGACACCGACAACGTCAACCGCACCTTCCCCCGCTACCGCGAGCTCCAGGACGAGTTCAACGCCCTCGGCGAAGTGCCAGCCACCGAGGAGACAGCCGTCTGGAAACGCTTTCAGGACGCCCGCGAGCAGTTCTCCGACAACCTCAAAATCAATAAAGAGCTCCGCGACTACGACTTCAAGAAAAACCTCGAGCAGAAAGAGCTCATCATCACCAGCGCCGTAGCCCTCGCCGACGAGAAAGACGTCATCACCGCCTTCCGCCGCCTCCAGGAGCTCCACAACAAATGGCGCGAGATAGGCCCCGTCGCCAAAGAGCTGCGCGACGAAATCTGGACGCGCTTCAAAGACGCCAGCCAGGAAATCAACCGCCGCTACCAGACCTACTTCGAAGAGCGCAAAGCCCGCGAGGCCGAGAACGAAGCCGGCAAGACCGCCATCTGCGAGCGCGTCGAAGCCCTCGACTTCGCCTCCCTCAAGAGCTTCAACGCTTGGGACAAGATGACCGAAACCATCAAACAGGCCCAGGAAGACTGGAAGAAGTTCGGCTATGCCTCGCGCAAGATGAACAATGCCCTCTTCAACCGCTTCCGCGCCACCTGCGACACCTTCTTCGCCCTCAAGGCCGCCTACTTCAAGAGCGTCAAAGAAGAACTCGCCGCCAACTTGGCCAAGAAGACCGCCCTCGTCGAAAAAGCCGAAGCCCTCAAAGACAGCACCGATTGGAAGAAGACCACCGACGAACTCGTCGCCCTCCAGAAAGAGTGGAAGACCATCGGCGCCGTCGCCAAGAAATACTCCGACGCCATCTGGGCACGCTTCCAGGCCGCCTGCGACTACTTCTTCGAGCAGAAGAAAGCCGCCACCGGCAGCGTCCGCGCCACCGAGCAGGCCAACCTCCAGGCCAAACGCGACCTCATCAAAGAACTCGACAAAGCCACCGACGACATGCCCCGCACCGAAGTGCAGAGCCTCATCGCCGACCTCCAGGAACGCTGGAAGTCGATCGGCCACGTCCCCTTCCGCGAGAAAGACAAAGTCTACGAAGCCTTCCGCAACCGCATCAACGAGATCCGCGCCAAGTTTGACATCGCCGAACGCGGCCGCCGCCAGGCCCGCTTCGAGGAGAACGTAGCCGCCATGGACGGCGACGACTCCCGCCTCATGCGCGAACGCGAGCGCCAGCTGCGCCTCCTTGAGACCCGCCGTGCCGAACTCCGCACCTACGAGAACAACCTCGGCTTCCTCACCGCCAAATCCAAATCCGGCAACAGCCTCGTGCAGGAGTTTGAGCGCAAGATCGAGCGCCTCCGCGCCGACATCACCGCCCTCGAGGACAAAATCAAGCTCCTCGACTCCAAGCTCTGATCCCCCTCCGCGGGCACCCCGCCCCCTCTTGCGGCTTCTCCGGCCGCCCCTCGCAGGCATCCCGCACCCACATCCCCCCACACACAGAACGACGGCCCCCGGGCCGTCGTTCTTGCATCTCCCCCCTGCGAAGTCGTCGCTGACGATGCCGGGTGTGGGGGCTTAGTAGTTGTTTTCTTGAGCGTGATTATTCCATGACCTGTACCATGCCCAGTTATCGGTCTCTGCATACAGCACAAAGCCGCCTGTCGTTTTAAAAGTGTTGCCATAAGCCGATGCTGTCAGACCGGGATACGGGACGTCATCATAAGGTGTTTCGTAGTACTCATACGTCTTTGTTTTGTCTCCGGAATACTCGCCTACACGACAGACGCGGCCCTTTCTGGTAAACGACAATACTTCAGTATTGATATCGTACGTGAAATCATAATATCCGGTAGGTAAATAGATGTATGAATCGGTGTGCGCACGGGAATAATGCGCTACTGTGCCCTTTATTTCATAATTATCTTGTTTAGCATAATCATGGCAATTTATATTATTCTCACCTCACTACTGTCCACTAAAAATGGACGGTGTTAAAAATTAAATAAATTCGGTTCACTTGAATCACAGAGGACATTGACATTTTTGAAATTTGATTTGTCGAAGAGGTCTCTGAGACTGGTCTTGTCAGTCAACGAGATTCCGAGAAGATATTTTCGAACCTTTGACGGTCAAACACTTGTGTAATTTGTTATAAAGGTGTACCTTTGCAATGTATTATATAAAAACTTCTGCTTATGGCACGACCGATTAAAGAAACCCCCGAACTTCGAGGAAACGATGCGGTGAGATTCGAAACACTTATCTCTACCCCAAAACCTGTGTCCAAAGAGGAGAAGGAGCGTGCCCGCAAGGCTTATGAAGTAATGAAATCGATCAGCAATTTCCAGTGGTGAGAATTGATTTCAGCAAACTGCGCCAGTTCCAACTCACAGAGGACTCTGACATAAAGCCGTTCAAATGTGCTGATGAGGATTTTGCTCTCCGCGGGAAGCGGACGGCAAAAATTTTGGGAAAAATTTGGTGGAGGGAGAAATAATACATATATTTGCGGAGAAATCATCCTTGAGCTAATGCTGTTGTGATGAGGAAAGCGTTTTTTCTTTGTCCGCTCGCCCGGGTGCGTATGTTGTCCCGGGAAGATGAGCGGCCAAGGGGTATATGGCTCGCACGCTTTCCGGCTTCAATGTTAGTAACCCAATCAATCTTATGCCAATGAGTGAGCCCGGCGGCGTCTAAAAATCTTATAAATCTGTTATGGCATCGTACTTAAAATGTCCTGCCTGCGGCGCGATACGCTCTGCGTCGGCGGCTGTTTGTCCGGAGTGTGGTTATGAATTTCAGGATGTGGCTGTCTCGGACAGTGTGACGAATTTTCACAAGGAGCTGATGGAGGTTGACCGCGAGATCAGCGCCTCGGAGTCGCCGGACTCGAAGATCGGCTGTCTGATGATTCTTGCCTGGATTTTCCTGTTCCCGATTATGCTCTGCATCGCTATTGTGAAGATGGCGATGCACACGGAGAAGAATCTGAAGGGCGCGGAGAAGCGTAAGGCGAATCTGATTTCGACGTATCCGGTGCCCAACTCGCGCCGCGACCTGCTGGAGTTCACGACGCTTATCCGCTCGCAGATTCAGAGTCTGACCTACATGAACTGTGTGACGAAGGAGGGCTCGAGCATCCAGGCCTGGGACAAGGTGTGGGTGAAGAAGCTGGTGCAGGTTGAGAAGAAGAGCGAGATGGCTCTCGCCGGCGACTCGAAGGCCTGTCAGGATATCCGCAAGGAGCTGGAGGAGGCTCAGGGTATTGTTGCCGAGAACACGAAGAAGCAGTATACGGTTATCGGCATCGCTGCCGTGGCGTTCATCGCGCTTATGGTGTTCTCGAATATTGGCTAAGTCAGGTTTTTACGGTTACGTAAAGAAACGGAGCGTGCGGCCCGGGGGGTCGTGCGCTCTGTTTTTTTGCGGGGGAGATGGCGGTTTATGGGGCGGGGTGCGGGGGAGTTTGGAAATTTTTGCGTAATTTTGCGGGAAAGTATCAGTAACCAAGAATATGAGACTATGAAGAAAGCGATTATGATAGCAGCTGCTGTCGCAGTGACAGCTGGCGTTGCGCAGGGACGAGTGCTGACGGCCGAGGAGGCCCTGGCGCGCGCTGCGGAGAGTTGGACGGCGACGGCCGGGGCGAAAGCGTCCGGGATGGCGTCGATGAAGCTCGTGGGCAGCGGCGGCGCGAAGGCGGCGGCGTGGTATCTGTTCAGCGACGGCCGTGAGAGCGTGGTGGTCAGCGGCGACGACTGCGCGGCGGCGGTGTTGGGATATATCGACGGCGCGGTCGGGAGCACGGACGAGCTGGCGCCGGGCGCGCGGTACTGGCTGGGCGAGTATGCCCGCGAGATCGAGTGGGCGCAGGCGCACGGCGTGACTGCCGCGAAGGCGCCGGCGAAGGCTCAGCGCGCGGCCATTGAGCCGATGCTGAAGGAGCACTGGAACCAGGATGCGCCCTACAACAACGCGTGCCCGCTGACATACGCGGGTCAGCGCTGCTACACGGGATGCGTGGCCACGGCGATGGCGCAGGTGATGCACCACTATCGTTATCCGGCTTCGGGAACGGGGCGCGTGTCTTACAACTGGAACAACGGGTCGAAGAGCGTGGCGCTGACGATGAACTTCGCGGAGGTCAGCTTCGACTGGGCGAATATGCTCGACAGCTACACGGCGGAGGCGCCGGGAACGGCGGCGCAGCAGTCGGCGGTGGCGACGCTGATGCAGGCTTGCGGCTACTCGGTGCGCATGGGCTACGGCGCCGGCACGAAAGGGTCGGGGACACAGTCGTACCGCATCCGCGAGGCGCTGACGGCCAACTTCGGCTATGACAAGGCGATGAACATGCAGCACCGCGACTATTTCAGGGCCGAGGAATGGGACGAGATGATCTATGAGAATCTGCGCACCGTGGGCCCGTGCATCTACAACGGCCAGGGCAGCGGCGGCGGCCACTCGTTCGTCTGCGACGGCTATCGTGCGGATGGTCTCTACCACATCAACTGGGGCTGGGGCGGCCGCTCGGACGGCTACTTCCGGCTGTCGGCACTCGACCCGTCGAGCACGGGTATCGGCGGCGGCAGCGGCGGCTTCAACTATCAGCAGGACGCGCTCCTTGGCATCCGTCCGCCCGTGGCCGGCTCCGTGGCCGCAGAGCCGTATATGGGCATCTACGGCGACATGAAGGTGACGGCCACGCGGCGCCAGCTGACGCTGTTCGCCGACGGCTCGCAGGGCGGTTACTACAATATGTCGGGCATCGCCGGCACGTTCAATGTGGCCGCGCAGCTGACGCGCGCGGGTGTCGCACCGGTTTATGTCACGCTCTACACGGGCTCGGAATGGGCCACGCATGTGGGCTTCACCAAGAAGACGTTCGACCTGCCCGAGACGCTGGCCGACGGCACGTACACGCTGACGCCGGTGTATCAGGTGACGTCGTCAAACGTGTGGAAACCAATGCTTTACAATAAGCAGACGGGTTATGGCAGCGTGGAGATAACGGTCAGTGGCAACACCGTCACCGTCAAGCAGCCCGTCAGCGACGACCCCGAGCACGTGAGCGCCGCCCTCACCGACGGCCTCGAGTTCAAGACCGGCGACACGGTCACCGTCACCGCCACGCTCTCGAACGCGAACAGCACGGAGCGCGAGATTCGCACGTTCCTGGCGCTGTGCACGGCGGGGGGCCGCGAGGTGGTGGCGAACTCCGCGGAGGTGAGCGTGTACATCGGCGGAAATGCCAAGGCCACGGCCGATTATGAGCTGTCCGTCCCCGACAACATCGACCCGGGCACGTACGAGCTTAAAGTGTGCGCCTACTTCGGCGATAACGCCTACTCTATCAACGACTTCAGCTATGACGTGACCATCAAATCCGGCGCCGGCGTCGACGACATCACGGCCGACGCGCCCTCCGGCCCCGTCACCTTCTACACCCTCGGCGGCGTCGCCCTCCCCGGCGCGCCCAGCGCCCCCGGCCTCTACATCCGCCGCACCGCCTCCTCCGCCTCCCTCCACCTCGTGAAGTAATTAGCTTATAATGACAGCATCCCCGGGGCAACGGTTCAATGTCCGTTGTTCCGGGGATGCTGTGTGTTGGGAGTCAGTGTTTTACGGAGATGAGCGGCGGGGATGAGATTATAGGATGTAGTCGTAGACGTTTTCGGGGGTGATGACCTTGAAGGATGCGTCGGGATAGGCGGCGGCGAATTTTGCGGGCACACCGGTCTTTGCCTTCGCGGGGTTCCATTTGATTTCGAAGGCGGAGAGCCGGCCGTCGGTGTCCTCGATTATGTCAATCTCTTTCTGCTCGGTGGTGCGCCAAAAGCGTATGTTGGTGAAGCTGCGGGAGTAGGAAATCTGTTTCAAGCGTTCGGTCAGTACGAAGTTTTCCCACAGAGCTCCGACGTCATCACGGATTTCGGCGGGGCGGAAGTCGCCGATGACAGCATTGCGTATGCCGTTGTCGTAGAAATAAATTTTCTTGCCGTTTTTCAGCTCGTTGCGAAGATTTCGGGAGAAGCTTCCGAGGCGGTATATGATGTAGCTTTTCTCCAGGAGGTCTATGTAGCGTTCTACTGTTTTGGCATCGATGCCCACGAGCATGCTGAGCTCGCGGTAGGATATGATGTTTCCGATTTGTCGGGCGAGGGCCTGGATGAGTGTGGCAAGTTTGTCGGGTTTGGCGATGCCGTCAAGTTGCAGTATGTCTTTGTACAAGTAGCTTGACGAGAGTTCGCGCAGGACTTCGCGCTCGTCGCCGGGATTTGTGACGGCCTCGGGGTAATAGCCATAAACAAGGCGGTGGGGTATGAGCCGCTGTTCCGTGAGGAGGTCGGTGGCGTCGACTATCTCCCGGAAAGAAAGGGGAAACATCCGGAACTCGCGCTTGCGGCCGGTGAGGCTTTCGTTAACCTTGCTGGCAAGCTCGAAACTTGAGCTGCCGGTTGCAATTACCTGCACCTCGGGAATCTGGTCGGTTATCAACTTGAGCTTGAGCCCGATGTCGTTAATGCGCTGCGCCTCATTGATAATCAGTATTTTCTGATTGGCCAGCAGGGCCTTGAGCCTTGTTGAGGTGATATCGCTCAGAATGGTCCGAACGTCTGCGTCATCGCCATTCATCCATAGGACATTCTCCTGACTGTCAAACAATTGGTGGAGCAAGGTGGATTTGCCGACCTGTCGCGCGCCCATAATGATTATGGCCTTCCCGGAGCCGAGGAGGCGCGCAATGAGTGGTTCGATTTGTCGCTGAATCATGATGTAGAATGAAATTTTCCGCAAATATAGCAAATTTTGCGGAATTGATTCCGCAAAAATCGTAAAATATGCGGAATGGATTCCGTATATTTCGGCAAATTTGCGGAATCGGCGGCGTTGAAGCCCTATACTCACGCTGTTCCGTTCATCTGCTGCTTAAGAACCGGTTTGTGCTTAGTTGCTGCCATTGCGGAGTCTTGACATGGTTTCTTCAACTCTTGCACGAGCTTCAATCGTTGCGGTTTCGATGCCGGCGGCCACACGCTCGGCGGCACGGCGGGTGCTCTCGCGGGCATCTTCGGCAACTTCGCGCATAATCTGAGCCATGCGCTCGTCGCCCGGCTCTTCCATCGACGTGAGCCGATAGCTATTCATCTACTGTTCAGACATATAATGTAGTTTATTTTCGGGTCAAAGTTAATAAAAAGTCGTGATACGTGCAAAAAATCCGATGTCTCAAATATAGCAAATTTTGCGGAATCGGCGGCCGAGACGGCGCTCCCGCCGAATGGTTACAGACCGTGAATGAGGAATTCGCGGAGTGAGATGTGCGTAATCCCATTGTTATCCTGGCGGGTTACCAACGGGGTCATGGAAATGACGTATTTGGGATAGCTGTCTTTTATCGAGAGTAAGTTGCCGAATTCTCTTTTGCGGGTGGTTTCGTCGGCAATGAGGTAGCTGACCTGTATGTAGACGCGTCCGCCGGCTGTTTGTTCTGCTACGAAGTCTATTTCGCCGGCCTGCAGACTGCCGACCGTCACGTTATAACCCCGGCGCCGCAATTCGTTGTAGACAATATTTTCGAGGATTTTTTCGATGTCACCCTCGCGGCTCCATCCTATCAGAGCATTGCGGATGCCATGGTCCTCAAAGTAATATTTCTCATTGGTTTCAAGCAATTTCCGGCCATGGATATTGAAGCGCTTAACCGCATCAGTGATGTATGCATCGCAAAGATATCCCAGATATGCGATGATGAGGTCGGTGCTTACGGCCGAGCCGCGCGATTTCATAAACCGAGCGATATTGGCTGCGGCAATCGGTTTGCCTGTATTGTCAGCTACAAAGCTCGTCAGGCGTTCCATAAACTCAGCGTTGCGAATCTTGTTGCATATAACGATGTCTTTGAGAAGTGCCGTGTTGATTACGTCGTTGAGATATTGAAACGAGTCGGGTAGTTCAAGCCCAATTTTTACTAATCCCGGCATTCCGCCAAACTGAATATATTTGGCCAGCGACTCGACGCTGTCGCCTAATTGATGAAAGATGAGAAACTCTCGATAGTCGAGGGGGCGTATCTCGATTTCGGTATACCGACCACCGATGAGGGTTGATAGCTGTCTGCTAAACATTTTTGCGTTGGAGCCGGTGATAATGACGTCTGTATTCTCTTCGGTTCTCCAACTTCGCACCGATTTCTCGAAATCTTCGATTTCTTGGACTTCATCGATTAGAATAAAGTTTCTCTTGCCTTCGACGAAGTGCGAGGTAATATACTCATTCAGATCATGATAGGTGCGGATTGAATCAAAGCCTTTGTTTTCTTTATCAATGTATATGATGTTGTTTGCAGGGTCATCGCTATAAACCTCAATGAGTTGTTTGAGC